>NZ_JACDWV010000147.1:0-282 GCF_016464105.1 Pseudoalteromonas sp. bablab_jr010 | reverse complement strand
GGCTTTCACATCTCGCTTAACAAACCGCCTGCGTACGCTTTACGCCCAGTAATTCCGATTAACGCTCGCACCCTCCGTATTACCGCGGCTGCTGGCACGGAGTTAGCCGGTGCTTCTTCTGTAAGTAACGTCACAGCTAAGTGCTATTAACACTTAACCTTTCCTCCTTACTGAAAGTGCTTTACAACCCGAAGGCCTTCTTCACACACGCGGCATGGCTGCATCAGGCTTGCGCCCATTGTGCAATATTCCCCACTGCTGCCTCCCGTAGGAGTCTGGGCC
>NZ_JACDWV010000146.1:0-283 GCF_016464105.1 Pseudoalteromonas sp. bablab_jr010 | reverse complement strand
GGCTTTCACATCTCGCTTAACAAACCGCCTGCGTACGCTTTACGCCCAGTAATTCCGATTAACGCTCGCACCCTCCGTATTACCGCGGCTGCTGGCACGGAGTTAGCCGGTGCTTCTTCTGTAAGTAACGTCACAGCTAAGCGCTATTAACACTTAACCTTTCCTCCTTACTGAAAGTGCTTTACAACCCGAAGGCCTTCTTCACACACGCGGCATGGCTGCATCAGGCTTGCGCCCATTGTGCAATATTCCCCACTGCTGCCTCCCGTAGGAGTCTGGGCCG
>NZ_JACDWV010000145.1:0-1024 GCF_016464105.1 Pseudoalteromonas sp. bablab_jr010 | reverse complement strand
GGGCCTTGTTGATCAAATGCAACTCTCTAACAAATTCACTTAACTTACTGATATTTAGGCAGACCAAGGGTGTTGATCTTATTTAGCGCCTTCACTTTGATCATCGCTTCAACCAGTTGGCGATTGTAATCACGCGCATTTAGCTTAGCCCCCATCAACTGTTTAAAACGGTACATCGCTGTTTCTGCTAATGAGCGAACATGATATCCACTGAGCTTTTTCCATTGTGTGATTCCTAACTTATTGCACAACATGACAGCCTCATTGCGTGGATGCTTATCAGTCCACAGGCGTGCATTCTCTCTCGGCGGGATAACAGGTATCGCGCCTTTTTCAGTTATTTCTGCATAGCAGCGGCGGCTATCATAAGCACCATCAGCGCTCACTCTATCTATACGCCGACGTAATGGTCTTATCAAATCTTGGAGGGTCTCGCCGTCGGTGACGTTACTGAGCGTCATTTGCGCCCCCACAATATCATGCGTGTTGGCATCCACCGCAAGGTGCAGTTTTCGCCACTTTTTTCTTGCCTTTACGTGGTGCTTCTGTGCATGCCATTCACCTTCGCCAAACACCTTAAGTCCTGTGCTATCAACTACAATATCTACAAATCCAGTGGTGCGGGCTTTACTGCGAAATTTAATATTCAACTCAGCACTGCGCTTACACAGACAACTGTAGGTTGGGGCTTCAAGCGGAAGCTTCATCAAAGATAATACCGATTGTGTGAACCCTTGTAGTGCCCTGAACGATAAGCCAAAGACAGCTTTGAGTGTTAAGCAAGTTTCAATAGCAAGATCAGAGAAATGATTAGAGCGGCCACGCCCACCGTGAGTACATTCGTTATACCAATGACGCGTTGCTTTTTCGTCAAACCAGAAGCGAATATTACCGCGGTTAACGAGGGCTTGATTATAGTGAGACCAGTTTGTGATTTTGCTCATTGTTGTTGCACAGGCTAGTAGGATATAGATGATCTGATCACAGGCTGGCAAGATAGTTCAAACTTTTAGGAAACAACGCC
>NZ_JACDWV010000016.1:0-303 GCF_016464105.1 Pseudoalteromonas sp. bablab_jr010 | reverse complement strand
CTTGCGCTCAACACGGTACCAAAAATATTTTGGACGACCATTCGATTTATCAAACTCTGCGGTTGTTTTATCAAACTCTCGATAATATTCAAATTGTGGGATATCGGCCAAAGGCTGAGTAACATCCATAAAATTTTGCAGTAACTCCCAGTGCAAAAAAGCGCAGGCTATTTGGTTACTATAAGTCTGTTCATAACGAATGTTTTTCTTATAATGCAGTAATGTAAAGCCTCTATTAGCAAAACCACTTTTAGGATTATGGGCTACCTTATAGTGAGCATTGAACTCTTCAAAAGGGAGTGT
>NZ_JACDWV010000144.1:0-283 GCF_016464105.1 Pseudoalteromonas sp. bablab_jr010 | reverse complement strand
GGGCTTTCACATCTCGCTTAACAAACCGCCTGCGTACGCTTTACGCCCAGTAATTCCGATTAACGCTCGCACCCTCCGTATTACCGCGGCTGCTGGCACGGAGTTAGCCGGTGCTTCTTCTGTAAGTAACGTCACAGCTAAATGCTATTAACACTTAACCTTTCCTCCTTACTGAAAGTGCTTTACAACCCGAAGGCCTTCTTCACACACGCGGCATGGCTGCATCAGGCTTGCGCCCATTGTGCAATATTCCCCACTGCTGCCTCCCGTAGGAGTCTGGGCC
>NZ_JACDWV010000143.1:0-1501 GCF_016464105.1 Pseudoalteromonas sp. bablab_jr010 | reverse complement strand
GGGTAGCATTATCTGCAGCAGCAGCAGCTCGACCTAACCCCAGTGCTGAGGCAGCAGCTCCAGCCAATGTTGTTTCGAAAGAGCCGATATCACTTGCAGCAACGCTCTTAAGAGTCACCCCAATAGTTTCATTAGCGTTTGAACCTACTTGGAATGACTTTGTACCGAATGAACCATCCAGTAACTGCTGACCACCAAACGATGTTGTTTCTGCAATTCGTGTTAACTCTGTATTTAACTGTACAACTTCTTTCTGTAATGCTTCACGATCTTTATCTGAATTCGAACCATTTGCTGACTGAAGTGCAAGTTCACGCATACGTTGTAAAATATCAGTAGAAGCTTGCATTGCGCCTTCTGCGGTTTGCGCCATTGAGATACCATCATTTGCATTACGTTGCGCTACAGCTAAGCCATTTACCTGCGAAGTTAAACGATTTGAAATTTGTAGACCTGCCGCATCATCTTTTGCGCTATTAATGCGCATACCTGATGCTAAACGCTCCATTGACGTTGCTAGACCTTGACCTGATTTAGACAAGTTACGTTGAGCATTTAATGAAGATACATTTGTATTTACTGTTAAAGCCATGATAAAACTCCTGATTACTTTCGTAATATATCTGTTTTGATTTAACCAAGAACTTTCACAATTTGTATGTTCAAGCTCCGTACTGGTTAAGTTAACGGCAGATGCGAATTTATCTTTAGGCTTTTTTTTAAAAAAATGGATTTTATTTGAGGGTTTCAACTTAAAAAACTGATTTTAATCACTTTTTATTTTAAAACTATTTAAATTTTTTCGCTTAAATCGTATTCCCCTCTCATTTACTGCTCACTGTTTCTCTTTGTGCAAAAAGGTTTTAAGTGAATTAGTTACAAAGAGCATTAAAGCCACTGTGCGTTTCACTAAGAAATAAGAAAATTGTAATAAAAGAACACCGAGTGAATGCCGCCTACCTATTTTATTGTTTACGCAATAAAAAAGCGCAACTTGTGCGCTTTTCATATATAAAGCTATAATTTTAACTAACCACCTAACAAGCTGATCGCCGCTTGTGGTATTTGGTTAGCTTGCGATAAAATTGACGTACCCGCTTGTTGTAAGATTTGGTTTTTTGTCATAGCTGCTGTTTCAGATGCGAAATCAGTGTCTTTAATACGACTGCGTGAAGCAGATACGTTCTCTTGAACATTTGCTAAATTACTGATTGTTTGACTAAAGCGGTTTTGCACCGCACCTAAGTTTGCTCTTTGTGAATCAATTTGTGATAGCGCACCATCTATGATAGCTAGAGCGCTCTGAGAGCCATCCTGAGTATCGATGTTTATATCAGATACATTATTAAGAATAGCAACAGCATCAGCACCTAAATCTGCATCAGTGGCTGTTACAACGCTAAAGCTGTTATCTGAAGACAGTTTAATACTCCCAGCTACAGCAACACTATCAGCCGCAGCAGCTTGTCCATCCAATGCAATAGCAGTAGTTTGAACAGTC
>NZ_JACDWV010000142.1:0-19673 GCF_016464105.1 Pseudoalteromonas sp. bablab_jr010 | reverse complement strand
GGGTAGCATTATCTGCAGCAGCAGCAGCTCGACCTAACCCCAGTGCTGAGGCAGCAGCTCCAGCCAATGTTGTTTCGAAAGAGCCGATATCACTTGCAGCAACGCTCTTAAGAGTCACCCCAATAGTTTCATTAGCGTTTGCACCTACTTGGAATGACTTTGTACCGAATGAACCATCCAGTAACTGCTGACCACCAAACGATGTTGTTTCTGCAATTCGTGTTAACTCTGTTTTTAATTGAGTTACTTCTTTTTGCAGGGCCGCACGGTCTTTATCTGAATTCGAACCATTTGCAGATTGAAGCGCAAGCTCTCGCATGCGCTGTAATATATCAGTAGAAGCTTGCATTGCCCCTTCAGCGGTTTGCGCCATTGAGATACCATCATTGGCGTTACGCTGTGCCACCGCTAAACCATTTATTTGTGAGGTTAGACGGTTTGAAATTTGTAGGCCTGCTGCATCATCTTTTGCGCTATTGATACGCATACCCGATGCTAAACGTTCCATTGACGTTGCTAGACCATCGCTCGATTTAGTTAAGTTACGTTGTGCGTTAAGTGACGACACATTAGTATTGACTGTTAATGCCATTTTACCATCTCCTAGTTTTAATTAGGCTGTGGTCCAATGAACTTGTGAGGAACCACGCGCTTTGTAAAACTTAAAAGCAGGAAATGTGCCAGCTCAAAGAAAAATTACAACCCACTGTTTTTAAATAACTTTTAAAACTTCTTGTTTGTAAATGTAAGAAATAAAAAGGCCAGTGACAATTTTTTGCCACTGGCCTAATAGAAAGGCAAACCTTTACCGTATGAGTTTAATTATAAATAATCAAAAAGCGTTAAATTAGCTAAACGACCAAAGGTTGCTTGTGAAGCCTGTAATGCGGTTTCATGCCTTGTTAAGTCACTAATTGCTTCGGCCATATCAACTTCAACCAAATTTGATTTACTCGATTTATTATTGATATCTATCGCACTATTTGAATCAGTGATACTTTCAACCAAGTTCATTCGAGCACCTAAACTTGCTTGTGTGAATACCACTTGTTCGCTGGCGCTTTGTAATTGGTCTAAACCGTCTGCCAGTGCATCATTAAGCTCATCACCTTCTAAACTACTATTTAAATTGGTGATTAAGTTTTGCATAGTATTGAGTACATTTTCTTTATGTGGGGCCTCTAATTCGAACTCTAATGTCCCTGGTGCAGTGCCTTCTAGCTTAAACTCCATGCCTGCGTATTCAATAGACTCACCGGTATACTCACCTGTGACTGCTGGTGTAACGGGGTTACCATAACCATCATTAATTACATAGGTATCTGGATCGCCCGGATTAACACCGGCGACAAGCTCAACCTGAAAAGAGTTATCTGCAGCTGTAGCTGTGGGATCTAAATCATAATTTGCTTTATGGAACTTATCAAAATCGGCTTGGTTTTTTACATACACAGTACTTTGTGCAGTAATACTCCCCGTTACAGTGCCTTCGTTATCAACAACATTTAAACGCGCATTTACATTTTCAAAAGCACTAAAGCCATTATCGCTCGATTTAACATTAACACCTTGTGCAATAGTGACTGAATGCTGGCCTTGGTCGCCTTGATAGTCGTATTGACCTGTATTTGAGTTAAAGCTATAGGTTTGAGTTGTATCTTGATAGCCAGAAAAAATATATTTACCGTCTTCTGATTGACTATTCATTAAGCTCACTAGGCTTTTTTGCAGCTCGCTTAATTCACTCGCAATAGATTTTAAATCATCATCACTCATGGCACCACTACCCGCTCGAATCGTCAGCTCCTGGGCTGCCTGAATGGTGGTGTTGATACTTTGTAAGATACTTTCTTCTGTTTCTAGCCGCCCATTCAACTGATTAATATTTTTAGTATACTGCTCGTTTGTTTGAATTTTATTTGTATATAATGCTGCTTGTGAGTAAGCAGACGGGCTTTCAGAGGTCGATAAATACTTTTTACCTGTTGTTACACGCTCTTGTGCATTAGCAACACCTTGCTGACCTTCAAGAATTTTATTAACGCTATTTTGGTACATTAAGTTATTTGATAAACGCATAATTACCTCGCCGAATTAAGTAAGGTGTCGAATATTGAACGAGCAGTGGCAAGTACTTGCGCTGATGCTGCATACGACTGTTGAAAGCGCAGTAAGTTTGCCGCTTCTTCATCAAGGTTTACCCCTGATAATGATTCATACCAAGCTTCTGACTGCTCTGCTAATGCGCTAAACGCCTGTTGACTTGTTTGTGCCTGCGAAGTAACTACACCAATATCTGATACTAAACCAGTGTATGCTTGATTTAGAGTTTTATGATTATTCTTTGAATTACCTGAAACATTTTGCCTGACAATGTTATCGTTTTGAATGTCAGCTAATAGTTGCCCATTACGGTTATCATCAAAGCCATCTACATTAGCCTCTATAGTGAATGAGTCACCTAAAGCTGGTGTGCCTTCAATGTTAAAGTCAAAACCAACTTCCTCCGCAGTGAGCGTTGTAATATCATCTAAAACGCCCGCTGCCTCAGCTTGTTGAATAATATTTTTACCCGATGAATCAATTGTAAATGGATCAGTCTCATTGGTACCATCACTTAAGGTGTACATATCGGGGTTTTCAGCGCTTTTTGTTAAAGTTAAAGACCCTGTTGGTAATTGTAACGCTGGGGTGTCTGTGAAATTTGACACATCAGATACAGTTCCAGCTGAAATACTGGCAGTGCCTGTATTGTTAATATCGTTTGCAGTACGAATAGGTGAAGCGAGTGCGATATCTTCTGGACGATTTGTTGCAAGCTCTAAGCTTGTTGATGCTTGAGAGTTGAGTTTAACCATAAATTGGTCATCAACACTTGGCGGATTAGTCATATCGAGGGTAACTTCTAAACCAAACAAATCTAAACCTGAGTTGTTTAATGAATTAACCTTACCTGTGGCTGGGTCAACGTCTGCTATAGTAAAAATATCATCGCCGTTGGCATCTTTAATCGTCTCGCCTTTATTATCAACAGGGTAAATTTCAACTTCATTTGTATCACTGTATTTCACAATAAAATCACTGGCCGGCAAATTACTGCCTTGTCCAGGTTCAACCGTTGCCGTCATACTCGAATTACCGTTATTAGCTTGATAAGCAAATGCATCAACGGTAGGAATTTTAAATATATCCCCACCTAAATTGCCATCGCCATCCATACCTAAATGATTTTGCTGATTAAAAGCATCGGCCAATGTTAAACCCATTTGACCCAATTGATTTTGTGCTGGCACTAAAATATCGTCACGAAATGCCAGTAAGCCACCAATTTTGCCTTTTAACTTATCTGTATCTAATTCTAGCGAAATAGCTTTACCGTCATTAGTATCTAAGTGTAATTCTTTAAAATTAGGATCAGGGTCGCCCGTTAAAGAAAATAGATTAAAAGCACCATGCTGCATTACTAAGGCTTGGCCTGTTCCCATATATACTTGTTTAGAACCATTGGGCCCATCAACTGTTTCAATATCGATTAGCTCAGATAAATCACGAATTGCTTTATCTCGTTCATTATAAAGCGAGCTAGATCCTGATTCTTGTGAGGTGCCATCTACTGACGCGATCTTAGTATTTAATTCACTGATAGTTTGAATAAGGTCGTTTGCTTCTTCAGAGAAAATCTCTAATTGATCATTAACTACGGTTTGCTGATCTGCAACAATGCCTGATAAACGCTCCATTTGGTCAATTAGACTTTGTGCATCAGTCATTACTAATGACCGTGCTACAGATGATGAAGGCTGGTTTAAACTTTCTTGTATGTTGTTAAAAAACGAGTTGATACTGGTTGATAAGCTGTTTGACTCTTCAGAAAACAAGCTATCAACTCGACTCGCTTCTGTGACGAATTGATCAAAAAAAGTTTTACTAGAGGTATCTCGATTTAGTTGCTTTTGCGCAAATTCATTCAGTAAACGATACGTTTCACCACGACCAACTTGATTATCGATCATGGTTGTGAACTCAGTGCGCTCACGCACATAGCCCTCGGTATTAACGTTGGCGATGTTTTTACTGGTGGTTTGTAAAAGCTCAGAGTTAGCTCTGATACCTGCATTTGCTATGTCATATAAGCTAAATGACATGAGGGTCTACTCCTTAACGTACCAATGAAGCAGCGACGCTTTGAAGCTCAACGCGCTTCAATACCTGCTTAATTTTATCGGCATAATTTGGATCAGTTGCATAACCTGCTTTTTGTAACGAATCTAAAAAGGCTGCAGGCTCTGCGGTATTATTGAGTGCTTCTTGATAACGTGGATTTTCATTTAAGAAATCCACAAAATCATTAACACTGTCTTTAATCGATTGATAAGAGCGGAAACTGGCTTGCTTTTTAACTGGCACGCCTTGTTCAAATTCAAGCGTGACTTTGCTTGCTTTATCGCCTTGCCAGCTCCTATCCGATTTAATATTGAATAAGTTGTTACTACTGGTGCCATCAGCTTTACTGATGATGTGTTTACCCCAGCCCGTTTCGAGTGCAGCTTGAGCAACCATCACAGCTGGGTTTAAGCCAATTTTCTGTGCGGCATTTTTAGCATGCTCCCAAACAGAGCTAATGAAAGACTCAGCATCTTCAAAGCGGTTTTCTGATTGCTCGTTTGCTGATGTATCAGCAACAACTTGTGGTTTAGCCTTAATCTCAGCAGTGCTATCAAGGGTGCCGCTTGCACGTTTATCACTATCAAACTCAGCCGTCGTTCTAAGCACAGAACCTGGGGTAAACTGTTTACCATCTGGCGAGAGCTGCTGAACGATTAAGTCAGCTAAGCCGAGCGAACCATTTGATGAAAGCTCAACCGACATTTGTTGGTCATGCATCTCTTCAAAAAATTTAACGCCGCTTGAATTAAATGGGCTGTCTTTATCTTCAAACGCTTCATTTGCTTTACGCATGCTTTTCAGCAGCATCTGAGTGAAGATAGATTCAAATTGTGCCGCCGCTTTTTTCAGCGCCTCTTTTGACGCATCGCTAGAGGCATCACTTTTTAAGGCATTTTGACGTAATGAGTCTAAGTTGCCTAAATCAAAAAAGTTTTGCTTGTCGAGATGATTAGTATCCATCAGCTTTTTGACACAATAGTTAATAATGAAATTTAAAATGCAAAAATTGCGCCAATAAAAAGCTTTTATAAATGAGTAGCTAATAACGGATAGTGGAATGGTGTAACTTCAGGGCCAAGGTTTTGACTGATGTTTATACACTGAAGGATTAAAAGTTATAGAAACAAAAAACGCGCTCGACAGCGCGTTTTAATTTAAATGATAACCAGTTGCCCGTTTATCGCCCCCGCTTCTTTTAAAGCTTCTAGGATTGCCATTAAATCACCCGGTGCGGCCCCCACCTCATTGATTGCGCGTACGAGATCATCAAGATTAACACCTGGATTAAATACAAAAGCACGTGAATCATCTTCGTTCACATCAATAATACTTTGATTGGTAACGGTAGTTTCACCATCACTTAAAGCATTTGGCTGTGACGCATTTTGCTGCTCAGCAATCGTAACCGTTAAACCACCATGAGTTATTGCCGCAGGCTGTAGCTTCACATTTTTGCCAATCACAATTGTACCTGTGCGGGAGTTAACAATAATTTTTGCTGCTGTGTCTGCAGGCTTAAACTCTAAGTTTTCAAGGGTAGATAAATACGCAACACGTTGAGATGCATCTCGCGGTGCTAACACTCGCACTGACGCTGCATCAATTGCCTGAGCACTATCAGGACCCACTAAATCATTAATCGTTTGTTCTAAGCGTTTAGCCGTTGTGAAATCTGGGCGATTTAAATTAAAGGTAATATAGTCACCTTGCATAAACGGGCTCTTAATAGCACGCTCTACAATGGCACCGTTTGGAATACGACCCACTGTGGGTGTGTTAATAATTACACGGCTACCATCAGCCCCTTCCGCACCTAAACCACCTACAACTAAGCTACCTTGTGCAATCGCATAGGTATTGCCATCAACCCCTTTTAAAAAGGTTTGTAATAAGGTACCACCACGTAAACTACCCGCACTACCAATAGACGAAACCGTAATATCAATGGTTTGACCCGGTTTTCTAAATGCCGGTAACTCTGCATGCACAGCCACAGCTGCAACATTTTTAATCTTAGGTTTTAAGCTATCTGGTAAGGTGATACCAAAACCATTTAACATGGCTTTAAAGCTTTGTTGAGTAAATCGGCTTTGTTCGCCTGTGCCAGGCAAACCAACAACCAATCCATAACCCACTAATTGGTTAGAGCGTACACCCTCAACCATAGATACATCTTTGACTCGCTCAGCCTGTGCAGAAAACTGCAGGCTAATTAAGCAAAGAGCGATGATGTATTTAAACCCATTCATGACTTTATTCCTCTAAAATGGGAAAAGCGAACTACTAAAGAAACGAGACAGCCAACCTGCACTTTGCGTTTCTTGAATTTGCCCTTTACCTGAGTATTGAATTCGCGCATTAGCAATACGATTGGAAGTTACTGTGTTATCTGCTTGCACATCTTCAGGACGAACTAAACCTTCTAGGCGAATAAATTCTTCACCAGTATTCAAAGTGAGCCATTTTTCACCACGAATAACCAAGTTCCCATTCGGTAAAACACGCATCACATTGACAGAAATATCACCAAATAAGCTATTTGATTGGTTAGACTTTGAATCGCCTTTAAACGATGCCCCTGAGCCAATACCAAACTGAATGCTGTCGCCACCAATGTTAACCGGGTTTCCGCCAAGCCCAATAACAGGGTCTAAACTAGCATCTGTTTCTTTGTCGGTTTCAGTTTTTGCCGCTTTAGTTGCTTGGGTAGACTCTTGCAATTTAACAGTGATGATATCGCCGGCGCGTAATGCCTTTTTATCTGAGTACAAGTCATTTGCCGAATAACTATCAAACAACGAACCTGTTGGTACCACTTGTTCAGTACTTGGTTCCGGATACATAGGCGCATAGTAAGGGTCATCCTGAACCACATGATGATTTTGCGTTGTCATACAACCACCCAGCATCAATGCTGCTGATGTGACTAAGATAATATTACGCATGCTGCCTCCTACCCATTAAAGTTGCTGATTGATGTAACTAAGCATTTCATCAACCGCTGAAATCACTTTTGAATTCATTTCATAAATTCGTTGCGTTTCAATCAAGTTAACAAGCTCTTCCGTTACATTCACGTTAGAGGTTTCAAGGGAACCTTGAACCACAGTGCCTAAACCATCGATACCAGGATTACCTTGCACAGGTGCGCCACTCACAGCGGTTTCTGTGTATAAGTTTTGCCCCATAGGCTCAAGACCCGATGGATTAATAAAATCACTAATGGTGAGCTGACCGATGACCACGTTCTCTGCTTGACCTGAAATACGCACTGATACTTCACCGTCTTGTGAAACAGTAATTGATTGTGCATCGTCTGGTACGTTCATTTCTGGCTGTAATGGAAAACCCGCGCCGGAAGTTACAATGCGACCATCTTCGTCAGTCGTGAATTGACCATTACGTGAATAGGCAATATTGCCATCTGGTAATTGCACTTCAAAAAAACCTGGGCCTGAGATCATCCAGTCCAATGAATTTTCAGTGGTAAGCATATTACCTTGTGAAAAGTTCTTTTGGTTAGCAACCACTTTGGCACCGGCACCAAGCATTAAGCCTGACGGCATTTCAGTGTCTTGCGACGAGCGGCCACCTGGCTGGTTAATGTTTTGATATAGTAAATCTTCAAATACGGCGCGGCTTTTTTTGTAGCCTACCGTGCTGGCATTCGCGAGATTATTTGAGATCACCGAAATATCGGTTTGCTGGGCGTCAAGCCCGGTTTTACTGATCCATAATGCAGGATTCATAACTCTACCCTCTCAGTCATCTTAAACAATGCGTAACAGCTGATCTTGACGCTCATCGAGCTCTTCGGCTGTTTTCATCAATTTAACTTGTAATTCAAATTGGCGTTGATTGCTGATCATATCGACCATTTCATGCACTGGGTTTACGTTCGACATTTCAAGCGTTCCCGACAATACTTTTACGTTAGGTGAAATGTCACAAAAGCCACAAAGGTCATTGACCAACATGTCTTCTTTTGGTCGAAATAAACCGTCATTGCCTTTTTCAAGCTGAGTGTTATCAGCCTCAATCACTTTTAAGCGATCAACCACTTCCAAAAAGTTAGCAGGCGCACCTTGCGGGCGAATCTGAATAGCGCCATCTTCACTAAACTCAACTTTTTCAATAGGCAATGGCAAAATGATTGGACCACCTTCGCCAATTACTTGACGGCCATGGCTGGTGATCAATGCGCCATCTGGAGTAATGTTTAATGTGCCAGTTTTGGTGTACGCCTCATTGCCGGATGCATCTTGTACGCTCAACCAACCACGGTCGCTCATCGCGATATCAAGCTCACGGCCAGTTTCAACAAAACCACCCGATTCCATATTAGATCCTGGGCGTTCTTGCATTGCAAACACCCTAGATGGCAGACCTTCACCAAAGGCTTGCATAGAGCGAGCTTGTGCAAAATCAGCTTTAAAGCCAGTGGTGTTAGCATTAGCAAGATTGTTGGCCTTGAGCTCAAGACCTCGCAAACTTTGCTTAGCACCCGACATGGCAATGTAGACCATTTTGTCCATAACATTGACTCACTAAAAATACGATAATTAGGAAATGCAATAAAAGTGCCAAAGTAAAATTGACGCTAAAATAGAAGAGAAAAATGAATAGTAAGAATGAAAAAAGGCTGCCAATAGAGGAAGCAGCCTTCGTGTCGGATTAAGCTTAGAACCGTTAAGATTAACGGATCTGTAGGATGTTTTGTTGTAGTGTTGAGTTAACCTCAAGCGCACGTGAATTTGCTTGGAAGTTACGCTGAGCACTAATTAAGTCAACAAGTTCATTGGTTAAGTTAACGTTTGATTGCTCAAGCGCTGATGAGTTAATTGAACCTAGAGTACCTGAACCTGGTTCACCCGCAATCGGCTCACCTGACGTTAAACTCTTCTTCCAAGATGTATCACCAACTTGTTGCAAGCCCTGAGAATTAGAGAAGCGCACCATAGCAACTTGACCTAGGAACGACGTATCTCCATTACTATATGACGCAACAATTTTACCGTCAGAACCGATATCAATTCCTGATAGACGACCTACAGTCGCACCATCTTGCTCTAATGCTTTTACTTCAAAGTTACTTGCGTATTGAGTTGGAACTTTATTTGCTGTTGCCGCTTCATCACGCCAGTTAATAGTCACATCATCAGGGAAACTTGCACCATTCGAAAGTAAATCAGAAAGGCCTGTCGCAGCACCTAAACCACTCGGTAACGTTAATGGATTAAATGTTGTATCAGTATTCGCTGTACCATCTGTACTTTGTGGTAAGCCACTGGCATCAAACTGAAAAGTTGATAATGGTGTATAAGGTGTTGTGGTTTGCTCAACACCTGTTGCATCAAATGGCTTTTCATCTAATGTAGCGTATACTTCCCACTCATTTTCATTACCAGTCACTGTAGAATCAGTTTTCACAAAGAAGAACTGTAGAATATGCGGTTCACCTAATGAGTCATACACCGTTGTCGATGTAGAGCTGTTATAAGTTGCACTTGTTTCTGGATCGAATGGTGTCACAGTTGGCGCAGAGGCACGTGAATCAAGGTTAAATGACGAATAAACATTCGTGGTTGCACGTGGTGAACCTGATGCATCTGGAATTTGTAGTGCAGAAGATGTACTTAAGCTTACAGAGGTTGTGTCACCGGTTGCTTCATCAACAGGGAAACCTTGTAAGTAATTACCGCTCGCATCCACAATAAAGTTATCTTTATTAAGTTTGAAGGCACCAGCACGCGTGTAAGTAAAATCTTGTGCACCTAAGTCATTCGCCATTGCGAAATAACCTTCACCAGTAATTGCTAAATCAAGTGAGTTATTTGTGAAAGAGAGTGAACCTTGGTGGAATTGTTGTGCCACCATTGTTGTCCTTACACCGTCACCATTTTTTGTTTTACCAGAACTAAATACTGATGATGCGTATACATCAGCGAACTCTGCACGAGACTCTTTAAAGCCCGTAGTGTTAACGTTAGCAATATTATTTGCAGTTACGTCTAAATCTTTTTGTGCGGCTGCTAAGCCTGTTAATGCAATATTGAAGCTCATAACTCACCTCTAACCTATCTCTTAGCCTAAGCTAACCCAAACCTTTTATACTTATGCGATTTCAGCTATATCAGTTAGCCTAACCGCACCCTCTTTTGTATTTACGATAATGCCGCTTGCGCCATTAATATTGACACTTTCAATATTCTTAAAGGTCGCCATAGGCATACTGCTGTAGTCTCCATTTACAAAGCCTTCAGCACTGATGTCATACTCGCCTTCAGGGAGCACATTGCCATCGTTATCTTTACCATCCCACTCAAAACGCAGTGCGCCCGCAGACTGAGAACCTAGTTCAATGGTTCGTACTAATTGACCTGAAGAATCTGTTATTCTTAGCGTTAAAGATTCAACGGCTGTCTCAGCAACCACCGACCCTTTAGCAAGGTTTTCACCGTCAAAGTCAATGGTGTCAGACTCTAATAACGCTTGCTTACCAACCAAAGTGGAAGCCTGTAACGCAGAATTTGATGTCATTGATGCAGTCAGTGAGTCAAACTTCTCGTTTAAGTTTGAAATACCTTCAGCCATAGTAAAGTTCGTCATCTGCGCGATCATTTGATCGTTATCAGCAGGGTTACTCGGATCCTGGAACGACAACTGCTGTGTTAACAACGAAAAGAAATCTTCCTGAGAAAGTGTGTTGTTGTCTTCCTCAGTTGTTTGCGTATTGCTTTGATTCCAACGCAAGCTATCCATATAGGATGATGATGCAGAGCTGATGTCGTTACTCATAACTTATCCTCGATTACCGTTGTCCTAACAACAGTGTTTTACTTAACATTTGCTTAGCTGCATCAGCAACTTGCACATTTGTTTGGTAAGAGCGAGAGGCAGAAATCATATTTGCCATTTCTTCTACAACATTAACGTTAGGTTTGTAGATATAACCATTTTCATCCGCACTTGGGTGATTCGGGTTATATTCAATTTGTAGCGGCTTATCGCTCTCTACAATACCTAAAACTTTAACGCCTACAGAAGAGCCCTGAGGATTGCTTTGCGATGCTGACGCTTTGGTCAACTCTGCAGCAAAAACAGGATGGCGCGCTCGGTATGTCTGGTCTTGGCTAGAGCTAATCGTGTTTGCATTCGAAATATTACTCGCTGTGGTATTTAAGCGCACATTTTGTGCACTCATACCCGTGCCTGAAATATCAAAAACATTATATAAACTCATGATTAAGCTCCTTGACTACCGAGGGCTTTTTTAAGGCCTTTAATTTTACTACTCATAAATTGCAGGCTTGCCTGATACTCTAATGAGTTCTGTACATACAAGTTTCGTTCCACTTGTATATCTACAGAGTTACCATCGCCTGTATCTGCTTGATTTGGCGTACGAAACATTTCTGCACCGCCAACAAAACGGCTGCCTCCGGCAATATGTTTAGCATCGGTTCTTACCATGCTATTGCCGCCTTGTTGGTTGCTTTTTGCCGCTTTTAATGCCGAGGCAAAATCAATGTCTTTCGCTTTATAGCCCGGCGTATCAGCATTAGCGATATTGGTCGCTAATAACTCAGCGCGTTGTGAACGGATCAACATTGCATGGGGGTGAACACCAAATGCTTTATCAAAACTGATAGCCATAACCATCTCCAAAAAATTGACTCTAGAGTGATTAATGCAAAAGCTAAGCCAATAATGAAGGAGATATTTTACTTACGTAAGATATTGAATAATAGATAAATTTAGCAACCTAAGAGCTAGGTTGCTAAGAAAGGTTTACTTTTTCTGGTAGATGATGCCTGGATTACAACGAACCATCTCAAAGCTATCACTTAAGCCCGCCATTGATTCTGACGCACCTAAAAAGAGGTAACCTTTAGGGTTTAGGGCTTGAGCAAATTGCGAGATAATTTTAGCTTTTACCTCTGGTGAGAAGTAAATGAGCACGTTACGGCAAAATATAATGTCAAACTTGCCCATTAAAGCGTATGAATCCAGTAAGTTAAGGTGTCTAAAGCTGACCATTTTACGTATAGGGTCAATGACTTGAGCCATTCCATTGCCGCTGTCTTTAAAGAACTTTTGACGGCGTTCCATCGACAAACCACGCGCAAGCGCTAGCGAGTCATACTCAGCGTTTTTGCACATATCAAGCATGGTATTAGAGATATCAGTGCCGATTATTTGCGCCCCCATCTTTAATACACCTGGGTTTTTTGACTGAAACTCGGCAACCGACATGGCAATTGAATACGGCTCTTGTCCTGATGAACTTGCCGCTGACCATATTTTTAATGGTCTACGCACATCTTTAAGCTCAGGAAATAATTTCGTTTTCAATAACTCAAACGGATACTGGTCACGAAACCAAAGCGTTTCATTGGTTGTCATTGCATCAACCACAGCGGCACGAAGCTGCCTCTCATGAGGACTCAGTGTTTTACTTACCAACTGCGATAAAGACTCGACATTAAAACGCGCCATAAGCGGCGCAAGACGGCTTTTAACTAAATAAAGTTTATTATCGCCAAGCACAATGCCGCATTGTTGCTCTAAAAAAGAGCGAAATTGATCGTATTCGCTTTGTTGTAAATGCTTATTTTCCAAAGTAATACCACCTATAAACTATTAATCACAATGAACCCATTTTTTTACAGCAGTCGCTAGTTCATCTGGGTTAAATTTAGCAATAAAATCGTCAGCTCCCACTTTCTCAATCATTGCTTGGTTGAATACACCACTTAAAGAAGTATGTAAGATCACATGCAAAGGTGATAATTTTGGATCGGCCTTTATCTCGGCGGTTAAGGTATAGCCATCCATTTCTGGCATTTCAACATCTGAAATTAATAAGCCAACTCGCTCAGTAATATCGTTCTGGCAATCAAGTTGAGCTATTTCTCTTAGTCTTAGTAAGGCCTCTTTGCCATTTTTAGCAAGCTCAGTTTGTACACCAAGTGGCTCAAGCGCACGTTTTACTTGATTTCTCGCGACAGCAGAGTCATCAGCAATAAAGACGATTCTTTCACCTAAATCTTTCTGGAACTCACCTTCACCAACAACATCTGCGCTAACTTCAGTGTTCACTGGGCAGATTTCATTTAGGATCTTTTCAACATCCAAAATCTCAACCAGTTCGTTTTCTATTTCTGTGACTGCTGTTAGGTAAGAATAACGTCCAGCTCCCGAAGGTGGTGGCATTATTTTTTCCCAGTTCATATTTACGATACGTTCTACACCACCAACCAAAAACCCTTGTACTGAACGGTTGTATTCGGCAATGATGATAAAGCTGTCTTTTATGTTTTCAATTGCAGGACCACCGACAGCCATTGATAAGTCAATAACAGAAATAGTTTGTCCACGAATATGCGCAACACCGCGAATATAGGCATTTGATTTTGGCATGTTCGTAAGTGGCGGGCATTGCAAAACCTCTCTTACTTTAAACACGTTAATACCAAAGCGCTGACGCCCTCTGAGTTTGAACAATAGTAATTCAAGGCGGTTTTGCCCAACCAACTGAGTTCGCTGGTTAACTGAGTCTAAAATGCCTGCCATTTCAATCTCCTAAAGATAAACAATCAGAGCTGGAACAATAATTGCCTTCTTTGTGTTAAAGCTACATAAGGTTACGAAGCGTCTGTTTTTTGACGCAAAATATTTATACCTTGTTTTCAACAATAAGCATAGTCGAAACAATATGAGTTTGTTAAAAAAAAGCCGAAGATACAGTGTTTTTTATTTTCTTTCTAGCCTGTTGTTTGCAACACAACTACAAGCAGAAGTCTATAACAACGAGCAACTTCAACAGATCGCTGTTGATTTTGTGAGTGAACACATGCCTGACTTGAACACAACACCACAGATAAGCGCTTTGCCTCTGGATAGTCGCATTCCTGATAGGTTATGTGAGTCGCCATTAAACAAAGAGTTACCAACAGAGCCTCCTTTTAATCGGCAGGTCACGGTACAACTTAAGTGCCAAGACATAAATAGTTGGACCCAATACGTTCACGTTAGAATTATAGAACTTGAGCCAGTCGTTGTTGTTACAACGAGTCTTACTCGAGGTGAAGTTATTCGTGCCGAACATTTACGCCTAGAAATGAAACCTAAGCAATTTGTTAGAACGCAATACGTACAAGATGAGTCTATACTTATTGGCAGTCGCAGTAAGCGAAATTTACGCGGTGGTACACCTATTGTTATGAGCCAAGTTTGCATGGTTTGCAAAGGCGATAACGTAACTATCTATGCTTCGTTACGGGGCTTAAGGATCAAAACCTCCGGAATTGCGCTAGAAGATGGCACGTTAGACGAATTAGTACGTGTAAAAAATAAAAAATCAGGTAAAGTATTAAATGCGCGTGTGGATGGAGTCGAGTCTGTACAGGTAAATATTTAATTTTAACTATTTATGCTAAAGTATCCGCTGTGCCCGCCGATATAAAGGCATAAGTTGGGTAATGTATAGGTCAAAAATTATGGTAAGCAATGTCAATAATGGTCAACAACAGCCTTCTGTGTTGACAAATACCAAGCAAAAAAAGCTTGATTTACAAAAAGATAATGCTAATGCAGCTGCTGCTAAATCAGCCGCACCTAAAGCAAGTGCAGATTCTGTCAGTCTTACACCTCAGGCAAAGCAGCTTAAATCATTGCAAGAAAAAGCAGAGCAGTCTTCTGGTTTTGATAGCAATAAAGTGGCTGAGCTGAAAAAAGCGATCAGCGAAGGTAAATACCAAATTGATGCTGAAAAGCTAGCAAAGAACATCGCTGCATTCGAGTTTGATGTCTATGGCTGATCATAATCATTTAATAGCCAGCAAACTAACACAGCAAGTTTCGTGCTTGGAGTCTATTGCTGCGTTGTTAGATGATGAATTGACAGCCATTGCTGCAAAACGTGGCGAAGGATTAAAGAGTATTGCCCAACAAAAAATTTCTTTGCTCCAACAAATCCAAACCATAGATAAAGAAGTGCAAAAGCTTGTCGCGCACAACGAATCGCAAGATGATGACGTGAGTGCACTTATTAAGCAAGTTAACACTCTCCTAGCAAGCTGCAAAAAGAAAAACGATGTAAACGCCCATGCGGCTCACCAAGCACAGTTAAGTGTTAAACAACTTAAAGATATTCTAATCGGTGCGCCTTCATCGATGACCTACGACCAAGGCGGCAGCGTAATTCAAGGCGATAAAAAAATCGTCCACAACTTGAAAGCCTAAACCCCAATATTATTCTTTTAAAAAAACGCGATAACTAAGTTAGTTATCGCGTTTTTTAATGTTTACAGAGTTAAATGAGCTAAAAGTAATACGCAATATCACTCAATTAAGCAAGGTACTGTAAGAAAAGCGCATTTCAGCGCTTTTCTTTTATTGATTAAATATCTACAGATTTATTTCCATCTTCGATTAGTTTCTTAATCATGTCCTCTGATTCACTCTGAATATCACTTGCAGGTTGTGAACTTATTGAGTCATTAGGATCAAAAGCTAAACTTTGCTGTTCGCTATCGATATTCAATGCCAGTACCTCACTTTGTTCAGAGTCACTTAAAACATCATCGATTGTTACTTCAAGCGGGGCAGAGTTAGAGTGCAATGTCGGTTCTGTATCCGCTTTAGCTAATATCACGCTTAAATCAATACTTTCACCGAGCTGCTCAGCGCCTGAAGTTGAACTTTCATTTTCTGGTGGCTCTTCAGAGTTCTCTAAGCCTGCTAAAACAGGTTCTTCTCCAAGAGATATGATGCCACTATCAGGCTCTGATTCAATCACACCTGTACCGACTAAATCGTTAGAGGTGTTCTTGACGATATACTCACCAGTTTCAGTATCAACAATAGCAAAGTAATATTCATTCCCTAAATCAAGAAAAGAAAGCCCTATGCTCCAGTCACCGTCGCTATCAGTTGTGGTGCTTGGCGAAGAACTAAGAACTGAAGCGTCGATAATATTGAGTAAATTAAGGCCGATTAAGTTAGAGCCAATGGCATAAACCTCAGTTCCCGGCTCAGCAGTGCCTTCGGCGAAAGGTAAGAGTAAACCTAATATACCTGGATTATAGTTAGTAACATCAAAAGCATCTAAGCTAGGGTCATTACTATAATCAATACTCGATATAGTGGTTGTATTACCTGCAGCATCTGTCGCAGAGGCCTCAACATATGCGAGAGTTAATAAAGAGACTGACAAATTAAGCACTTGCCAATCACCATTAGCGTCAACGGTGGCTGTGTAAGGAACTCCTATGCCACCTCCAATTAGGTAGTTTGTAATGGTAATAACACTTCCTTCAGGCAAATCTGAAGTACCAGAAAGCGATACCAAGTTACCTAATAAGAATGACGGCGTGATTGATAACTCTGGAGCCACAGTGTCAACTTCTCCGCCCGTTTTACTATCAGTTCCTGTGTTACCTGCGGTATCTGTGATGCTTGCAGTGACCGAATACACTCCATCAGCTAACGCTTGACCTGCTTCAACTTGCCAATTGCCACTTGCATCAGTTGTGGTAGTAACTGTATGTTGTAAACCGCCTGCGGCAGTGAACACAATTACTACTGTACTATTTGCAGCATCAGATGTGCCGCTGATAACAGGGGTTGAGTCGTTTGTGAGTATTAAACTGCTTTGATCAATGCTCACAATCGGTGCCGTAGTATCAACCGCAGACGTTGTACTTACTGAACCATCATTCCCAGCTGTATCAGTCACAACAGCGGTTACCGTATACTGTCCTTCGGCAAGCGCTTGGGTTGCTTCAACTTGCCAGTTAAGGCTTGAATCAAGCGTTGTTTCAACACTATGACTAACACCTGCTGCATCAACGAAGGTTACAACCACTCGATTACCAGCGACTGCTCCTGTTGCACTGCCAGAAGCGAGCGGTGTTAAATCGGTTGCAACAGCAATCGTGTCTATAACAACATCAGGCGCAGTGATATCTATAATGCCAGACACCGAAGTGGTTGCGCTATTACCTGCAGCATCAGAGATACTGGCTTCAACCGTGTATGCTCCTTCAGCTATTGAGGAAGGTAATGCCACAGACCAATTACCTGATGCATTAACAATAGCAGAAGCAGTAACATCATTACCTAAATTATCAGACACAACTAACGTGACAACGGTGCCCTGAGGTGCATCACTGGTACCACTAATTGTCGGTGTAGTATCATTTGTAATTGCTGGTGCATTAACCAAGATTGATGGCGCCGTGAGATCTATCTCACCAACCTTTGATGCTGTTCCAGTTAAACCATTTTCAGTTACACTTGCATCTACCGTGTATTGTCCTTCACTGAGTACAGTAGCAAGCTCAACACTCCAAATACCACCCGTTACCGTTGTAGTTATTGTTTGTGTATTTCCAAGTGCATCTTCAACATTTATTGTAACTTGTGTGCCGTCTACTGCATCACTGGTACCTGAGATGATGGGGGTTGTATCATTTGTAATTGCCAACGTGCCAATAGATACTGTTGGTGCATTAGTGTCTAATGTTGCATTGTCTGTGGCAGTCGTAGTGTTATTTGCAGCATCAGTGATGCTTGCAGTAATAGTAACTGAACCATCGTCAAGTGGTGTAACAACATCAACTGACCAAGTACCATCAATTTGCACTGTAGCTGATAATGAATAAATATTCCCACCGTTAGAAACACTCAAAGAGACTATGCTACCTGCAGGTTCATTACTTGTACCGCTAATTGTAGGTGTAGAATCATTTGTCGTTCCTAAGCTATTAATAGTGAGCGAAGGAGCAAGTGTATCAATAGAACCAGATTCAGTATCACTGCCAATATTACCCGCAACATCCATTATTGACGCTGTTACAGTATAGCTTCCATCAGGTAACGCGGCTGGTGTAACTTGCCATGTTCCATCTCCCAACACTGTCGCAGTCAGTGTTTGGGTATCACTATTGCTGTCTGTAATCGTGACAGATACTTGAGTTCCTGGCGATTCTGTTGATGTACCTGAAATAACTGGCAAACTTGAGTTTCCAATACCCAATGCGTCAAGCAATACAACAGGCGTAACTGTATCAACTGTTATTGATGCTGTTGCAGTTTGCGTGTTGTTTGCATCATCCGTTATGCTAGCCGTAATCGTGTAACTACCATCAACGATGTCGACAGGTACTACAAGCTGCCATGTGCCATCTGAATCAACCGTCGTGGTCAGAGTTTGACCCGCTATTTCAACAACCACTAAACCACCTATCTCATTACTACTACCCGAGATAGTTGGTCGAGCTTCAGCTGTGCCACCAATAGCATTTACGCTTAAAGTTGGTGCTATACTATCCAGTACACCTGTTGTTTGTTCAGTTGTTAAATTACCCACCTGGTCTCGAACCGATGCTGTTACTGTGAATGTGCCATCAGCAAGTTCTGCTGGTACATCAACAGACCAAGTTTGATCGCTTTGCACTGTTGCAGTAAAGCTTTGCGAATCTCCATTAGCGTCTTGAACAGTCACATTAATAACCGTTCCTTGACCCATATCCGTTGTACCCGAGATAGTTGGTGTTGTGTCATTAGTAAGTGTGGCAACAGACACTGTTAGTTCAGGTGCTACATTATCAAAATCAAGGGTGCTCACCGTTGCAGTGTTACCTGCTGCATCTGTTCCACTTGCTGTTACATAAGCTAAATTAAGCAGTGGTA
This sequence comes from Pseudoalteromonas sp. bablab_jr010, assembly GCF_016464105.1. NCBI lineage: Bacteria > Pseudomonadati > Pseudomonadota > Gammaproteobacteria > Alteromonadales > Pseudoalteromonadaceae > Pseudoalteromonas > Pseudoalteromonas sp. bablab_jr010. The sequence goes on along the minus strand of NZ_JACDWV010000142.1, from coordinate 806 downwards.
CAGTAATATTCGCTAAAGTCCAATCTCCATTCGCATCTGTAATGGCAGTGTATGTTAATCCAATTAATCCACCGACAAGGTGCTCAGTGATCGTGATCACACTTCCTTCTGGTAAGTCTGAAGTCCCAGACAAGCCAACCAAATTACCCAGTAAAAATGAAGGGATCACACGAATGTCTGGCGCTATAGTGTCGACTTCACCACTGTCACTGGCACTGCTGTTATTACCTGCTGCATCACTGATACTAGCACTGACTGTGTAGTTGCCATCAGCTAAGGCTTGCCCTGCTTCGGCGCTCCAATTGCCTGAAGCATCTGTGGTGACTGTCACGCTATGGCTGATACCATCAGCATCGGTAAAGGTCACGGCGAGTGAGGTATTGGCTAAGTCTGAGGTGCCTGTGACCGTCGGCGTATTGTCGTTGGTCAGCGCTGGCGCATCAATGCTAATCGTTGGTGCCGTCACATCAATGGTGCCTGTTTCAGTATCGCTGCCTTCGTTACCCGCCGCGTCGCTCACGGTGGCCACCACGGTATAATCCCCTTCAGCTAATGCCGAACTTGGCTCAACAGACCAACTGCCATCCGCTTGCACCGTCGCTGTCGCACTTTGTACATTACCAGCACTGTCAGTGATAGTAAGCAGCACTAAGCTGCCCACTGCTGCTCCGGTGGTTTGCCCACTAATGAGCGGTGTCACATCATTACTATCGGCCAAGGTATCAAGGCTAATCGTCGGTGCGGTAATGTCGATTTCACCAGTGGCACTGGCTGTTGCTGGGTTACCTGCTTGATCACTGACCGTC
>NZ_JACDWV010000141.1:0-74436 GCF_016464105.1 Pseudoalteromonas sp. bablab_jr010 | reverse complement strand
GGGTCGTTAGCTCAGTTGGGAGAGCATCGCCCTTACAAGGCGAGGGTCACTGGTTCAAGTCCAGTACGACCCACCATTTACTTTTTAAAGCAAAAAGTTAAAAATGGTAGCGAAGAAAAAGATTATATGGGTCGTTAGCTCAGTTGGGAGAGCATCGCCCTTACAAGGCGAGGGTCACTGGTTCAAGTCCAGTACGACCCACCATTACTTTTTGGAGCAAAGAGCATCGCAACTCTTTACAACGAAAAGGCTCGGTGGTTAAGTTCAGTAAGACCAACCATTTAATCTTCAAAAAATTTATATGTGGGTCGTTAGCTCAGTTGGGAGAGCATCGCCCTTACAAGGCGAGGGTCACTGGTTCAAGTCCAGTACGACCCACCACATATAAACACTTCATAAATACTTTCTTTAAATCTTCTTTATTTTATCTCTAATTTTCAAAAGCATCGCCACTCTTCACAAAACACAGGCTCGATGATTCAAGTCCAGTACGACCCACCACATATAACAATCACTTCTAATATCTAACTTCTAATATCTAACTTCTAATATCTAACTTCTAATATCTAACTTCTAATATCTAACTTCTAATATCTAACTTCTAATATCTAACTTCTAATATCTAACTTCTAATATCTAACTTCTAAAGTCTATTACTCATCACTTCTCACTTTATTGATATAGCCCAAAGCTAAACTTTAAATCGTTGCAAAAGCTGTAATTTGCCTTGTCAGCAGCTAGACTGTTTATTATAGTCACTGTTAACAATACTCGGTCGCAAGTCTAATGCCCGCAAAGATTTTTTCGAAAGCCAAAATATTAATAGTCGAAGAGCAAGCACTTGCTCAGAGCTATATGAAGCAGTCTCTAGAGGGATTGGGGTTTCGTCAGTTGCGATTTGCAGAACACGCTATTGCTGCCAAAGAACAGTGTCAAATAGAACAGTTTGATCTCATTGTTTGTTCTTTTAATCTAAGTAAACACCAGGATGGCTATCAGCTTTATGAAGAACTTAAAGTTAAACGCCTAATTAAAAACTCCACAGGTTTTATATTTATATCTGCAGAAACCAGTGGTTCTTTGGTTCATAGTGTTTTAGAGCTGCAGCCGGATGACTTTCTTGTTAAACCTTTTACTATTTACGACTTAAAAAATAGAATTGAAAAAGTTTTATTGCGAAAGCATCATCTAAAAAATATATACCAGTTGATTGATGATGAAAACGACTCAAAAGCTATAAAGAGCATTGATCAATTACTACAAAACAAATCGAATAGTTACAGTGCGATTTTATTGAGATTAAAAGGCGATGCCCTACTTCGTTTAAACAGAAATGAACAAGCCAAAGCATTTTTCAAATCTGTGCTCGATATTCAAAAATTTACATGGGCAAAAGTTGGTTTAGTGGAAGCTTTAATTGCAAATAATGAGCATACTCTCGCTCATAGAATGTTGAGGACTATGCTACAAAGGAGTGAAACACGCTTAGTAGCTCTGGATTTACTCGGAAAGTTAGAGATAAAGCTCAATAAATTTGATGACGCACAGCTTTTTTTCAGCCAAGCTGTTGAAATTGCACCTCGCAATATCGAGAGGCAAAAAACGCTTAGCCATGTTTCATTACTTAATCATGACTACGAGAAAAATTATTTAACCCAAAAAGATATAGCTAGTTATGCTAAACACTCAATTCACGACAACCCTGATGTGTACCTAAATGCGGCTCGTGCAGGGATTGATTTTGCCTTAACGACGGATCAAACCGATCAAGTTAATCGCATTTCAAGACAAACAAATCAATATTTGAGTGATTTAAAAAAACAATTTCCGAATAGTAATAATCAAACACAAATTGATGTTCTTAACGCACGTTTACATTATTTAAAAGATGAACATCAAAAGGCTAAAGCACTTATCAATCAACTTGATGAAAGTGACACTCAGATTCGTTCTGTAGATGGAGCGCTCGATAAAGCGAAAGCGTTTCATGAGCTTGGTTTTCACCACAAAGCACAGATGCTGTTTAACCAAATAATAACTCACTGTGAACGCCACCCGTCAGTAAGCGATCCGGTGTATTTACGTTATATTCAACAACAGCAAACTGAGCGACGTGATATTAAGCTTGGCCCGAAAGAGCTCAATAACCACGCTGTAACGCAGTTTAATAAAGGCCAGCTCAATACTGCGCTTGAGGCATTCACACAAGCATTTAGAATTATGCCTAAAAATGCCAGTATTGCGTTAAATCTGCTACAGTGTTTATTTGACACAAGCAGTCAAGGGCAGTCTTTCAACTTAATGCTTGCAAGAAAGTGCTACACCCTCTTAGCGTCTCAGTCTTTAGAAGATGAACAAGCTATGAGGTTTGATAAAATAAAAGCACAAGCTGCCAAGTTAAATATCAAGCTTTCTGAATAACCCTCTTCGTGGAGCATCTTTTTGAAATTAATAAAGCATCTCCTTATTGCATCTTTCATAATTACAAGCCCTATTTGTTCAGCTTCTGCAATGTTGCAATATTGGCAGCAAGCCAAAATAAGCTGGCAAAGTGAGTCTGGTACACATATCAACATATTAGCAGATGAGCAGCCTGCATTTTTGGCCCTAAAGCCATATATCCCTCTATTTGAAGAGTTAACAGGGATATCTGTAGGTTTTCATGCCTTAGAACAATCTCAAATGCGTGTTCGTCGCCACCAAGATTTAAGTATGCATACAGGCCTCTATGATGTACTGCCAATGGGTATAACCTTTTTGGGTGAAGCACAAAGTCGAGGCTGGATAGATCCCCTACAACCCTATATTGATAACCCAAAACTCACAGACAAAGCTTGGTATCAGTTAGAAGATATTAGCGAACGTAGCTTGGCTCTTTGTAAAATCAATGGCGCTTTATACTCGTTACCATTTGATTTTTCTGCACCGATTTATTTTTATCGTAAAGATCTGTTCGAGCACTTTAACTTAGCGGTACCCGACACGTACGAGCAACTACAAGAGACTAAAATTAAGCTTCAAAAGGCAATTGACCGCACCCCATCTTTAAATGGCATGCACGCATTTGCCTCCCGAACTCTGCCAGGTGCAGGATTAAACACTTGGACAGTGTTACCCATTATGCGTGCTTATGGTGCTGAAGTAATTGACGCGCAAGGTCAGTCTGTTTTTGATAGCCCTCAAACAGCACAAAGTCTGCAAGCATACCGAGACCTTGTAACGGGATTCGGCAATCCTGATAACAGTCGCTTGCTGCACTTTTATGAAATTCGTCGACTATTTAAAGAAGGTCAACTTGCTTCGGCGTTTTTAGCCTCTCATTTTTATAATGAAATAGATACCGCTGAAGAATCAGATATTTGGAATAAATGGGAAGCCGCGCCGTTACCAGCCGGTCCAGTCGCCCGTGAAACATCTCCTTGGTCTTGGGCATTCGCAATTAATAACCAATCAAATCAAAAAAAAGCAGCGTGGTTATTTATTCAGTGGGCAACCAGTGAGCAAACAGCGGCATTATTAAGTACAGGCGGCTCACCGCCAAGACAAAAGGTGTGGCACGAGAAACTATTTACTCTCGTAAACAAACCAGGCTTTAATAAAGCCATGTTATGGGTATTTGAGCATGCTACTCCTGACCGTTTGCAAGCTGGGATGGTTGAGTTTCCAGTTGTCGGTGAGCTTATATCGCAAACATTTAGTCAAATTTTTTATGGAGCAGACATAAAGCAATCAATAAAAGCTACTGATGCAAAAATTAATGTTAATATGCGGGCATTACAGACAAGGAGTGAAAATAAACAATGAGAGTCAGTATTGCTCATAAAATCCTACTCATTATTGGGTTTACTATTACGTTGATTTTAGGGGTAAGTACAACTTTACATGTTATTGAGTTAAAAGAGCAAACCTTGCTGAATATGAGTGAAAAAGCTAATGCCATCGTTTCACCTATGCTCTCAGAGATAAAGACCCTTACAAAAGACAATACAGTAGGTAGTTGGGTTTTAAAAATTCAAGGCATCACTCTTAAAGGTATTCTGGCAAATAATACATTTGATGATTTAAAGACAATCTACTTTATCGATCAGAATAACTTTATTGCCGCTCACCCTGATTACAGCAAAGTCGATACCTTAGAAACAAATCAAACGATAATAAAGCAGCTCAATCCAAAACAAAATTCTATCATCACTTTAGATCAACAATATGCTGTAGCAGTTCCAATCAATAACGCCCAAGATGAAAATATTGGCTATGTTATTGTTAGTTTTTCAGATATTGATTTAACATTAAAAACTAAATCAATTATCAGCAATGCTGTATCACTGTTCGCAATTTACTTACTTACTGCATTACTCATTGCTTATATCATTATACGCCGAATTATTTTACAGCCTATTGAGCAATTAGTTGAGTTTTCGCATGCAGTTACCACTGGCGATCTAAATTGCCCAATAAATATTAAAAGTCGTGATGAAATTGGCACTCTTGCCAGTGGTTTTAAAATGATGCGTGCTGCCGTAAGACAACAAATAAACAGCATGCATGAGCAACATAGTCAATTAGAAGAAACCGTTGCAAAACGAACTCAAGAATACTTGGATGCCAAAGAGCAAGCCGAGCAGTCAAACCAAGCTAAGAGCAGGTTCTTAGCGAATATGTCACATGAGCTAAGAACACCGCTTAATGCAGTATTAGGCTTCAGCCAATTACTCCAAGACAGTGAAACTGATAAAAATAAACGCCGCTATTTAGAAGCCATTTCGATCTCTGGCAGCTCTCTGCTAAACGTCCTCAATGATATTCTTGATTTATCTAAAATTGATGCAGGAAAAATGCAGCTGGACATGGAAAGGGTCGAAATTCCGACGATGTGCCATGAACTAAGTATGATGTTTTTGCAGCTCAGCGCTCAAAAGGATCTAGATTTACAGATCACTTCACACCCTGAATTTAAAACCCCTGTTTTACTTGATAGCAATAAAGTTCGACAGGTACTGACAAACTTGATCAGTAATGCGATTAAATTTACCTCACATGGTAGCGTTAAAGTTCACTTTGACTTTGAAGAACGTGAAAATGATGGCCACATTAATATAAAAATTCATGTCAAAGATACTGGCAAGGGGATCCCAACCGATCAACAAGCGCTGATTTTTAATGATTTTGAGCAAGTTCAAGGGCAACGCAGTTCTGAATTTGGTGGCACTGGACTCGGTTTAGCTATATCTCATCGCTTTATAAAATTGATGGGTGGTGAACTATCTGTAATTAGTGAAAAAGATAAAGGTAGCGAGTTTATTGTATTGCTACCAAATATAGAATTTGCCGAATCAAAAACAGAGGTTAAACATCGAAATTACCCTGCTATTTCTAGCTATCATTTTAATCCAGCTCGTATATTGATAGTTGATGATATTCCATACAACCGAGAGTACTTGGAGTCATTTCTATCACGCTGGAGCTTTACAATAGATACAGCAATAAACGGTGAAGAGGCCTTGAAAAAGGTAGAAGAGAACCAACCTGATCTGATCATTATGGATCTAAAGATGCCAGTGATGGGTGGATTAGAAGCAAGTCAGCTAATTCGTAGTGATGATCGCTTTAAGCATATTCCAATCATTGCGGTTACAGCATCGGTATTAAAAGACGATAAGGCGCAATCCAGTATTTTGACAGACTACATAATTAGTAAGCCAATTCACCGTGAGCACCTTATTTTCATCATTGCCCAGTACCTAGATTAAGTATGGGTTAAACACGCATTAGTCGCGTTTTTTCATCGCTATGGCATTCATGCAATAGCGTAAACCACTTGGCGGCGGGCCATCGGGGAATACATGTCCTAAATGTGCATCGCAAACATTACATACGGCTTCAATTCGCTGCATACCATGGCTAGAGTCCGCAATATAGGCAATGCTTTCAACACTGCTTGGCTGAGTAAATGACGGCCAGCCGGTGCCACTATCGAACTTTTCATCACCGTCAAATAGTAAGTTGTCACAACATATACATGCATATTGACCAGGTTCAAATATCGTACATGAATCAGAGCTGTGAGGACGTTCGGTGCCTTTTAAGCGGGTAACATAGAATACATCTTGTTCGAGCTCGGCTTGCCATTCAGATGGCGATTTTTCGACTCGACGTGGAGGTGTTGGGTTGCCGTTATGGGCAAACTCTAAAATATCTTGCCAAGTTAACATAGTGCTCCCTCAGGGTTGAATACAACAGTTGCACAGTACATCACAAGCCCTACTAAGGGCAAGCAGCACGCATCTAGTGATTAATGTGTTTGCAGCCGGATATCTATTTGTGCACGTTCACGCTCAGAAAGTAGCTGTGCTAAATGGCTATTAATTTGGCTGCTAGCAACACTCAATACTGCAGTTATTTGCTGGTCGTTGACATCCGTTACATGGATTATACCTTCGCCGATTTCAATCTGCTTAATTTGGCCAATTAAAACAAACTCAGCTTTGCGTTTAAAATCGAATAAACCAGCCAGACTTATCAGCGCTAGCTGATTTACATCACGCTTTAGTAAATCAGTAATGGGGTTACGCGCTACAAATAACGGAGTCACTCGATATAAGCTTGATAACGTAATAAAGCCCCATAACATCACAAACAACGAAAATGCAGCACTGTGCCAAAGTGACGTAAATACCCATAAAGCAATTAATACCAGCGCGATAGTGAGTGAAATTTTTGCTAAAAGCTTATTAATTGCCAACATATTGCAGCCCTACTCTTTTTCAATTGGATCTGGCCAATCATTAAAAAAGACCGACAGATATCTGCTTTTTAATAAATATAACAGTACCCATAACACCAGTACCATTTGACAGGCTAAAAAAAACGAAAACTGATAATGACTGTGCGCAGCCTGATAGGTTAACCAACTTAAATCTGTGATGGCACACAAAATTAATGGCCAGCGCATAAAGCGCCATAAAGACGCGAGACGTTTTGCACTTTCAGCATTTTCTTGAGGTCGGCGTAAACAAAAGATCACCGCCGGTAATAAGGCGATTGCTGCTATAGCAATGGCTGTAAAGAAATCGCTTTTCGACTTAAAAAACAGCGACATGATATCTAAATCAGGGCGACGGCTGAGCGCCGCCATAATCCATATAAAGTAACTGCGTAACAATACTAACAAAGTTAAATGAAACGCCACTGGGGTTCGATAAGCGCCATGTTTATCCCAGTATTCTGGCCCGTAGCGATTCATATTTGGTTCTTCTTATCAGCAATGATGCCGAGTACCAAAAACGCAGCTGTAAGTGTAAGCGCCAGCCATTTAACTCCGAGTAGCATTAGCAGCTTACTTAAAAATGGAGTTACAAACACCACAAGTAAGCCCATGCCAAACCCTGTGACCAACACAAAGCAAAGCACGCGTATAATAAAGTGACGACGCGCGACAAAGCGCTTGGTCACTTTAATAATGTCGTTTGCATACAAGGATAAAAAGCACACTACCAGCAGTAATGAAATATTGTAAAGGTGTGGTTGCAGCCAGCTGCCGATTGTTAAAGCAACTGACGACAGTGCCTGCAATAGACTATCCATTGTGCTCACTTAAAAGCGCAATAAGATCAGCCTCAGTTAACACATCAATGCCTAGGTCTTGTGCTTTGGTTAATTTTGAGCCCGCTTTTTCACCTGCAATCAATGCATCTGTTTTAGCCGATACACTACCCGACACTTTTGCACCTAAAGCTTGTAAACGCGCTTTTGCATCATTACGGTTAAGCTCGCTCAATGTGCCGGTTAGTACGTAAGTTAAGCCCGCTAATGGCTGCGCATCGGCGCTCGGCGCGGTTAATTCTGGCCAGTGAATACCTTGCTCAACTAACGCATTTACAACTGCCATATTGTGCTCTTCGCTAAAGAAGCCACGTACATGCTTAGCAACGATCTCACCTACGTCACTTACTTCAGTTAACGCATCAACGCTTGCTTGAGTGATTTTTTCTAGTGTTAAAAAGTGGTTTGCTAAGTTTTGCGCGGTTGCTTCACCCACTTCACGAATACCTAACGAGTATAGGAATTTAGCTAAGGTTGTTTGCTTAGCATCTTGCAGCGCATTAACTAAGTTCTTAGCAGACTTTGGACCCATTCGCTCTAGGGATTCAAAATGCCCTTGTTTAAGGATAAATAAATCAGCAGGTGTTTTGATCAGTTCACGGTCAACGAGTTGATCAACAATTTTGTCGCCTAAACCATCAACATCAAGGGCTTTACGTGACGCAAAATGTTTAATTGCTTGCTTGCGCTGCGCTTGGCACACTAAACCACCGGTACAGCGGGCAACCGCTTCACCTTCAATGCGCTCCACATGTGAGTCACAAATTGGGCAGGTAGCAGGAAATTCAATGTCTTTCGCATCGTCAGGGCGACGCTCAAGGACAACTTGGGTAATTTGTGGAATAACATCACCAGCACGGCGAATAATCACGGTATCGCCAATTTTAACGCCTAAACGGGCAATTTCATCACCATTATGCAGCGTTGCGTTAGATACCGTTACGCCACCCACAAATACCGGCTCTAATCGTGCTACAGGGGTAATTGCGCCAGTGCGCCCTACCTGAAACTCAACATCAAGTAATTGGGTGATTTCTTCTTGCGCAGGGAATTTAAAAGCAATTGCCCAGCGCGGCGCACGTGCCACAAAGCCTAAACGCTCTTGGTGTTTTTTGTCGTTAACTTTTATTACCACACCGTCAATTTCGTAGGCAAGGCTACTTCGACGCGTCAATATATCTTGGTAATAATCAAGTGCAGCTTGCTGGCCTTCAACCAGTTTTGTTTCTGGGCAAAGTGGTAAACCCCAATCGGTCAGTTTAGCCAGTTGTTGATAGTGATCTTCTGGTAACTGCCCATCGGCAACAAGCCCAGTGCTGTAGGCATAAAACATCAGTGGACGTTTTGCTGTTACTTTAGAATCAAGCTGTCGTAAGCTACCAGCCGCAGCATTACGCGGGTTAACAAAGACTTTGTCGCCACGTTTTTCGGCTTCACTGTTTAGTTTGGCAAAACCAGCGCTGTCCATAAATACTTCACCGCGCACTTCAAGCTCTGCTGGAAAGTCATCGCCACGTAACTTAAGCGGCACATTACGAATTGTTTTCACGTTTTGGGTGATGTTTTCACCTACCATGCCATCGCCACGGGTAGCTGCTTGAACTAAAACCCCATCACGGTAAATAATTGATACCGCTAAACCATCAAGCTTTGGCTCACAACAAAAAGTCAGCTCCTTGTTATCCATTAAACGCTCTTTGATACGGCGGTTAAATGCAGCAAACTCTTCTTCTGAAAAGGCATTATCAAGTGACAGCATTGGCACTTGGTGAGTGACTTGCTCAAACTTATCAAGTGCTGCGCCACCGACTTTTTGAGTCGGAGAGTCAGGGCTTTGAAACTCTGGATTAGCTTGCTCAAGGGCGCTTAATTCGCGCATTAAACGGTCATATTCAGCATCAGGAATGCTCGGTGCATCCAGCACATAATAATTATGGTTATGCTCTTCTAACTGGGCACGAAGTTGGCTAATTTGCTCAAAGATAGGGCTGGACATGAAAACCTCAAAAATCTACATAAAAAAGCCACTTAGACGACTTAACGCCAAGTGGCCTAATACTTATACTCTGTGTGTGCGATTATGATGAAAAGCTGCGAACTTTCTCAACATACTCACGAACGCTTTCAACCGTCATTTCTTCACGGTTGCTATCTAAAATCGTTGCACCAAATTCATCTGCTAGCTTTTTAGCTGCGCTGTGCAACATGTTGAATGCACTTAGACCATCGCCATCACATGGTAAGGTCATAAATAAGCTAACACCTGCCGTACTAAACTGTTCCATATTATCAATATCGAACGTGCCTGGGTTGTACATATTCACTAAACGGAATAACACCGGGCCTGTGCCAGCTGGGTCTAAATGACGGTTAAAGAAACCTTCTTCAGAATACTTAAAGCCTAACATATTAACAGCTGGCAATAATTGGCTGCCATCCATTGTTAAACCTTCTGGCATTTGTAAATGCACAATAATGAAATCGGTTGGAGCTTGTGCATCAGCAGGTTCTTCTTCAGTTTCTTGTTGCTTAGCTTCAGGCTCTTCAACAACCTGTTCTGAAACAGCTGGTTCGTCGTGACTTTCTGCTGAAAAGCTTAAATCACCAAACTCTGGCTCATCACGTTCTTGCGGTTTTGCAGTTGCAGGCTCTTGAACCTCGCTGGTTGTTTCGTTCGGTTCAACCCGTTCAACTGAAGGCGTATCTGGGCTGTCCTTTTTACGCACCGACCATAAGCCGTGAATTAATAAACCACCAATGACAAATACACTGATTACGATTAAAGCCCATCTTAATTCTTCGGCCATCCCCTCACCTTTATTATTTGATATGCCTAAATTTTATGCATGTGCCATTTGCACAGCTTGTTCTATATCTACAGCGACCATACGTGATACACCTGGTTCCGCCATAGTTACACCGGTCAATCTGCCTGCCATTTCCATAGCAATCTTGTTATGACTGATATAAATAAATTGTACTGATTGTGACATCTCTTCTACCAAACGGCAAAAACGACCCACGTTCGCATCATCCAATGGCGCATCCACTTCATCTAGCATACAGAATGGAGCTGGATTGAGCCTGAATATTGAAAACACCAATGATAATGCGGTCAGCGCTTTTTCTCCACCACTAAGCAGGTGAATTGTCGAATTTTTCTTGCCTGGTGGCCTTGCCATGATGCTCACCCCACTTTCAAGTAGATCATCACTGGTCAATTCAAGGTAAGCACTACCGCCACCAAACACTTTTGGGAATAACTCCCCAAAGTCTGTATTTACTTGTTCAAAGGTCGCCTTGAAACGATTTTTTGTTTCTCGGTCGATTTTTTGAATCGCCCCTTCAAGGGTATTTAATGCTTGTGTTAAGTCATCAAGCTGCTGATTTAAATAATCGCTGCGCTGTTTAGCCTGCTCAAACTCATCTATTGCCGCTAAGTTCACCGCGCCAAGTTCATTTAATGCTTGCGTGGTTTTTGTAAGCCTCGTTTGCATGCTATTTAAATTGGCATTGTCAGGCAGTTCTTCAAGTACTGTTTTTAAATTTTGTTCCAGTTCTTCAAGTGGCTCTAACGCAGCTTGCGCCTTCACGATTAAACTTTGCTCATCCAGAGCCAGTGCTTGCAACTGCTCTTGTAACGTCACCAACTCAGATTGCGATGATTTCAGTGCTGTTTGCTTATCAGCAAGCTCCTTTTTAGCTTGACTCAAGGCCGCTTGCAAGTTTTTCAGCTCAACGTCACTTTGTTGATGCTTTTCAAGTAATAGCATAATCTGCTCTGCTACTTCTTCAAGCGGGATCACTAGCTCTTCTAGTTGCTCGTTGAGCTCTAATACAGCTTCACTGGCAGCACTTTGGGCGGCATTTGCATGCTGAAGTTTGGTTTCGCTAAGTTGACACTCACTGCGAGCTTTTTGTTCAGCCAAATTTGCTTGATGGGCTTGCGTTTTATATTGCTCAAGCATAGAAGCCACTTGGCGGTAGCGGTTATTTGCCTCAGCTTGTAGGTGTTTTGCTTGCTCTAACTCAGTTTCAAGTTCTAATTGCTGCTCTAACAGTTGCTCAAGTAAACACTGCTGAGTTTGTTGCTGTTGGTCAGCATTTTGCTTTTGCTCAGCCAATAAAGTTTGACGCTGTTGCAACTTAACAAGCTGGTTTTGCCACTGGGTTTGCTGCTCTAATAACATATCGCGTCGAGTGCTGGCCGATACAATCTGCTGAGCTGCTTGGTGAATTCGTTCTCTGTATTGCTCTTTATCGGCGATAAGTGTTTTCTTGTGAGCTAGATGCTCATTTAGCAATTGCTGCTTAGTTTCTAATTGCTCGTTGAGCTCTTCATCTAACTGCTGTGCATCACTTAGCTGAGCATGCTTTAAAAGCAAAGAGTTGTCGGCGTCTTTATTAGCATCGGTATGAAAGTTACGACCATGCATACAGCCTTCTTCATCAATCACAGCCAGCCAATATGGATCCGCCAAAATAGCGTCATCAAAACAAGGTTGAAATGCAAACCGTGCTAATAAATCAGGGTAAGCACCCGATTCGATATAATTAGCTAATGACTCTTTTGGTAACTCATCATCAGATGCAGGCCAAACACTGTTAGGCTCTTTATGTTGACTGACCTTTAGATGCTCAAGGCCAAGTAGGGCTTGTTCAATTAGCGGCTCAAAGCCTGAAGCCACCTTTAACTGCGCCAATAGAGAGACACTTTCGTTGTCGGTTTGCTCTGATAACAAAGAGTTAAGCGCAGCTATGCTGGCTCTATTTTCATTGCTGTGCTGCTGAACCCGCTTTAAGTCCTGCTCTAAGTGCTGTTGCTCTTTATCCGCTTGTTCTAGATTTTGAGTGAGCTTATTCAGCGCACTTTGTTGCTGCGCAAGCTCTTTCGTCAGTGATTGAATTTGCTGTTGTTGCTCTGCAATTTGCGCTGCAACTGGAGTCGCTTCAAGTTCATTAATTTCAGCGGCAAGTTGTGCCTGCTGAGACTCAAGTTGCGCAACAGTCTGGGCAAAGTGAGCCTGTTGACTCTTTGCAACATTAATATCACTGCTATGTGCTTGGCTTTTCTGTAAGGTGCTTTGATATTGCTCATTGGCGCTTTGTGTTTGTTGCTGTTGCTGTGCGACTTGTTCTTCAACCTCTGCAACTTGCTCGGCGCACAGTAAACTTTGCTCAATCGCTTCTTGTAGCTGCTCTTGTAAAATGGCGGCTGAGGCGTGTTGCTCTTCTTGCAACTCTTTATTTTGTAACTGCAGTTGTTGCTGTTTGATGAGGTTTTGGCTAAGTGTTTGCTGTTGCTGCTTTAAGCTGATCTGTTGCTGCTCTTTGCGGGTTAACTCTGTATGAGTTTGATGCTGAGCCTGCTGGGCGTCTTGCAGTTTTTGCTGCTCAAGTTGCACCTGATTTTCAAGACTTGCTAAAACATCATCGTGGCCAGAGTGCGCTTCTCTAAAGAACTGAATTTGCTCTTTAAGTTTATTAATTTGCTCAGCTTTATCGATTTGTTGTTGGTGTAACTTCTGCCATTTTAAAACCGCAATTTGCCCTTTTAAGGTGCGCTCAGTGGCTTTTAGCTCTCGGTATTTTTTTGCATCGACTGATTGCACTGCAAGTTTATCGAGCTGTGTTTGCAACTCCTGCCTTACATCAAGCAATCGCTCAAGGTTTTCGCGGGTACTTTTAATGCGGGTTTGCGTTTCACGACGACGCTCTTTGTATTTTGAAACCCCCGCTGCTTCTTCTAAAAAAACACGTAAATCAGCCGGTTTACTCTCAATTAAACGCGAGATCATGCCCTGCTCAATAATCGCATAACTGCGCGGGCCAAGACCTGTGCCTAAAAAGATGTCGGTAATATCACGCTTACGGCATTTGCTGCCATTTAGAAAATAAATTGACTGGCCATCTCGAGTCACTAAGCGTTTGATCGCCACTTGGTTTCGATCAGCAAAGGTATTCGGTAAATGACCACTGGTGTTATCAAACACCAACTCAACAGAGGCTTGTGAAATTGGCTTTCGATTAGTTGAGCCGTTAAAAATAACATCGGTCATGGCATCGCCACGTAAGTTTTTAGCTGAGCTTTCACCTAGCACCCAACGCACTGCATCAATGACATTTGATTTGCCACAGCCGTTCGGGCCGACAACACACGTCATCTGATCAGGGAATGGGATCTTAGTGGGTTCAACAAACGATTTGAAACCCGCTAATTTTATGGTGCTTAAGCGCATCTAATTGTTTTACCGATTTTTATTGTTATTCTTCAATTTAACCCATTTTAGGGTAAAAGGTTAAGCGTGGCGCTTAAAATTATCTAAAATAATACCCGTTGCCATTGCAACATTAAGCGATTCTGCTTGGCCATAAGCCGGAATGGTTATTTTATCAGTAACTAAGCTTTCGCAATCAGCACGAATACCATGAGATTCACTGCCCATGAGTAATACGGCATCTTGTTTAAGAGCAGTTTTATGGATGTTCTCACCTTCTAAAAATGCACCATACACAGGGAGCTTTAGGCTTGGTAAGTAACTAGTTAAATCAGTTTGTGAGACACACACGCGAGCAAATGAACCCATGGTTGCGCTGATGGTTTTAGGGTTATAAGCATCCGCACTGTCTGTGCTGGTAACAATATGCTTAATACCATACCAATCAGCAACACGAATAATCGTGCCCAAATTCCCCGGATCCGACACGCCATCAAGGGCTAAAATAAGTCCCGATGTTGGTAATGCTTGCTGACTTGGCATATCAACAACAGCAATGGCGGCGTTGTTACTAACAAGTGTACTGGCTTTAGTTAGGCTGTCTTCATCTGCTTCAATGACTTTATGGGCTGCAAGCGCTGTTTGATGCGCAGAAATAAATGCTGGGGTCGCAAAAATATGAGCAATACTTAAACCACTGTTTAGTAATTCAAGTACATTTTTTTCGCCTTGAACAAGGTACTGGTTATATTGCTTACGGTATTTCTTTTGACCTAATGCACGAATTAGTTTCAGTTGGTTTTTTGAAATCATAACAGCCTCATAAAATGATGGTTAAGTATATCACCAAGGTCACAGATTCTGTACTCGAAAAACCAAGGGGAAAGTGCCAATTGCTTATTCAATCAGCACTTTTAAGAGACACTAGCTAATTAATAGACATTAACTAATTTTCG
Source organism: Pseudoalteromonas sp. bablab_jr010 (assembly GCF_016464105.1). Taxonomy (NCBI): domain Bacteria; kingdom Pseudomonadati; phylum Pseudomonadota; class Gammaproteobacteria; order Alteromonadales; family Pseudoalteromonadaceae; genus Pseudoalteromonas; species Pseudoalteromonas sp. bablab_jr010. Next base: position 59,660 of record NZ_JACDWV010000141.1, on the reverse strand, counting down.
TCAGCCATTCGTTTAACCATGGCTCAGTAACAGGCCAAGGTTCAAAATCTTCACAGGCATCAATTTCTAAACGATGACCGACAGGTTTTGCCTGTAAATCGCGAAACAGCTCATCAAAACTGCGACCTGCACCACAAAACGTATCGCCATAGCTGCGGTCGCCCATAGCAATAATGCCGTATTGCTTGCCTGTTAACAGTGGGAATTGATCATTTAATTGGCTATATAAAGCGATTAAATTGTCAGGTATATCGCCCTGACCCGTCGTTGAAGTGATCACTAAAATATGTGACGCAGCCAGCATGTCATCAACCGTGCCATTTTCAACTAATTTCGCTTGATGCTCAGACTTTTCAATAACTTCAATAACTTGTTCGCTTAAACGCTCAGCACCGCCGTAAACACTGCCGACAAAAATACTAATGGTTGCCATAATAATCCTTTTCTTCTGTTGGCCAGCCAAGTTGCTGGCAAATCGTTAACATTGCATCGCCTAATGGCGCTCTAATTGTTATTGGTTGCTTGCTATAAGGGTGCACAAACTTTAATTCAGAGGCAAATAACATTAAACGACGAAGCTGAAAATGCTCTCTAAAAAATTGATTATGCTGATTATCACCATGATTTACATCACCAATAATTGGCAATGATAAATGTTTTAAATGACGGCGTATTTGATGTTTGCGGCCAGTTTTTGGAAAACACTCCACCAGCGAGTAACGAACTGTTGGGTATTTACCAATTGGAATAGGCAAGCTTGCTTGGTGCAGGCAATGAAATTGCGTTTGTGCTTCTTGCGGTGCTTTATTTTGATCAGCAAACTTATCGGCAATTTTATCAAGCTCTTCTTTTAAAGGTTTATCTAAGAAGATTGATTCGTTTAAAAAGCCTCTTACTAAAGCTAAATAACGCTTTTCAATTTGCCCATCAATAAATAACTGATTCATATCACGGGCTGCTTCTGAACTTAACGCAAACAGTAATACGCCTGAGGTTGGTCTATCTAAACGATGTACAGGAAACACGTGTTGACCAATTTGGTCACGCAGCATTTGCATAGCAAATTGGGTTTCGTGTTTGTCTAAAAACGAACGGTGAACCAATAAACCAGATGGTTTATCAATCGCAATGTAATTTTCATCGCGGTACAGAATCGTTAACTCATCAAATTGTGGCTTAACACTCTCTTGCATCTTAGTCATCACTCAAAAGTTGATCGAGTTTTTGTAAAACGTTAATCACATCATTACCGCCGTTGTGTTGTGCCAACATCATTTCAGCCATAGGTGCAATTGCAAAATTACGGGGTAAAGGCTGGGCATGTGCAATGAGGGTATGCATTTTTTCAAGAAAAACAAATTGCAGCCATTGCTCAAAAGCCATGGTGTCATGACAAAACGGTACACTAGAATTGAGTGCACTTGGGTCAATCGGTGTTGTTTGCCAAAGTGAATGGCGTTGTAATGTGGATTCTAATTCGCGCAGCAGCGCCAAAGTCTGTTGATGCATTGTAAAACTCTTAATACCTTTGTGCTTAGTATACCCTGTTCCAAGGCGCCATGGTATGGCGTATAATTCGCGGCTGATATAGATTAATTACGGTAATTGAGATTTTATGACTGAGCAGATCGCCACTTTAGGGCAACTTCTGGATGCAGCAGGTACCACTTGGCGTGCCTTCGATATTGGCAGACACATCACGAAATTAGACAAAAAACAATTTCTTGCCATTGAAGAAACAAAAATCCCTTACCCTTACCCGCTTGCTGGTCATGCTTGGCTTGCTATTCAATTTTGGGATATAAAAGTGTCTAAAGAACCTTATGTATGGTTTTTAAAATTCCCACTAGATGAGCAAAGCCGTCTTGTAAGCGCAAGCCGCGATCATTTCGCAAACATGGTAATTGAAGCGCTTGGTACAGAAATTACCGGTGAAAATGCCGAAGGCAAATTAGACAACAACCCGTATGTATTTACGCCAAACGCCAACAAGCTAGCGGCATTTAATGCACAGGTTAAATGCTTACTTAAACAAAGTGCTTCACAGTATTACGAATATGCGCAGCTGTATTTTTCAGGCAAACTGGGATTTGATAATTGGCAAAGTGTTGCAGTACAAGGTATTGCAGACTTTGCGATGCGTTTAGATAACGACAACAATTTAGCAAATCTACAAGCCGCTTGGGGGCAATTACCAGTCGAAGTATTACAGCCGCTAAGTGCAATGCTTGAACATGTTGCAATCGAACCTGTGTTTGCAGAACAATTGTTAGCCTATGGTTTAAACGCCATAGAGCATAAAGACGACATCGCCCTTGTAGCAGCCCTCAGAAGCTTATCAAAAACACCAGCACAAGGTTTAACTGCGCAACTTGTAGATGCTGTATTACGCTCTGATATGAACACCCAGTCAGATGTACTATTAACGATTGCAGGGCGTTGTTTTAGCACGCTTGAAGACCCAGAACGCTTACATGTGTTTATGGATTGCTGTGCACACCACACTGAAATTGAACAACTGTTTGTGAGTATTTTCACCGATTTAGTTGCAATTCCTAGTATTCGCCCTCACCTACTAGGTTTATTAAGAAAAGAAAATCGTAGCGAAACACTCGCTCGAGCAATTGGAAGGTTATTCTCGTAAATGGCAGGCTTGTGGACACTTATCATCATTGGCAGCATCATCTACTTTTTTTGGTTAAACAGAAAAGTAGCCGAAGCAGCTAATCTTCATGCACAAAGACAAATTGAGCAATTAAATGTGCAATTGATGAGTGTTGCTTGCAATAAACGCCGACTTGGTATTTTAAAAAGCGGCAAACCAGGTATCAAAAGCGAATTTATTTTTGAGTTTTCAAGTGATGGACAAAACGTGTATCAAGGCGTTTTGATCATGGAAAATGAATTACTTAAAAGTGTCGTAATACCGCCACATAAGATTTAAGTTGCGAGTTGCGAGTTGCGAGTTGCGAGTTGCGAGTTGCGAGTTGCGAGTTGCGAGTTGCGAGTTGCGAGTTATACAAGAATAATTGCAAGTGCGAGAAGTGCAACCTCCAGAAAGAACTAAGGCGTAGCTAATAGCCACGCCCCAATCTTGCTACTTCCATGATTAAGTATCCTTACTTATGCCGAAGCTGCCTTTTTATCTTTCCCCTGAACGGGTATACATCCGATACACCCACCATGCTACTTCATGTAACATTTAACACATCCTAGTGCCGTCCTCTTGCCGTCAATGGCTATCCACTTCGTTTTCCAAACGCTCCTTTAGCTTCCTGCTAAAATCATCCTTTGGTCAGTCCTTTTCAATCGCTCCGCGATTGTACTGCATCCTGGCAGCGTCCTCGTTCTTCCTTGCTTCCCTAGCTCTTGTCCCTTTGCTTCCTGCTAAGCATCTTGCTTTGTTGCCATAATCCTAATCCTTGGCATCAGTTCATTCATTGAACCTGCGTCTTCTTGACATGATTAAGTTTAGAGAAATGCGGATATCTTGGTAGGCATAAAAAGTAATTTTTTCTAAGTCACAAAAATGACAAAAACAATAAATCCTTTAAAATCATTACAATAAGCAATTATAGGTACAAATTTAAAGGCATTAAACTGATAAAACGCACAGCAATGTGAGACTTATCGCACATTGCTATTTCCAAAACGTCCTTTGCTTAATTTGCAGCTTTGAACATCAAGTCACCTTCAACTTGGTTAAAGCTCAAGGCTTTGAACACCTCAAACCCTTCAGAGCTAAAGAATTCACGCTGTTCAGAGCGGGTAACAAATACAGCTAAACCACTTGCTTGATTGCTTGACTCAACTAAATCATCAAGCCCTCGTAGCAGATATCTGCCTAAACCTTGCCCCTGAAAATGTGGGTCAACGGCTATAAAGGCTAAAAACAGATAATGGCCTTTGCTTGAAAGCGCTTCACGAATAGTGCGCTCTTTTTCTATAAGCTGATTGGTTTGCAAGTAACCCGCACTGAGCATCAGTTTTAAGCGCCAATGCCAGTATCGCTCAGCTTGTAGTTCACTTGCCGAATCAAATACACAGGCAATGGCTTTTAATCTACTTTGTGAGTAAAGACCTATTAGAGGCTGTTTTTCTTGCCAGAAACTTGCTAGCTCTTCACGTACTAAAGCACGTAATTTAGTTTCATATTTACTTGGGTTATCTTGTTGAAAACCTAATACATTCTGAAGAACGGGATCATCATGATAGGCTTGATAAATAAGGCTTGCGGCAGTGCTGATATCTTCAGCACTCAGGTATTGCACACTTAAGGTTTCGGGTTCAGCAACTGTCAAAATACTCATCCTTTTATTTGTTTTATTATTTTCGTACTAGACTATAAGGTATATACCCAACGGTGATTAAAGACAAATTCAGCGTAAGTTAAACTGCGGTTCATCATCATTAAGTTCAAGCAGTAATAATTATCGCCATACACAAGGAGCAGAACTATGGATACGACAAAACATGATATTTCGACCCTATTTGCACAACTTGGTTTACCGAGCAAAGAAAGTGAAATAGATGCTTTTATAGCATCTCATCAACTGTCTGATACAACCCTATTGCAGGAAGCGCCTTTTTGGGATGAAGCTCAGCAACACTTTTTGGCAGAGTCACTTGCAGAAGATGGTGCTTGGAGCGAGGTGATTGATGAATTAGACGCAAGGTTACGCCAGTAACGCCTGCGAGCTAATTAACAAGCTTAAATAACATTCTTTTAGCTCGTTAATTAGGAAAGTAATTTCACTCCACATCTATTATTGCTACCATACGCGCGCACTGCAGCCCATATACTGCGGTGCTTTTTAGTCTTTATAAAAGAGTTTATACAAAAATGAATGCCGTTGTATTTGATGCAATTAAAACCCTTCTTGATGAAGGTAAAACCCCAACAGTTGCCTTAACTAAAAGTAAGTTAACCCAACCTATGCCGATGCCTGTGATCATCGCTGCGGTTAGCCAATATAAAAACAACCCGGATTCAATTAATAATTTCATCAATAACCCGTCAAATGAACAACTGAGTACACCAAAAGAAAGCCAATTGGATCGTATTGAAGCTAAATTAGATAGGTTATTAGCACTGCTTGAGAAAAAATAATGTTTGTTGTCGATCTGACTTTTGATTGCTACCAAGATACTACCCTAGAGCTTGCTGAGCAGGCGATAAACCGCCTAGTGAATGCGCTTCGTTTTAACGGCCAAATAATTGGTGATGAATTTCCAACGGTTTTAAAAGATGGATTTTTCATTACTCGTGTAATGTGCCCAACCGAAGATGCGATGCATCCGCTCAACCATAGCCCGTTTGTAAAACATAGCATTGAGCAATTAAACACTGCAGGCTTACTGGCACCAAAAGTTAAAGTGGTCGGCCAAGACATTCACTCAAATGGCGCAGACATGTGTCATGATCCGTCGTGCTATATTTTGTATACCACGTACGTGCACACCTGTAGCCCGCTTTATTGTGGTGATGACTTTTTGCCTGTGCCGTTATTTCGCATTCCAGCCATTGCCAATGGCGATTACAAAACACTCATTAAATGGCAAGAAGACTGGCAAGCGTGCGATCAAATTCAGATCAATGGTGCAACCCGTTGTGAATTTCCTGCGCTTGAAGAGCTAACTAGCATCAAGAGTGACTTATACCGCCGTGGTCGTGATATCACGAAACGTATTAGTTTTCTAACCAAGAAGCCGGTTTATTACTATTTATACCGTGTAGGCGGCGTTGATAAAGAGTCAGAGCTTAAACGTCGTTGCCCAAGCTGCGATGGCGAATGGAAATTACCAGAGCCATGGTTTGGCTTATTTGATTTTCGGTGCGAGCCCTGTGGCATTGTTTCGAATATTTCGTGGGACTTTCAATAATTTAATAAAGGCAATAATACACGAAAGGGGCAACCGCCCCTTTTTACTTTTTAAGCTTACACCGTTACTTTGTCTAAAAACTCACTGATGCTTTTCGCTAGCACATGATGTGGTTTTTTACCCACATACTCTAAGCAAACCTCACCGCTTTCGACTAATACAGTGATCAGCAGATCATCTTGCTCTGTAAGACCAATAAATACGGTTTCTGGCTGCTTTAGCTTGCGCTTCATTAACACGTGACCGGTAATATTTTGCTGTAAGCGGCTAAAATCATCTTCATTCCATGCTTGTAACAGTTCAATGTGATGATCATCAACACTCAATAATAAATTACCCGCATAGACATGACCAAACAATGGGCTTAAATCTTCAGGAAACGATAATTCGAGTGCCTTGGCTAAGTCTTCTAAACTGCCAGCAGGTTGTTGTGGGGTTGCACACCACTGAATAAGCCCCTGCTCATCGACTTCACCCTGCTCACAGGGACTTGGCCATGCTGTATCATGTTCAATAACAGGAAGCTTTCCTGTGCGTTCGAGGCATTTTTCACTAAATGCTTGATGTAACTTATCTAGTTTTGTAGAAACAGACATACTGCGAAACTCATTGGCTTTAGGTATAATGCCGCCATTGTAACTACAAAAGTGTAAAGATGACAGATTACAGCAACTCACCCGAACTGAAAAACACTGTTCTTGGTAAAAGCACAGAGTATGTAGATACCTACACACCCAGTTTACTGTTTCCTATTGCCCGTAAATTAAACCGTGATGCATTAGGTGTTAGCGAAGATAACTTACCGTTTAAAGGCCAAGATATTTGGACTGGCTATGAATTATCGTGGCTAAATAGCAAGGGTAAGCCAATGGTCGCTGTGGCAACGTTTGTATTTCCTTGTCAAAGCAGTCACATCATTGAGTCAAAGTCATTCAAATTGTACCTAAACAGCTTTAATCAAACACGTTTTGAGACGCCGGATGACGTACATCAAGCACTGAGCAAAGACTTATCCGATGCGGTAAATGCACCGGTGATCGTTACTTTATACCAAGCTGATGATTTCAATTGTTTGCCATTTTCAGCGTTACCGGGCGAATGTATTGATGATCTGGATATCGAAATCACTAGCTATGATATTGATGCCAGCTCACTTCGCCATAATGGTGATGAGATTGTCTCAGAAACCCTACATAGTCACTTACTAAAATCGAACTGTTTGATCACCTCACAGCCTGATTGGGCGAGTGTGATTATTCGTTATAAAGGCCAAGCGATTTGCCATGAAGCCTTATTAAAATATTTAATTTCGTTTAGAACTCACAACGAATTTCATGAACAATGTGTGGAGCGTATTTACTGCGATTTAATGCAGCAGTTAAACCTCGAAGAGCTTGAAGTGTATGCCCGTTATACACGCCGTGGCGGTTTAGATATCAACCCTTATCGCTCAACGAATCAAGATGAAACACCTTTCAAGGTAAAAATTAATCGCCAATAACTTTGGTGGCAATAAAAAACCGAGTTGTGAAACTCGGTTTTTTATTGCCTGAAGATTCGTTACAGGTAATTACTCGTCTTTAAAAATACCCACATACGTTGGTGATGTATTCGATTTACTCGCACGATACATACCAGCGGTGTTAAACGGCAAACTGATGTTACCTTTAGCATCAATGATGATCACACCACCAGTTCCCCCTACAGGCATTAATACATCGTGGATCACTTCGTTACCTGCTTCCACAATGGTTTTACCTTGGTATTTTACGCGAGCACAAATATCAGCTGCCACATTGTAGCGAATAAAATACTCACCATGACCTGTCGCAGATACTGCACATGATTCATTTTCAGCAAAGGTTCCTGCACCAATCACAGGTGAATCACCCACACGACCAAAACGTTTTGCTGTCATACCACCTGTAGAGGTACCTGCGGCGATATTACCGTTTTTATCAAGTGCAACCGCTCCAACAGTGCCCATTTTGTAATTAACTGGCAGGGCTTTGTGTGCAGCTTGGTAGTCTTTGCTGGTGACTTTTTGTTTATCGAGCTTTTCTTTTGCTTTTAATAACGCTTTGTAGCGATTTTCAGTATCGAAAAGGTTGTTTTCAACCAGCGGCATACCTTGAGTTTTTGCAAACTCTTCGGCACCTTGACCGCTGAGCATAACATGCACTGATTTTTCCATCACTAAGCGCGCCAAGTTAATTGGGTTTTCAATGTGCTTAACCCCAGCAACAGCTCCTGCTTGGCGTGTACGACCATCCATAATCGATGCGTCAAGCTCATGTGCACCGTCATAAGTATATACAGCACCGCGACCAGCGTTGAAATACGGCGAGTTCTCAAGCACATTAATTGCCGCAGTAATGGCATCTAGGCTCTCACCGCCTTTTTCGAGCACAGCATAGCCTGTTTCAACGGCTTCTTTTAGTTTTGCACGGTAAGCTTTTTCTTGCTCTGGCGTGAAGCGGCTTTTTTCAATTGTTCCAGCACCACCATGAATAGCAATAGCGAAAGGTTGATCACTACTATGGCTGAAAGTACTAAATGATAATGCGCTAAGCGCAATGGCTGAGGTGAGTAATGTTTTTAACATAGGGGCACTTATATTTATTTTAGTTTGTAAGCCCAATGTGAATAATTCGTCGCTGGTTTTCAAGCTTTAACAGACGAAAGAAACAAAAAAAGCGCCTAATGGCGCTTTTTTTCAGCAGTTTAAAATTAAGCTTGAGCTGCTTTTAAACGTGCTAAACGTGCTACTTGGTGAGTAGACGTTAAGAAAGAGTAGATAGGTGCTAAGTAACCACGCTTACGAAGGTCTAAGAACTCTTCATCACTTAGTGAGTTAAGTTTTTTCTCATCAACAAGGTAGATACCGTTGATGTCTTTTTTCTCACCTTTGATTTCTACAGTTAGCGTTTGAGCTACTAGTAGTTCTTTGTCTGCAAGGTACTTAGTGAATGCTTCAGTTACCTGAGAGAACTCGATGAAAGAAACAAGTGCTTCTTTACGACGCTTAAGGTACTCAGTTTCTTCACCGTTTTCGAAAAGTGCATTACCTGTTTCTTCGCTTACAAGTGGGCTTGCTTCGTCGATTACGATACCAAATTGGTCAGCTTCTGGATGCTTAACAAGACCAAGTGGGTAACGAGTCATAGACATAGGTGCAAATGCAGCTGTCCATTTGCCGTCTTGAATGAAAAGGTTTTCGCCTGGCTCTAGACCAAATAAAGCAACTGCTTGAAATTTACCTGATTCGTTGTTTTTAACAAATGCCATTGGGAATTCATTTGCGATGCGTGCAAATTCGTGTGCAACCACAGGTACTAAGTGCTGAGTTTTCATGAACTCAATGTTGATGCCATTTTGAATTTTAGTGTTGGCATGTTTTTCGTTATGTAAAGGCTGTACTTGTTGCTCCGCCATGATACTGCTCCATTAATTTTATAATATGTTTTTGCTGTTAGTGCCCAAAGCCTATAGGTTTTGGCAACAAAAAGGAAGTGAAAATTTTGTGGCAGTTTGTACATTATAAATTAACAAATTTACCCATGTTGCTAATTAACCTTAAGTGATGAAAAAACAAGCTATAAGCAAGTAAATATTATCACGCATAAGCCACTATTTTTGTTAGTATATTCCACAATTATGGAAAGACTGGGGCAAACAATGGAAGGCTATCAATTAAATAAAGACTATAAAGTAAGCCAAGTGTTTATTGGTGAAATTAATGAAGCCGTTATTATTGTTGATGACTTTTTACACAGCGTTGAGCCTATTTATCAATTTGCCACAGAGACAGCCTATTTCCAGCCTTTTGGCAGCGATGGCACTCTATACCCTGGCAAACGAGATGAAATGCCTGCGCCTTATTACCGAGCTTTTGAGCAGCTAGTTAACGAACTTTTAGAGCAAGGGATCATTACTAGCGGCGAAAATAATTTATATCTTCACCGCTGTAAACTTTCATTAGTTACTCAAAATGCGGATGAATTAAATACCTTGCAGCGTATGCCACATATTGATTCAACGGATGATAAAACATTTGCAGCAGTGCATTATTTGTCAGACAAAGAATGGGGTGGCACAGGCATATACAAATATCTGCCTGAGAATATTATTAAAGTGACAGCTGATAACCAAAATAGCGTGCATAACATGATTGCTGATACAGAAAAACACAGTGCAACTCATCAAGGCTATTTAAATGAAACAACAGCGCTTTTTGAAAAAGTGGTGGATATTGAAGCCAAGATCAATAGGCTCGTAATTTATAAAAGTAATCTATTACATAGCGCAGCTCTTTTAAATCACAAAAAGTACTGTAATGATCTAAATAACAGTCGTTTATCTATCTCCTCATTTTTTAGAATCGACTGAGTTGGCTAATACGTATTAGCCAGCTCAGTTAATAAAATTAGTACTTTTGTAAGCCAAATTTCTTTATTTTATCTAACAGTTCTCTGTGCTTAGGTAGCTCGCTTAATAGCTGATTGACGCGCTGCTGTTTAAGTTTAGCAACTTGTTGATTGTCGCTCTGCTTAGTTTGCTGTTTGGCAGGTACATAATGCATACCAAACAGTACGTATAAGTAGTTTTCTAAGTCGAACAAATCGAACTTACTGGCAAAGTCTTCGCGTACCGGTGAAAAGCGCTGCCAGCGTGCTAGGTTATTTTTTAGTTTTTCTGATAACTGGTCGGTTTTTTTGTTATCACGCCAAAAAGCCGAATCAGTTCTATCCGAAATACAGTAATGCATTTTTATAAAATCAAACGTTTGTTGCCATACATAATTCACCTGCTGATTGTATTCATCAGCAACTAAGTTAATGTCCTCTCGGGTACGCGGAAAACGTTTAGCTAATAACCCCGCAGAAAAGTCTGCAATTAAGATGGCAGTTGCTTCAAGAGGCTCAACAAAGCCTTGCGACAACCCGATAGCCACACAGTTTTTGTGCCACATTTTTTCTCTGTGCCCTACTTTCATCGGGATCTTTCGTGGCGTTAAGTGCTCAAATTTATTACCTAAATAATGATGCAATTTAGCGTGCGCTTGCTCATCGCTCATATACTTAGATGAGTAAACAAACCCCACCCCTCTTCGCTCTGTGAGTGCAATATCCCAGATCCAACCAGCTTGGTGTGCCGTAGCAATAGTATAAGGTGGTATTTCATCATCGCTTTGTGTCGGCACTTGCAAGGTGATTGCGGTGTCAGTTAATAAACTAGCTGACTTATCAACAAAGCCCACCCCTAGTTTTTGCCCAATAAAGGCAGCCGAAAAACCGGAGCAATCAATAATAAAGTCAAATTCTAAGGCGTTAGCTTCTGAGTCGATTAGATGTGTAATAAAACCTTGCTCATCAAAGCTAACATCCCTTATTTCTGCAAGCAGGTGTTTAACAGCAAAATGCTGCGTGGCATGACTTCCTAGAAATGAGGCAAACTTTTTAGCATCAAAATGATAGGCATAGCCATTGATACCGACATACTGCGGTGTTGCAATTGTTTTTGGTGCTAAATTATTTTCGCAACATGCATGCTGCTTAGAAACAAAGTCTGCGTAATCATCACCGTTACCCTCAGCAAGCCACTGCTGCGTTAACTCCTCACTAAATATATGTGGGTGATCAAATAAATGGTGGTAAAAGTTAGTACCATGCTTGTGTTTATCTAGCCAATTTACAAACTTGATTGACTGCTTAAAAGTAACATCACATTCATTGATAAAGTCACTTTCACTGATACCAAACTTTTGCAAAGAGTTGCGCATCGAAGGAACAGTACCTTCACCGACACCTATGCTGGCAATATTAGGAGACTCGATTAACGTGATCTCAATGCCACTTTGCAAAAGCGCATGACCCAAATGGTTAGCGGCTAACCAACCTGCTGTTCCACCACCAACAATTGCGATTTTTTTTATCATTTTTACTCGCCCACTTTTTACTCACAAAAAAGCCCAGTGCGAGCTGGGCTTTCTTAATTTCGTTATCTAAATCAAATTAGAAACGTAGTGATACACCTAGCTTGTAGCGTGCTTCACCTTCAAAGCTCCATGCTGGGTAGCCGTTACGAAGCTCAGGTTTAACATCTGCATCACCTGAGGCAGTACCAATTTGAATACTGTCTTCTTCAGTAATGTTAACCGCTTCAAATGTTAAGTCTAGATAGTCTGTTACTGAATACTTAGCCGTTAGGTCAAGTGTACCGTAGTCTTGATGCTCACGGTTACCATAGAAACCTGGTGCTTCACGAACCATGTACTCTGAACGCCAGTTATATGCTAAACGTACGCTGTAGAAATCAGCCTCATAGTAACCAACTAAGTTAACCGTATGCTCTGAAGAGTCAGAGAATAATTCAATACGGTCAGGGAAGTTTTCTGCAGGAGCTTCTGAATCGACGTAAGTATAATTAGCTTGGTAGCCGAAACCATTGTCAAAACCATCTTGAATTTGTAGCTCGATACCTTTAATCTCACCACCTGAGCCCGTCCCCTTAGAAGCTACTGTCCAGTCATCCTTTCCAGTGTTAGGGTCTGTTATACCAATACTTTGATTAGTCACTTCATCTACCTTAGTAAATGATGAGATATCTTTGATGAAGTAAGTAGCACTAACCATGCCGTCACCATCAAAGTAGTATTCAATACCAAAATCAGCTTGTGTTGCTTTGAATGGCTCCAGACCGATATTACCAGTAGTGATAACTTCATTACCATCTACATCATCTTCATAACCCGCTAATGATGAAGATGCAAACATGTCAGTGTAGTTAGCACGTGACATTACTTGCGCTGCTGAGAAACGTAGAATCATATCTTCAGTTAAATCAAATGCCACGTTAACACTTGGTAATACTTCGCTGTAATCAGCTTTATCAGTGCTTAGGCTGTTTGCGTAGTTACCATTCGCATCTAGTGCGAAGTAATCAGATGATGCATCTGTAGAGGTATAACGTAGGCCAAAGTTACCACGTATGCCTTCAGCAGAAAAATCAGCCATTGCGTAAAGTGAAAAATTTTCTTCATTTACTGTACCATAGCCAGCCTTATAAGCGATTGATGTATTATCAAAGCTAGTAATCGCTGCGTAACCATCAGAGAGCATTTGATCAAGGTTAGGTTTAGGTATAGTGAAACCCGCCCCTGAGGATACTGTGCCTGAATAATAATGAGATGCATCGTATGCCGCGATTGAGTCTACTAAATTCGCAGTATAAGTCTCTTGTTTAACGTCGTGATCTGCCCAACGGAAACCTGTTTTGATTGCAGTAATTGCACCAAAATCAACAGGGAATGTTAAATCAAACTGTGCGTATGTTTCTTCATCAGAGTTAGGTTGCTTTTTGAGTGCCCAACCAGCTGAAGATAGTTGTCCTTGGAAGTCATCAGCAGTGAACGACTTATTCGCAATATCAATATCAATTACGTCACCTGTCGCATCATATGTGCCCGCATAGTCTGCAGGAGTACCTAACCAAAAACCATAGTTCGCAGTGAGGTCCGTACCACCTTCTGATTGTGTGTTACCAACTCGGCCTTTAAGCTCAAAATTATCACCAGCGTATTTGAATTCAAAATCAACCGTATCCGAAGTCATTGAACCTGCACGAGCCCACGTTTGTGCCCAGCCTGGGTTTGCACCTTCACCTGAACGACGGTAGAAAGTACACGTACCATCTACATTAACTTGTTCACAAGCTGCATCTTTATCGTCAGGGAATATTAAAAATAGAGAAGTATTTGCGTTATCAGCTGAAAGATCTAGGCTCATAACATTAAGACCTAGCTCTATACTATCAGTTGGGCGATATTGGAAAACGGCATTGATAGCAGTACGTTCACGTTGTTGTTGGAATGTAGAAGGAACAATGTCACCCCAACCTACTAAAGATTCAATACCATTGCGCTGATAATTTGTTTCAGAAAATGCTGCTGAGACTAGTGCACCAAAGGTTTCTTCATCATTTTTCCAGCTATAAAGACCAGAGATTTCAGGATCTGTTTCTTCAGAGATCGTGCCGTAGTCAGCTTTCACACTTCCAAAAAGGGTATTCGCGTCAAGATCTAAAGGCTTACGAGTGTTTACGATTACCGTACCACCGATACCACCTTCGACAAGGTTTGCCTGAGATGATTTATAAACCTCAATACCACCAACCATTTCTGGTGGAAGTAATGTGTAGTTAAAGCTGCGGTCGATTGACTGTTGGTCATACCAACCTGTTGAAGCGACTGAGTGCCCATTCAGTAAAGTACGCGTTAACTGTGCAGATGCACCTCGAATAGACACTTGTTGACCCTGACCAAATGCGCGGTTAACAGCAATACCTGAAATACGGCCAAGTGCTTCGCCTACATCGCTATCAGGAAACTTACCGACATCTTCTGCAGAAACAGCATCGACAACGCTGTCAGCAAAGCGCTTAGTATTCATTGAAGCTTCAAGTGAACGGCGAATACCGCGAACTTCAATTACTTCAACATCTTCTTGAACTTTAGTTTCATCTGCTGCGTATGCAGCGCCAGTGAACCCAGCACTCATTACGAGGCCGATATTAACTGCTAATAAGCTTTTCTTAAAATTTTTAGCTAACACAGGATTCCCCTTGAATCATTTTGTTGGTTTTTTATATCACTTCTGCCCAGTGATGATGACAACGCTGTCATCTAGTAACAAACCATACACTCTAAATTACATTTGTGCTACATCTTTTTGGTTAATTTGTGCAAAAAATTTACAACGAAATAATCAAGTTATTGATATAACTAATATTTAATATTGAGTTTTTAAGAATTGTTACAAATAAACGGCGCAAATATAGCATGAGTGATATTGCAGATGAAAAGACCAAAAGGATGAGTTTTTGAAATTAGCTAAAAATTACATGTATTTTTGTAAGCTTTAGTTTCCACTGGGCATTTATTAACCATAACTAAAAGTTATATAAAACCTGTTATCTAACAATAAATTAGCTTAAAAAACTAACGTGTTTCTAAAAGCGCGCTGTCATGTACAAATTATTTTTAACTTTTTCTGGGCAGAATGAGTTAAAGGCAATGTTGAGAATAACAATCAATAACAATGACAGCGTTGTCATTTTTGATTATATAGAGCCCCTTTGTACTTGTCTAACACTTTATCGGCTATTTAAAGAAAGTGTATTTATTCAATATTGTTTGTTATACCAATTCGCTTAATTAAGTGACCTATTTTTAGGCAATAAAACCTCGTTGATAACAAGGCAAAATTTCGTTATTTAGTTGTTCTAAATCAGAAATTTTTAACGCCGTTAGCGACAGGTTTAATCCCTCAAAATGATGAAGTATTATTGCGGATTGGTATTCAAGGTGAGTATTTAAAAACAAAAAAGCGAGCATAATAGCTCGCTTTTGGCATAGAGTTTTATTGAGCGATTAAGGTGCCCAATAAACTTCAATATTGATATGTGGGTGATTCAATACAGCACGTAAAGGCATGTCAGCAACTGCACCGCCCTCTTTCGCTTGCTTGTAAACAGCGAGTTTTTCTTCACCACTAATTAAAAGCTTCACAACTTTAGAATCTGCAATCGCAGATAAAGTTAACGTCATACGCTCAGTGATTTTACCTGTTACATCGCTTTCAATGGCATTAATTGCACATACTAAATCATCTGTTGCTAGACCGTGTTCAAGACCTTCGGCATGAGGGAAAAGAGAAGCCGTATGACCATCAGGGCCCATGCCTAAAATCGTCACATCAAAAGGACGCTTTAATGCTTTGTATGCAGCTTCACATTCAGCTACACCGTTTTGCGCCGTTAATGCGTCATTTTTCATTGTCACGAAATTAGCAGCTGCGCCATGGTTTTGTAATAGCGTGCTTTTGATAAATGCTTCATTACTTTTTTCATGATCAGCATCAACCCAACGCTCATCAACCATAGCAACATCAATGCTTGCCCAATCAAGTTCAAGGTTTGATAAGTGCTTATAAGCAGGTGCTGGCGATGAGCCACCCGACACCATCAATACCGCACGGCCATCTTCTTTAATACCAGCAACAAGGCTTTGTTCAAGGCTTGAAGAAAGTTCAGCTGTTAATTCGTCTTTGTTTGCAAAGAATTTTTCAACAATTGTTGCCATCTTAATTACGCCTTATCGCCTGTGTTAAACCAAACGTGGTTGTTTTCTTCTAAAAGCTCATCTGCATCTTCAGGGCCCCACGTACCAGCGCGGTATAACGATGGTGCACCTTTTTCTTGCCAACGCTCGATGATTGGGTCAATCCATTTCCATGCTTGACGCACTTCATCACGGTGAATAAACAGCGACGGGTTGTTTGCTGCGGCATCTAACATTAAGCGCTTATAGGCATCTGAATGAAAACCATTACTGTACGCTTGCGATAACTCAATGTTCATGGTTACTGGTTCTAATTGCATCTCAAGGTTATCAAGGCGCTTAGACATCAGTGTTAATTGAATTGTTTCTTCTGGTTGCAGACGAATAACAAGACGATTTGGCTCAATGTTACCCACGTTGTCGGTATAAACGTTGTGAGATACTTTTTTGTATTCAACAACGATTTCAGCACAACGCTTTTTCATACGTTTACCAGTACGAAGATAGAAAGGCACGCCAGCCCAGCGCCAGTTATCGATGTGCGCACGAATAGCAACAAAAGTTTCTGTTTTACTCGCACCTTCGTTTAATTCTTCTAAGTAACCAGGGACGATTTTACCGTCTAAGTTACCTGGTACGTACTGACCACGTACAATGTTTGCATCAACATCTTCAGCCACTAACGGACGTAACGACTCAAGTACTTTTAGTTTTTCAGTACGGATGCTGTTTGCGTTTAGTTTATTTGGTGATTCCATTGCCACTAAACAAAGTAATTGTAGCAAGTGGTTTTGTACCATATCGCGTAATGCACCCGCTTTATCGTAGAAACCAGCACGGCTTTCTAGACCCACTGTTTCCGATAAGCTAATTTGGATGTTATCGATTGATTTTGCATCCCACAGGTTTTCAAACAATGAGTTTGAAAAACGTAGTGCCATTAAGTTTTGTACTGTTTCTTTACCTAAGTAATGGTCAATACGGAATACTTGCTCTTCTTTGAAGTATTCAGCAATTTTTGCATTGATTGCTTCAGCAGATTCACCACAGTAACCAATCGGTTTTTCAACAACAACACGAGATGTTTCTGTGATTAGACCTTTCTTTGATAAGATTTCACAGCAGCTACCATACACTGCAGGTGGTAAAGAAAGGTAAAAAACACGAGACTTGTCAGCGTCGTGTTCATCAAGAATATCTCTTAATTTGTCCCAGTCATCATCTGCTTCAGTCACATTTGATACAACTGGCACAAGGTAAGCTGAAAACGCTTTCCAATCTTTTGCGTTGTACTCACCTTTACCTAAAAAGTCTTGTAACGCTTTATGTGCTGTTTCGATGTATTCTTTACGTTTGCTTTCTTCACGTACCGTAGGAAGGATACGAGAACCTTGAGGAAGGTTGCCCTCTTGATAAGCGCGATACATTGCAGGAAGTAACTTACGTAACGCAAGATCACCGCCGCCCCCAAAAATTACGATATCAAATGGATTTAACATATATCACTCTCTACATTGGCAATGCCATGTTCATCCAATTCATGCAATATGGCAGTGCGTGTTGTTATCTGGTTGATGTGGCCTGTTAGACAATATCCTTTAACAAAGCCTGTTGAATTTGTTTGTAAGTAGCTTACTCATTCTTTTTATGTTGGCTGAAGTAAATGAGTCTTAGGGGCTCTGTAAATCCTCTCACAAAAATACAGGCCCTAAGAACTCCAGCGCTACCCGTTCAAAGGTATTCGGTTTGCAGCTAATACTGCGAATCTTTTACTGCTTACGATGTGTCTTATAGTAAGCGATCAGTCCATTGGTTGAACTATCATGTGGATGACTGACTGCATCATCAAATAATTCAGCTTCAATTTTAGAGGCAAGTCCCTTACCTAGCTCTACACCCCATTGGTCAAATGAACAGATTTCTAAAATAATGCCTTGGCAGAAGATCTTGTGCTCATAAAGCGCAATTAATCGTCCTACCGTTTTCGCATCAACTTTATCTAATAACATTGACGTTGTTGGGCGATTGCCTTGGTGAATCTTGTGATTCAATAATTCTGAGATTTCTGCTTCAGATTTACCTTTCGCGGTTAAATCTGCAGTTACTTGCTCTGCATCAACACCGGCCATCATCGCTTCGGTTTGTGCAAAGAAGTTTGATAATAAAATATCATGATGCTTGCCTACATTGACTTGCGGCTCAATTGAAGCAATAAAGTCAGCAGGTACAATTACATTACCTTGGTGTAGACATTGGTAAAAAGCATGTTGACCATTGATACCTGTCATACCCCAAATAATTGGAACCGTCGTGTAAGGAACCGTTTCACCTGCAAAAGTAACATGCTTACCGTTACTTTCCATCTCACCTTGCTGTAAATACGCGGGTAACATGTGTAGTGCTTGATCATACGGTAAAATAGCTTGCGCTGTATAACCTAAAAAGCTTGTGTTCCAAACACTTAAAAGCGCCATTAATAATGGTACGTTATTTTCAAATTCAGCATTTTTAAAATGCTCATCAATTTCAAACGCACCTTCTAGGATCTCTTCGAACGCGTCGAAGCCTAGGTACAGGGCGATTGGTAATCCTATCGCACTCCATAAAGAAAAGCGACCGCCTACCCAATCCCACATTGTGAATACGTTTTCATCAGCGATACCAAAGGCCGCTGTTTTTTCTAAATTGGTGCTTACAGCTACAAAGTGCTTAGCTATGTGCTCTTGCGCTTGTGCCGTTTGTAAAAACCACTCAACAGCCGATTTAGCGTTAGTCATGGTTTCTGAGGTGGTAAACGTTTTTGACGAGATAACAAATAACGTTGTCTCAACGTCTAAACCTTGTAAAACAGATGCAATCTGAACACCATCAACATTTGATACATAGTGAACATTTAATGTGCCATCAGCATAAGCAGCAAGCGCTTCTGTTGCCATTTGTGGGCCTAGATTTGAACCACCGACACCAATTGCAACCACATCTTTTACTGCTTTTCCTGTGTAGCCTAACCACTCACCACTGCGTACCTTACCAACAAAGGCTTTCATTTTAGCAAGCTCAGCGTTAACAGCATCTGTTACGTTTTCACCATCAACCATTACAGCTGTGTTAGCGCGGTTACGTAAAGCAGTATGAAGTACAGCACGGTCTTCAGTAATGTTAATTTTCTCACCACTGAACATTTTTTCGCGCCATGCGCTAATATCACACTCTTTCGCTAAAGCAATTAATTGTTCAAAAACAGTTTTATCAATTTGTTGTTTCGAGTAATCGAATAATACACCCGGGATCTGAGCAGAGAATTGCTCGAAACGCGTGCTATTTTTGGCAAATAAATCTTTAAGATGAATTTGTTTCATCTTCTTGGCACTTTCAGATAGTGCTTGCCAACTAGCTAATTGCGAACGGCTGCTCATATATTTAATCCCCTTCAAAACTTGCAACAAACTGATTCTTAACTATCTTTTTATTATATTGAATAAAGACAGCAATTAAAAACACGGTGTGAAATCAACACTAAGTTAAAATGACAACGCTGTCAATGTTCTACTTTTACATTCTATAGTCGAGATAATAGCGCAATTTTTCTCTTTTGACACCGGTATCATAAAAATTATCTCAATTATTTTACTGCTAATTTGGTAGAACATTAGATACACTAACTAACTTATATTAAATATAGATGTACATATAAGAAAAAGCGTCTGGTGAACACCTGACCGATAATATTATAATACAAATATAACCAACTATAAAGCAACAGTATGAAAGTAACCATTAATGATGTAGCCAAGCTCGCAGGTGTTTCAATGAAAACCGTTTCACGAGTGATTAATAAAGAGCCATCGGTCAGAAAAAAAACGTACGATATAGTGATGGACGCTGTTAACACGTTAAACTATCAACCAAACCTTGCTGCTCGTAACCTAGCAGGCACATCGTCTTTTACTGTTGGTTTAGTTTATGACAACCCGAATGCTTATTATGTCATCGACATGCAAAACGGTGTGTTATCGCGTTGTAAAGAAGAAGGCTATGAGCTGGTTATTCATCCATGTAACTATCTGGATGGCAACATGGAAGAAGACTTTAAAACCATGATCAAGCGCTCTCGCTTAGCTGGCCTTGTATTAACGCCACCGCTGTCAGAGCAAAATAGCATTATCGATATGCTAGATGAAATGGGCATTCATTATGTACGCGTACTCTCTGGCCGCCCTACTGAAGAAGACCAAGACACTTGTATCTATGTGAACGATTACGCAGCAGCGTACGAAATCACCGCTCACCTACTGTCGCTTGGCCATAAAAATATTGGTTTTTTATGCGGTGACAAAGAGCATAAATCAACAACTGAACGTTTAGAGGGTTATCAGGCCGCGTTAAAAGATCACAGCATTCCATTGCATGACGCGCTCATCTACGAAGGCCAGTATTCTTTTGAATCAGGTGTAGAAGGCGCAAAAGCATTGTTAGGTGAGAATAACCCGAAAAACATCACAGCCCTACTTGGCGGTAACGATGAAATGGCAGCGGGCGCGTTATTCGCCTCACGCTTAATGGGTATCGAAATTCCACAGCAGCTATCAATTACGGGCTTCGAAGATTCACCGTTCTCGCGTCAGACTTGGCCTAAACTAACCACAGCACATCAGGCGAATGATGTAATTTCGCAGCATGCAGCCCGTTTACTGTTTAGAAAAACCCGTGGTGCACGTAATCAAGATAAAGACATCATCACGACCTTTACCCCTTCATTAGTAGTACGGGAAAGCTCAGGCCCTACAACGGCCTAATTTATACAAGTTACGAAAAAGCCGCTCTATAGCGGCTTTTTTAATGACTGATTTATATCTAATTACTAAACATTAAAGCAATGCTAAACCGCCATTTAAGTTATAAACGTTTTCAAACCCTAACTGCGACAAGTTGTTTGCCGCTTGCTTAGAACGATTACCACTTCGGCAAACCAAAATATAACTATGGTCTTTCTCAAGCTGTCCTTGCACGATAGCGTTTGCCATACGACTGAGTGGAATGTTAATCACTTTGCTCTCAGCAACAGTGAATAACTCTGCTAAATTATTCGCTCCATGCTCATACGGTTCACGTGTATCAATTAGGTAAGTTGCCTTATCATCTAACATTGATTTCGCATCGGTTGCGACTAGCTGTTTCATCGGCGCACTTTCAAGTGTTTCAACATAGCCACATAGAGAATGACTTACAGTATGCTTTTGCTCATCAGCTTGTTGCTTTAATTCAACAAACTCATCATCTGATACTAGCTCACTTAATAGTTGCGCAAGTAACGGCGTCGTTGCTTTTTGCGCATGCCAATCCATAGCAAAACACTGCTGATAATCATGACCAGAACAAATCACCGTTGAATCTTGTATTACCATAGCAAGCTGCTTTAAAGACTGAGCCATTTTCACAGCATCACCACCGCTAATTGCAGTGTTACCTAAGCCGCCTGGTAAGATTAAATCACCACAGAAGCAATAGCTGATGTCACCGCTTTGCGTATCTGATAATAAATAGCTAACACTATCGTCACTGTGACCTGGTGTTGCTACTTTAGTTAAGCGCGCATCGCTTAATTCGATGGTTGCTGAATCTTTTGGCCAGCCAAGTTCGTCTATCTCATTAGCAACATAACGTTCTGCGAGCTCTTTTGATAATAAACAACGGGCCGATAAACGTTCTTGGTGGTTATGGGTATCGATAATCGCTTTTACTGTTAGGCCTTGTGTCGCGACAATTTTCGCCATACGTGGAATAAGCTCAATGATAGGATCAATCACCACAGCGCTTTTATCACTGTCGACATAAAGCCAGCAGCACGCTGCTTGATGGCGAAGTTGTGTTAAGCCAATCGCACACACTTCGTGTTGCGGCGATGTACTATCAGATACCACTAAGCAGTTTGCTTCTAGAATCGGTTTTAAAGAACGTATTTTGTCGCAAGCAAAATCAATCTCTTGTTGGTTAACAGCTGGGCCAAACGACATACGTATCGCGTTTTCACTTTGCCAATCACTGGCTCCCATCGCGTCTAAAACAAAACTACGATTTGCACCTGAGCTGCATGCCGAGCCGCCACTTACACGGATACCCGCAGCATCAAATAAGTCCATCACTTCTTTACTGGTTAATTCGTTCACCGCAAAGTTCAACGTTGTTGGCACCGAATGCTCAAAACTGTGATTGAACGTAATGCTACCAAAGGTGTCTGTTAATGCAGCTAATAATTGCTCGCGAAAAGCATGTAGCTGCTCAATTGGCTTAAAAGTCTGGTTTTGTTTATCAAGCAATAACGAGAACAGCTTATTCAAACCGGCAATGCCCGGTAAATTTTCGGTACCAGATCGCATACCGCTTTCTTGGCCGCCGCCAGCAATAAATGGCGTATATGCACTGCCTTTACGAATATAAAGTACACCAATGCCTTTAGGCGCATACAATTTATGGCCAGAAAATGGGGCGTAATCAATGGTTGTTTGGCTTAGTGCTAAGTTGGTTTTGCCTAATGCTTGTACACAGTCAACCATCCAAGCCACATTATTGTTTTCACTACGAATAACTTGCTCAATAGCGCTTAAATCTTGGAATATACCGGTTTCGTTGTTTACTGCCATAGTACAAATCATCAGTGCATTCGCAGCATGTTTACGAATAAACTCATGATCTAAAATACCGTTTTTATCTACTGGAATAGCTAATACCTGCGCGTTGATATCAAGTACACTGTTCCAATGTTTTAGGGTATTTGGCACCGCTTTATGCTCTGTTGCCCCATAAAGTAATACCGGATTCTCGATTTGATGATTTTTTGCAGCAATAAGCGTTGAAACAACCGCCGTTTGAATACCTTCTGTTGCACCCGAGGTAAATAAAATATCGCCGTCGGTAGCGCCAATGACTTCACGTGCTTTGTTACGTGTTTGTTCTAATAAGTGTTTTGCTTGAATACCCGTAATATGAGAGCTTGATGGATTACCAAAACAGACTTGCATCGTGTGCGAAACCACATCGGCAATTTCAGGAAGTACAGGAGTCGTTGCATTC
This sequence comes from Pseudoalteromonas sp. bablab_jr010, assembly GCF_016464105.1. Lineage (NCBI taxonomy): Bacteria > Pseudomonadati > Pseudomonadota > Gammaproteobacteria > Alteromonadales > Pseudoalteromonadaceae > Pseudoalteromonas > Pseudoalteromonas sp. bablab_jr010. The sequence goes on along the minus strand of NZ_JACDWV010000141.1, from coordinate 36,586 downwards.
GCATCTAAATAAATTTGCTGATTAGCATCGTCAGGAAGGTAAAAATTTGCCATGAAAAACGCACCATATTACTAAAAGATATATCTTATAACCTATTTTACATTTTTCACGGCTAAATTATAATAATCAATTAGTCAGTAAAGTGCGTTTTCTATACTTTTTAAGACTAAGCTAATTTTCTATTAGCTCAACCTGCTTAGAAGACCAGGCATTGATAAGCGCTTTTACTAAAGAAGCCAGCGGTATTGCGAAAAACACGCCCCAAAAGCCCCATAAACCGCCAAAAAACAATACTGCAACGATGATGAACACTGGGTTTAAATCTACCGCTTCAGAGAACAATAACGGCACTAACACATTGCCATCAAGTGCTTGGATCACGCCATAGATGATTAAAATAGTCCAAAATTGTGTTTCTAAACCAAACTGGAATAACGCCACTGCAGCGACAGGAATGGTTACCAATGCCGCCCCTACAAATGGAATAAGCACAGACAAGCCAACTAATACGCCGAGTAAAGCCGCATAGCGAAGGTCAAGCACTGCAAAAGCGATAAAAGATGCAGTACCAACAATTAAAATTTCAAATACCTTACCGCGAATATAATTCATGATTTGTTGATTCATTTCTTGCCAAACTTGAATGATCAAGCGACGTTGCTTAGGCAATAAACGCTCAGCACTTTGCGTGAGCTCTAATTTATCTTTAAGCATAAAGAATACTAAGAGCGGCACTAAAATAAGATAAATCAGCCAAGCTGCAACGTCTTTTATCGAAGTTAATGACACCGATAGCACCAACTGACCAAACTCAATAGCTTTGGTCTCAACACTGGTAACAATTGATTTAACCTGATCTTCAGTAATCAAACTTGGGTAATCTTCAGGAAGATGTAACAGCAGTGCTTTACCTTTTTCGATCATATAAGGCGTTTCTTGAACTAGATTGCTGGTTTGCTGCCAAAGCACAGGCCCCATGCCGACAATAATCATAATCATCAAACCACTGAATACCAGCATAACTAGAATCGTTGCGGTAAACCGTTTCAAACCCAGCTTTTCTAAGTGAGCAACAGGCCAATCTAGTAAATAGGCAATCACCAAGGCAACTAAAACTGGAACGATTAACGAACCAAAAAAGTAGAAAAATGCAAAGGTTGCAATAAGCAATAACAACAAGGTTACTGAATGGGGATCAGAAAATTTATTTTCGTACCAGGCTTTTACATACTCAAACACGAATGGGCTCCACTGTTAGCACACCTAATTCTAGGTCAATTTTAAAATGGTAATGATGTTTTTCTAAAAATCGCTGCATATCGTCCGTTGCCTCAGCAGCATTAAATGTAAAAGTCACGGCTTGTTGAGCCGATACTGCCTTATTCAACCCTAATTTAAACTGAATAAATTGTTGAGGGCACTTATAGTCCCTTAAATCAACCGTTAACATAGCGAATCAACTGCGTTATTAATATGAATAATAAGTATAAGATGTAGGCACCTTGCTAAAATAAGTCTTTATAATGAGAAACAACTCATTTTTTTCTTAAAACACGCAAAACAATAGTTTATCCTTATTCAATAACTGGTAGTAAAGGAAACCTGATGCCTGGCTCGCATAATAAAGCGCAATTACCTGCGAATCCAACTCTTAAAGAGATAAACTGGTATAAAAAACAAATAAACTGGGGCGAGCTGCCGCCTTTTTATCATATGGTCGCATCATCGGTTAGCGAATCTGAAGGGATTTTAGACCACGGTTTTGATAATGCCGTTAAACAATTAATTGACCCACGCAACTGGAACCTTGATTTATTAGGTGGCCATGAAACCGACATGGGCGAAATTGTCTGTGAGCAAAAACCGCGCATTGCTTTGCATCAAAGCTTTACGGACCGAGGTTTCGAATTATGGGCCTACCCTTATGCAAAAGATGTGACGGTAGACCAATACATCAAAGACAACCGCTTTATGGAATTTAAGGTGTGGGATCCGCACACCATGAAAAACCTTATTCGTTTTAACCAGCTTCATAAATTCATCGCTTTTTACTTTGAAAGAGGTGACAAAGCTGACAAAGCCTTAATTCTGCATGCTCATAAAGTAGCGCATAAAATCATAACTTTTTTACAACGGGAGTTGAACGTTGTTAAGCTAGATGGAGTCACAATAAAAGATTTCTATCAATTGTGCGAAAAAGACAGCCGAGCATGCAGCGACGAAATAGATTTAGCAAAAGTCATGTTAGGTGAGCAAATCAACAAGGAATAAGATGCGACTAAAATTAGCCTTTATTACACTGTGTAGTGCATTACTGACATTTTCGATATTGCACAGTGAGCCGTTGAAGGCACAAACTAACTTTAAGCTGCCCGATTTAGGGACCTCGGCATTACAAGCCTTACCGATTGAAAAAGAACAAGCAATCGGTGAAGTGATGATGATGCAAATTCGTGGCTCATCACCCGTTGTCAATGACCCTGTTCTTGATGAGTATCTGACCACTTTGGGCCGCCGTTTAGTCGCAAACGCCAACGATGTTCGTTTTCCATTTTCTTTTTTCTGGGTTAATAACCCTGAAATCAACGCTTTTGCGTTCTATGGTGGTCATGTAGGTGTGCATACAGGGCTCATGGCACAAGCCGATAACGAAAGTCAATTTGCCTCAGTACTTGGGCACGAAATTGCCCACGTAACACAGCGCCATTTAGCGCGTCGTATTCAACAACAGCAAGATAACAGCGCGTTAACCATCGCTGGTATGATTGCTGGTATTTTAGCTACCGTTGTTGCACCTGATGCTGGTATTGCAATTATCTCAGCAAACCAGACACAAGCGGCGTTTAGTCAATTAACTCATAGTCGTGCTGCTGAACAAGAGGCAGACCGTATTGGTATGCAGACCTTAAATAATGCTGGGTTTGATCCTCGCCAATCGAGCGAGTTTTTAACTAAACTTGCTGCACAAATTCGCTACAAATATAAGCCGCCCGCATTTTTGCTGACTCACCCATTGCCAGAAAGCCGTGTCTCTGATGTGCGCTTACGTGCCGAGCAGTATCCAAAAAGGCACTACTCCGATAGCCTAGAGTTTAACTTAGCTAAGAGCCGTGTTATTGCTCGTTATCATCAAAAAGCCAAAGCAGCTGAAGATTTGTTTCGTAAATTAATGCGTGAAAATACCGTTCATAACGACACTGCACTTAAATATGGTTTGGGTATTAGCTTGTTGGATCAAAAAAAGCTTGATGAAGCAGCCAGCATTTTGAACCCATTACTAGAGCAAGATCCAAAGAACTTATTTTATATAGACACACACACCGACTTACTCATTGCGCAAGGTAAAGCGAATGAAGCGGTGGAATTTTTAGCTAAATTAGATATCGATAGACCTAACAATCAGGTAATTGCCTTAAACTATGCAAATGCTGCGATGGAAGCAAAACAATTTGACCTTGCTGAACGTATTTTAAAATCTTACTTGTTAGCAAAACCTGAGAACAACCTTGCCAAAGAGCTGATTGCTGATGTCTACAAAAAGCAAGAGAATATGGCTTCTTATCATGAAGCGCATGCCAATGTACTGGCCCAATATGGCGCTTATTTAAAGGCAGCTGATGAAATTCAAAAAGCACTAAACTTTGTTGAGCCTGAAGAATTAGTTAAACAACAACGTTTAAAAGCCCTACTCACGCAATACCGTCAATTACAAAAAGAGCTTGCGAGACTTTAAGTCTCGCGGCGCTTGCCCTAAAATAAGCCAAATTATTAAATGTGAGAACACACCATGTCTGTGACTATTTATCATAATCCACGTTGTTCAAAATCGCGTGAAACACTTGCCCTACTAGAAAACAATAACGTACAACCAAGTGTTGTTGAATACCTAAAAACACCACTTAATGAGCAGCAAATTGCGACCTTAATTAGCCAATTGGGCTTTACTTCAGCGCGTGAATTAATGCGTACTAAAGAAGACATCTACAAAGAGCTTGAGCTTAAAAACGAGCAAAACGAAGACAAATTAATTGCTGCAATGGCTGCCAATCCAAAGCTAATCGAGCGCCCAATTGTTGAAAATAATGGCAAAGCTGCTCTAGGTCGTCCACCAGAAAACGTATTAAGCGTACTTTAATGACTATAAACATTGTTGTGCTTTACCACTCAAGCCATGGCTCTGTAGAAGCAATGGCACATGAGATAGCCGAGTCGATTGAGCAACAAGGAGCAACTGCTTTATTGCGCACGTTTGTAAAGCGTCAGCCACACGATATTGTGATCAGCAAAGATGATCTAATTAATTGTGATGGCTTGGCCTTTGGCACCCCTACTCGATTTGGCATGATGGCCTCACAAGCAAAAAGCTTTTGGGAAACCACCAGTGATCTATGGCTTAAAGGTCAGCTAATAGATAAACCTGCTTGTGTATTTTCGTCATCGAGCAGTATGCACGGTGGTAACGAAGCTACCTTGTTGAATCTATCACTGCCGTTGTTACATCACGGTATGATGTTACTCGGTGTGCCTTATGAGGTACCTGAATTATTAGCAACAGAAACTGGTGGTACGCCATACGGTGCGACTCATGTGGCCGGTAGCAATAACAGCAATGTGTTAAGTAAAGACGAAATTAAAATTTGCCAAAGTGTTGGAAAACGCTTGGCACTGATTACGAGTAAATTACAATGAGCTTGGAACCAAAGCTAAATCAGCCTGTTGCCAAAAAGCCAATTACTAAACGATTCCAACGTTTTGCACTGATTGGTTATATCGGCTTATTAATTTTAATGCCAGTTTGGTTGTTTTTAATTGCCCCAAGAGAAGGCCACAGTAACGGCTTTATCTTTGTTGTTTATATACTCCCTCTTCTATTACCACTAAAAGGGATTATTCAAGATAAGCCTTATACCTACGCGTGGGCAAACTTTATCGTGATGTTCTATTTTATCCATGGTTTTACATTACTATGGGTCGCACAAGAACAGCTGATTTGGGTATTACTTGAGTTAATCTTTGCCAGTCTGATGTTTATTGGTTGCACTTATTATGCTCGCCATCGCGGACAAGAGCTTGGCCTTAAGATACGTAAATTAAAAGAAGAGCTGGCCGAAGAAAAAGCGGCACATGAGCACGATAAATAAGCACTTTCGTTTAGCTTAAGTAAAACAAAAAACGGCAACCAAGGTTGCCGTTTTTTTATGTCACTTTATTTAGTTTTTATGCGTTCACACCAACTCTGCTAAGGTGGCTAGCGCGACAATACTTGCCAGACCCACTTGGCCAATTAAGCTAAATAGTGAAAACAGTCTTAAAATAAACAGCCCCCATGGATGACGAATATGCGGGTACAGCGCACAGCGTTTTAAACTTGTAGCAAAGAAAAAGCATAAGATAGAAACTAATGTAAAGCCCAGCGTTAACTCACTTTTAATAGCAATGCTATTGTCAAAAAAGAAGAACAACTGCACAGGTAGTAACACAGTTACAATCGCGTGGAGTAAGTGCACTTTTTTAACGCGATCAAACTGCCCTTCTGGCGAAAGCTCTTTAATACCAAAGTCATGCTCAAGGCATTTAACTAAGTTATCTGCTTTAATGCTTACAGCTAATCGGTAGCAACTTAGACCATCGTTGTTACGAACTCTAAAGTCATAGCCCGCTTTTAAAAGCAACACCAGTAAAGGTCCATTCTCGGCTAATACGGCGTAATGTAATGCTGTATTCCCTTTGTTGTCTTGGGCCTTCTTATCTTGATGTTCAAGTATTGTCTCAACCACATTCACATAGCCTTTTTCGGTTGCCCACATAAAGGCTGTTTTACCGTTTTCGTCAGCTAATGCACCTGTTGCGCCTTGCTCAATAAAACGCTTTGCCATGGTTTGTTTTGCATTTTCGTGGCTTAAATGAGCAAGTAAAGCTTGTTCAAGTAACGATGCGGAATCAACATCAGGTGATACAAGTTTTAGTAAGGTGAAGTAATCTTCACCGTGAGCAACTTTTTCAGCTGCAAGCGCCGTTAATGATTCAAGATCAGCCACTGAATCAGGGATAAAACCACTAAAGCGCTCTCTAAAGTCAACTTCGGTCCACAGTTCTAATACATCGTCCGCAGACATTTTTGCACCGTGATTAAGCACATGTTCTATCACAGTGAAATAGCGCCGATTAAATAACTGGTGAATCAAAGTTATAGGTGTTTTAACAGCCGATTGAGCAAATGCGCTAGCGTATTTCTCTAAGCGCTGGCATAACATTAAAACAAGACTCTCAGGGGTGTAGTCGTTTTCTAAAAAGTGCGCTTTCATAGCATTAATGTAATGCAGCGCAGCTTCATCAAATTCAGAGATGTGTTGGAAATAACACTCTTCAAACGGTTCAAGAGGAGTCAACCAAGTAAGGTAATAAATAGGCGGAAGAACCGTCGTACACACACCGTCATCTTCATTAGTAGAACGACATGCCGGCCAAGCTTCTAAAGCGTCTAAAATATAAGCCCCGTTTTGCTCAGCTAATCCTTTGATCAGTAACGGGTATTCCTTTGGCCAAATCAGTACATTTTCCATTAAAAAAACACAACTCCGCTGCACATTATTCGATGTCTTATTAAGCAATTAGTTATAGCAAAATTTAACTGACAGTTTGCTTAATATTGTCATCAATAACACAGTATCTGACAGATACTCTGGTAAACAAGAAAAGTAGTATGATTCTACCACAGAGGGTTACAGGTGCTAGCGCAAAGTAGGTGATTTTTAAAGAAAATAGAAAAGCAGCGGCACATGGACGGTACTCACTGCTTGGTTGGAGACTGAAAGTAACTAAAAAGCCCGATGAGGTGAAGGTAATCGCGCTTTTTAGCTGACTTACTTACTTGCTAATTCATGTGTCACTTCATCAATGCCAACTTGGCTAATGCGCTGCAGCACTTCTTTTTGCTTTGCGCTTAACAGTGAGATACCTTCAGCAACAATATCGTATACTTTCCACTGCTTGTCTTTGCCTTGGCGTAATTTAAAGTGCAAATCAATGGCTGGCGCATTGTCATCAACAATTTGTGTCTTAACAGTTGCATAACCATCGTCGATTAGTTGTGATTGATCAAAAATTACTTTTTGGCCTGTGTATTTCATTAGCGCGCCAGCATAAGTCACTGTTAAGTAATGCTCAACCGCAGCAATAAAATCAACGGCTTGTTCACGGCGCAGACCTTTAATGTGCTTACCTAAAAGCTTATACGATACAAACTTAATATCCATGTGTGGTAATAAGCGTTTTTCAACAATATTCGCCATTGCTTCTGAGCTTGCATCACCTTTCGCATTTACATTTGCGATATCAACAAATAAATCAGCAGTGACTGATTCTAATAATTGCTTAGGCGAGCGGTCTTCACTGGCAAAAGCAGATGCGGCAAAAAATGCTGCAATTAGCAAAAATGAGTTAACTAGTTTGGTCATCGTATTCACCTCTAAACGAAAATTTTCGCTAATATACCGATATTAAATCCATAAAAAAAGAAACAATCCGACACCGTTTTAATGCCAATTAAGCACCAATCGATTTTTTCCATAGTTTTCAGCTAATTGCTAAGAAATATAAGAATGTGCACAGCTTCTGTGTTTTTTTGCACATTGAAAAGCCCCTAGCACCACCTTATTTACTTGCTCATCGACATAATGAGAAGTACCGAAATGAAATTTAAAAAGCCATTAAAAACACTTATTTTGAGTGCAGCTGCTCTTTTAGCAGCACCAAGTTATTCTGCATCAAATCATGGTTATGCCATTGATTACATTCAAGGTGAAGGTGATGTAAAAGGCCTAAAGCTGGCCTATCAGTACCATGTACCCAATGAAAAGTTGCCCTTGCAACACGCCCGTTTGTACTTCGAATCTAGTTTTAATATTTGGCAGTATGGCAAAGACAACAAACATCAAACTAATATCGTGTTAGCTATGTCTCCGGTGATCCAATACCCTGTGTTTAATGTGAAAAACATGCCTGTTTATGTGGAGTTTGGGATTGGCGTTTCACTGTTGGACGACACCCGTTTTGCAGGCAAAAACGTTAGTACTCACTATCAGTTTGAAGATAGATTGGGTCTAGTTGCAGATTTAGGTGACAACTCAACCTTAGCACTTAGATATTTACATTACTCAAATGCGGGTTTCAAGAGCCCTAACCCTGGCCTTGATTTTATTTCACTGTCTTATGCAAGACGATTTTAAGTGCTACTATATCGCTGTGTATATCGGCAGGATTTCAAGATGGAAACTTGGCAAATTATAGCCATTGTTGTTGCTGTGTTTGGTGTAGTAATTGGTAACCTTATGTTGCTAAAACATGCAGCAAAAATGGACTTCAAAGTACCTAAAAGCGATGATAATGAAGATAAAAAAAGCCCTGATGAATAATCAGGGCTTTTCTATTTAATGCTTTAGCTAAGATTAAACTAACCAATGTGCCATTAAGACAATCACCGGTAATGTCACTAAAGTTCTTAAAATAAAGATGAAGAACAATTCGATAATATTAACCGGAATTTTACTACCTAAAAGCAGTGCTCCCACTTCCGACATATAAATCAATTGCGTCACACTCATTGCTGCGATAATAAACCGTGTAACATCACTTTCAATACTACCCGCTGCAAGAATTGACGGAATAAACATATCAGCAAATCCAACCATAATTGTTTGTGCTGCGGCCTCAGCTTCAGGTACTTGTAATAGCTCTAAAAATGGCACAAACGGCTTGCCCATATATTCAAAAATTGGCGTATATTCAGCAATAATCAAGGCAAATGTGCCCACAGCCATAACGACAGGTAACACAGCGAATACCATATCAAAGGCGTTATGTAGACCTTCTTTCACTGTACCAGCAAAACCCGGTGCAGTGCGTGCTTTAGCAAGCGCCACATCAAGTGAATGAGAGACTAATGTTTTACCTTCAGGCACTGATTCTGCGTCTTTATCTGGCTCTGAGCCATCAAAATATAGGTCTTTTTTGAAGCGTAATGGTGGTAAGTGAGGCACAATTAATGCCGCAACAAAACCCGCCAAACACACTGTTAAATAAAACGGTGCAAACAAGTGTTCAAGCTTTACTTGGCCAATAACAACTAAACAAAAGGTGATTGATACTGCAGAGAAAGTAGTACCAATAATGGCAGCTTCGCGTTGTGTATAGTGTTTATCTTCATACTGACGAGCGGTCATCAAAATACCCACACTACCATCACCTAACCAAGATGCTACACAGTTAACCGCACTGCGACCTGGCACACCAAAAAGTGGACGCATCACTTTAGTTAATAAGGTACCGACTAGCTCTAACAAGCCGAAGTTTAATAATAACGGTAATAGTAAGCCCGCTAAAACAAACACAGAAAACAACACTGGCAACAAGTCGTTTAAAACCAGTGCACCGGTATTACCGGAAATAATCATTTCTGGCCCTTGTTTTGTGTAGGTCAAAACGATAAAAACCATGCCTAATAAACGAACACTCAACCACAACCAACTAACATCAAATAAATGTTTAATTATAAAGAACTTAAGTAATGGCTGGGGTTTAAACAACTTTATCACTAAAGATAAAATACCGGTAATGCAAACAATGCTCGTAATTAAACCAAGCGCGAAAGGAGCTATCCACGCCTGCACAGCTTTTGCCATAACAGCAATCGGAATGGTCATTGCCTCACCTATGGGTACCGGCGTCATAAACAAGAAGACACCTATAAGTGAGGGAACGAAAAAGGTAAACAAGGTTCGCAAGTCACTGCGATGGGCTGTGTTTAAGTTAGACATATTTTCAACCTGTAAAAACCACAAAAAGAGCGGCTAAGCTCTTTTTGTGGTGGTTTTAACTATTATAATTATTAAATATTAATACCGCGCTGACGCAGTGCATTCTCTAATGCTTGCTGGAGATCATTCATTGTTCCTGGCTCAAGAATTGTGCCTGCAGAATCCATCCACGTTAAGCTTGTGCCACCTTCTTTAGTGCGACTAACAAGAATTTGATATTGGCCATCTTCAATTGGCAGCTCAGCTAACTCTTCACCCCAAATTGAGTCCCATACGCTTGATTCTGGCTTTTTATAATCAGCCGTGATCAAGCCACGATCTTGGTCAATTTCTACAATAGTGAAAGATAAGCGCTCTAAGAAACCTGAAAAACGCTCAAACACAGCAAAGTAGTCCTGCTCAGTCACTAAAGCTGCATTCCCTTTGTCATCAAACCCCATCTCTAACGAGATAACACCTTGCTTTTTGCGCATTTCAACTTCAAGTTGACGATAGCGATAATCAAATTCAGCGACAACTTGGTTTAACGCACGCACTTCTAACTGTTGCTGTAAAAGCGGTGTAAGTGGTTGACTATCGCTTTTATAATCTACTAACTTAGCATTTAATGACGCAGTACGTTGGTGCGATTTTTCTTCAATAGTAAATAAGAAACGTTGTTGTGATACTTCGGTTTCGCTTTCCCAAAACCAACCATCTTCTGGCTTTATAATCGTGTACCAATCTGTTTCAACACTTCCTAAAAGCTTATCTTCTTTTATTGCAGAAGTATTTTTTTCGTTCAACACGGCGTGGATCGAGTCCCAAATAAACTCGTCTAAATCAACAATACCGTCGTTTTTATCAAAATAAACACGCGCATCTTTGTCACCCTCTTCTACCCAACTACCTTGAGCAATGGTAATAACCTGTGCTGGCGGACGGTAGTTTTTCGCTTCAGGGTTATTGTCGTATTGCGCAACGTCCATTTTATATGTCGGATCTTGAGCCGGTTGCGCTAAACCTTCAGGTGCTTTGACTGGTTGATTAGCACGATAATTGCGTTTGTGGTGCGCTTCGTCGGTAAATACACCGCACCCAGTTAAACTTACCATTACGCTTACAGCAAGCGCCTTTGAGATCCAATACTGCACAGATATTTCTCCTTAGCAAACCCTTAATTCTTTTAACAAATATATGAGTGGGTAATACCGATTTGGTTCACTGTAAAATCACTTTTAACTTTACATTTCTTGTTTTTATGCAAAAAACCCGAATAGATTGGGCTAGCGTAACGTGTTTGAATGCTTATCGCCTTGCAAAATTTTAACTATGGTACTTTCTGATGCCCCTAAAAACAAGAAAGAGCGCACTTTATTCACGGCTTAATTAATCGTCGCTATCGTTAACTAAGCAAATTATGTTAAACTTCGCCGCCGTGCGGTATTAAACTCACGTGAAATTAAAGCTTAATCAAGCTTATATCCATTGGTATTGTTAATTACTAGGTATTTAAAATTCCATGACTGCTTTTACAAATCATCAGATAGTACTCACTGCGATTGGCGAAGATAGACCCGGTATCGTCAGCGAATTAACTCAGTTAGTGAGTGATTGCCATTGCAATATAATTGACAGTCGCATTGCTATTTTGGGCAACGAGTTCACCTTTATCATGTTACTAGCAGGTGATATGTCGGCAATTAGCCGCATTGAACATACTTTGCCAACTAAAGGAATGGAACTAGGCCTTTTAACCATGATGAAACGCACGGCAAGTCATGTTGCATGTGAATTTTGTGCCGGTTACACCCTCGAATACACAGGTATTGATACACCAGGAACATTAAGTAAAGTTACGCGCTTTTTTGCTGATAACAACATCAGCATTTGTTCTCTTAAATCGGACACTTATGATGAAGATAACGAGCTTAAAATGCGCTGTGAACTTGAGTTTAATATTCCTGTTGAAGTCGATATTGATAACTTTAAAGTGAGCTTTGAAGATCTTTCTCGTAGTTTGAACGTAGATTATATTTTCAGACGCATTCGCTAAGGAGCAAAGCATGAAAACAATTAATCCATTACAAGCAGGCGACACAGCCCCAGCTTTTAGTTTACAAAATCAAAATGACGAAACTATCGTACTCGCTGATCTTTTAAAAGAGCAGCAAGTACTGGTTTATTTCTACCCTAAAGCATCAACACCAGGTTGCACTGTGCAAGCAGAAAACTTACGTAATGAAAAAGCTGAGCTAGCTAAATTAAATACACGTGTTGTAGGTATCAGCCCTGATCCAATCAAGCGTTTAAAGAATTTTGAAACCAAAAAAGAGCTTAACTTTGATTTATTAGCCGACGAAGATCACGCGATTGCTGATGCCTTTGGTATTTGGGGTTACAAGAAGTTTATGGGTAAAGAATACGAAGGAATTCATCGTATTAGCTTCCTTGTAGGCCAAGACGGTAAAATCAAACATGTGTTTGATAAGTTCAAAACCAAAGACCATCATCAGGTGGTGTTGGACTATTTAGCGCAGAATTGATAGTTACGAGTTACAAAAACATAGTATAAAAGCGTTGCCATGGTGCAACGCTTTTTTGTTTTTAACTGGAAATATTAAACCCCGTGTCTACTTTATCGGGGTCAGATCACAGATCTGACGGCTGACGGCTGACGGCTGACGGCTAAACCCTAGCTAATTCCTAAATATTTATGTACTTGAACCGATAAACGCCAGTTCTTTGCAATACAGGTTTCAATAGCAAGTTTGGTTGCTGAGGTCTTTTGGCTAATTGGTTGCAAATAGACCAGACGTGGATTCACACCTGTTTTTAAGAATAAATCTTCGAGCTCTTCCACATGCTTTTGCATTGCCACTGGGTGTTTAATCTCATCAGCGCGCTGCATTGCACTGCGTAATACTTTATAGCCACCACGCATATTAATTTTTGGTGATACAGTCACCCATGTCTGCTCAGGGACTAAAATCTCAAATGTACCGCTGGTTTCAATTTGAGTCGAATAGCCATTTGCATGTAATAATTCACACACTGGATTTAAGTCGTACATGCAAGGCTCACCACCGGTGATCACCACATGTTTTGCGTTGTAGCCACGTTTTTTAAATAGCGCTAACACTTGCTCCGCTGTTGCTTCTGCCCAATGATCTGAGTCTGCTTTTTTCTCAACGGTGTCATCAAGTGACACTTTATACACATTATCAACGTCCCATGTTTGTTTTGTATCACACCAAGCACAACCCACAGGGCAGCCTTGTAAACGTAAAAAGATTGAAGGTGTACCCGTAAAACTCGCTTCACCTTGAATTGTTTCAAACACTTCGTTAATTTTGTACAAAAGACATCTCACTTACGACGCAAGGGTATAAAATACATACCATCAAAAAAACCAAAAACACGCGCAAAAATTGTTATTTAGGCCCGAGCCGTGTAGTATATCGCGCCCTGAAGTAAACCTCTATCAAAAGTAAGAGCAAAACAGATATGACGCAAAAAGTAGTTGTGATTTATTCCGGCGGTATGGACTCATTTACCGTATTAAATAAAGCCCTGCAACAAGGCCACGAAGTGTATGCCCTGTCGTTCGACTACGGCCAGCGTCATGTTAAAGAGCTTAAAGTAGCTGCTCAAGTATGTGAAAAGTTAGGAGTTTCTCACAAGATTGTTGATATTTCAGCGATCAACCAATTGATTGGTGGCTCATCACTAACTGATGATATCGAAGTACCTGAAGGTCACTACGAAGAAGAAAGCATGAAGAGCACAATTGTGCCTAACCGCAATATGATTTTACTCTCACTGGCTGTGGGTTATGCGGTGTCTTTAAAAGCTAGTAAAGTTTATTACGGTGCCCATTCAGGCGATCATGCAATTTATCCAGACTGTCGCCCTGAGTTCGTACAAAAAATGGATGATGTTTGCCGTATTGCCAACTACGACGCTGTTGAAATTTTCAGCCCATACTTAAACAATACCAAAATCGACATTTTGACAGACGGTTTAAAAATGGGTCTTGATTACAGCCAAACGTGGACCTGTTACAACGGCCGCGACAAGGCCTGTGGTAAATGTGGTGCTTGCCAAGAGCGCTTAGAAGCCTTTGCATTAAACAAGGTTACCGACCCTATCGAATACGAATAACGACATAGCTAAGTGAAAAGGCGAGTTTAACTCGCCTTTTTTGATTGTGTTTGTTGAATCAGATTTAACAACTCTGCTGTGGCAGTTGCATCAGCTAACGCTCTATGGTGATTCGTTAAATTCAATTCAAAATGTGCCGCTAAGTTACCAAGCGAATATGACTTAAGCTTTGGAAATGCCTTTCGTGATTCAACTACAGTACATAGCTTTGGCATTTTAAAGCCTTGCCCAAGTGCACTATATTCTTTGCGAATAAAGCCGAAGTCAAAATTCACATTATGAGCAACAAATACACTGCCTTTTAATAGTGAGCGCAGTGTATCGGCAATCTCTTCAAAGCGTGGCGCATCACGTACCATAGCAGCGTTTATCCCCGTTAACTTGGTGATAAAAGCAGGAATACTGCGCTCAGGATTGATTAAACTCGCCCATTGATTGATTACTTCACCCGCTTGTAACTGCACAACCGCTATTTCGGTAATTTTATTATTACCTTGTACGCCGCCGGTGGTTTCTATATCCACCACACTGTAAATAAGATTCGGATCATTAAACCAATTTACCGCAACGATATTTACTGCAAAGCCATGTTGTTTTAACACCTCAATACTGACAAGTTGGTTGCGTCTTAATTTGTCGCCAGGGGCTTTCACTTCTTCAAAGGTGAGTGTATCCCCCTTTAACACCATCAAGTCTGGGTAGCCATCTTTGAGCTGCTTAAAGGTTTTTGTCATTTGCAATAAATGCGCTTTTAAATTTGTAAGCGGGCTGTGTTTTATTAATACCTCTAGCGGCTCTAACATATCGCTGTGCCACATGAAAACACCATTGGGGGCTTCATAAAACTGCCCTGCGTTTTTGCAAATATATTTATATAAAGCTTCATTACTAGTGAATTTTGCCAGCTTTTGCTCAATTTGTGTTTGTTGCACTGCGTAAAAACAATCAGCCAGCAACACCTTTGGATAAAGATCAAATTCATTACACGGCGGGTGCGGGGTCTCTATAAAGAGCTCTTGCCAAAACGTTAAGGTAAAGAAGCTCAACCAAAGATTATTCTCGGTAAAAAATACCGTATTACCAAGCTGTTGATAATGCTCACACACTCCTTGCTCTACATCGCCACGGTAAATATCATCAACCTCTAATTGATGCTCTGTATCAATGAGCATTTGTGTTAAACGTGAGCGTTGTCGCTTATTATATTTACGCTGTAAAAAGTCCTCTGCAAAATACAAAATGCCATCATCAAGTGGGTCTTGAATAACTTGCTCAAGCTTTTGTTCAACCCAGTTTTTATCACCTTGTTTATAACGCTGACGAATTGCCAGCTCTTGCGCTTCACTACTGCCTTCACAGTGCTCAAGTAATTCAAATGCAAATACTAAGTCATGCTCTTTAAGCTGCTTATACAAGCGGATCAGTAACTTGTTTTTGATACTCTGGGCTAATTCATCTTCACAGCTAATGGCTAAAAGCGCTTGGGCTAAGTTTTGATACTGTGATTCTGAGTCACTTTCTTTGAACTGCATTCGCAGCTTATTTAATTGATAATGCGTTTGTGCTCCGGCTAGCGTTTGAAAACGAGAGATGCTCTCACTCACATCAGCTCGCACTTTTGCAATCCCTAAATCACGCATCACAAAACGATTTTGATGATTGATATCGCCGCCACTTAGTCGGCCGCTATGTAAAAACTCAAAGTATTCATAGTACTGGCTACGACTATTGACCACGAACTGACTAAACAACGCCTCTAATTCACTGTGGTTGCGATCAATATGCTCTTTACACAGTTGGGTCAAGCGCTGTTTACTGGCTGACTTTTTGTGATCAGGTTTAGTCGCCATTAATTCATCATTTGCTAATAAGGTTAACAGGGTTGGCTTGGTTAAATGCTCAAGCAATAGATCTAATTCGTCACTACTAGGATGTGCCACCAGCCCTTGCTGCTTGAGCTTAAAGATAGCACCGTGCAGATTGGGTATCTCTTCATAATTTAAAGATGATAACGCAACGATTTTTGGCTTTCGAGAATATATACGCAGCAAAGTACATAAGCTTTGCTCATCAAGCTGAAGGAGTTTTTCAAGAAATGACTGCTGCTCTGCTAGAAGCAGATGCTTGCACTGAGATTGAATAAACTCAGCAAGCTCAAAGAAATGACTTAAATAATATTTTGCTGGTAATTGTGTTTTCATAGCCAAACCCGACACTGTATATAAACACAGTATCAGGTATTAGCTAATTGATTTCAATGTTTGCGGTTATTTAACTTTTAAAATACCCACAATTGCGCAAATTGCGCCCCCGACCATACCGAGCCAAGCTTCAATTGGTGTATCACCACTAAAAGTACGGCTAATTTGTGCACTTGCAGAATCATAAACGTTATATCCCCATACAGCGAGTGCCACACCAATAACGATTAAAGTAATACCTATAATTTTTCCCATCGTGTTGTTCCTTATTGTTATTAATTTCTTTTTGATAACGTCAGTGTTGCACACATATTAAACGCCTGCAAAGCATTAAGAAATAATCAAACTAAAGGTTATGTTTTGCCCACTTAACGACACCTGAAGTTCAGCATCAATTGCTTTACTTAACGATTTGGCAATAGATAAGCCTAACCCAAAGTTATCATTAGAGGTTCTGGCACTGTCTTTTTGCCAGAGTGGATCAAATAACTGGCTCAAATCGTCTTCTGTTAATGGGACTTTTAATTCATTTGTAACAGAGAGATACAACTTATCATCTTTACTCAATAGCGTGCTTACAGTCACGATGCTCTCATCGGGGCTGTATTGTTTTGCGTTATTTACAAGATTGGTGATAATTGATTCAAGGGCAAATAAGTTACTGACAACGGCAGGAATATCATCTTGAAACTCAAACTTAACCCGCTCTAAATCACACTTTTCTAAGGTGCGCAAAATAACCTGATTTAAATCACATGCATCTTGCTTTGGGAGTGCTTCATCACTGTACTTATGCAGTAGTAATAAGTTCGACACAATACTCTTTAAGCGCTGGCTAATTTTTAGCACTTCGGGTTTAAAGTCTTCCTCAAGCTCTTTTTCATTTGGGAAACGAATGGCCACTTCAGCCATATTTATAAGCTCAGCAATCGGCGTTTTTAACTCATGAGCAATATCTGAGGTTAAGCGTTTTTCTCGAAAATAAAGCTGGCGGTTTTCTTGGATAAAAGCATTTAAGCTATCAACAATGGGTTGCAACTCTTTGACAGGTTCTTCTATCGCGATTACAGCATTTTTATCAGCAATACTCAGCTGGCTAATATCCCGGTTTAGTTTATTCAGCGGCGCTAGAGAACTGTCGACTGATTTACGCACAAATAGACGAATGAATACAATTACCGACACAGTAGAAACAACAAAAATAACGTCGATTAGCCATAAAACAAAATCAACTTCTTCTGATGAAGCTGCATAAGCTAACGTGATGGGTTGTTGCAAAGAGGTGTTAACACCTTCAGTGAGGTCTTCATCATCATCTAGGTCTAAAGGCGGTATAAAGCGAGTATAAATAACTCGACCATTTCGACCATCAGGTAACTCGATATTGATGATTTTTGTCTCGCCCAGTTTAATTTTTTCTAAAGGTAAGCTCTTTTGTGAGAAAAGATCCAAACTTTCTGAACGCGCGAACACGCCAGACTGCGACCAAAGTTGAAAATACTCAGTTTCTGTATTTCCAGAAAACTCAGGCATAAACAGCCCTGAAAAATCAAAATCAATTCCTTCTTCGTCAATATCAATCAATGACATAAGCATACCGGCTTTGGATTTCATGCCACGATTAAATTCGTTATCAATCCAACTATCAACGGCGATATCAGTAGCAACTAAAATACTTAGTACCAGTCCAGTTATAGTAATCGATAATGTGGTTACTAACCTACTGCGAATTGACTTCATTATTTTCCTTGAATGATATAACCAAAACCACGCTTAGTTTGAATAGGTAGTTCACTACCTGCTGCCCTCACCTTTTTACGCGCTGAGGATAAATGCGCTTCAATAGAGTTCTTTGAAACTAGATCATATTGCCCTGCAATATAAGTACTTAACTTTTCAGCAGTGATCACTTTATTTTGGTTACTAAATAAACACTCGACTATTTTATATTCGTTGGGGGTTAAATCGATTACAGTCTCATCAACTTGCAAGAGTTTTAATTGTAAATTTAAAGCCAAGTTATCAATATAGATCACATCGCTAATTGTTTTCAGGCCGCCTCGACGCATTAAATTTAATAACCTTGCGTGCAGCTCATCAAACGAAAATGGCTTGGTCAGGTAATCATCGGCCCCGGTGAGTAACCCTTTCACTCTGTCTTCTGGTTCTTGCTTGGCAGATAAAATTAGCACACGCACATCAAGCTGTTTTGCTCTTATGGTTTGTAATAACGTAATACCATCAATACTGGGTAACATAATATCGAGTATGATTAATTCGTACTCACCTGTCATTGCCATACTCAAACCTTCAGCACCATCGCCGGTTTCATCAATAGTAAAACCTAGGTTCTCAAGGCCAATTCGTAGACTACGTCTTAATGACACCGAGTCTTCTATAATCAACAATTTCATAAGTTACTCATTTAGGCAAAAACCGCTTTAGCGTCATCAGGTTACGCTTTTAATCTTAAGGTTCACTTAAGATTTACTGAAGTTTTTCTAGTTTAGAAAATATTAAGATTACCATCAGGGTTTCTTAAGTTTCGACTCCTAGTATTGCCGTAGTTTCGATTAAGTAAGTACGACTATGACAGCAAAACTCTCTGTTTTAAAACCTTTGTTCCGTTTTTCATTAATTTTAATGTCAGTTTTTATACTGTCGAGAATAGCCTTGCTTGTATGGCAACACCAAAGGTTAGCTGATGGCGATAGCCTAGCCGTTTTATTTGGCGGCTTAAGAGTCGACTTAAGTAGTTTAGGCTACTTGTCAGCCTTGGCTGTTTTGATATTACTCGCTGATCTGCTTGTGCGCAGCAAAACCGCTTTTTTTCAGCATGTTTTTACTCTTTATAGCAGCATAGTTGTGACTTTAATCGTGGTTGTTGAGGCTTCGACCCCCGCGTTTATTACCCAATACGATGTACGACCAAATCGTTTATTTGTTGAATACCTAGACTACCCTCAAGAAGTCTTTTCTATGCTATTACATGGCCACCTGTTTGCCATGATAAGCACTTTAATTATTGCAACGCTTAGCTGTGTCTTTGCGTACCGTTATATAAATACAGCATTTAGCAAACAGCAAAATGCTAAAACGGTTGGCCAAGTGGTGATACTCGTTACGACTTTATTAGTTTGCTTAATTAGCGCAAGAGGCACTGTAAGCCATCGCCCGTTAAACCCTGCATTAGTGTACTTTTCAAGTGACTCACTGGTTAACTCCTTAGCCCTTAATTCAACTTACAGTGTCGCATTTGCTATTAAGAATATGGGCAATGAAAAAAATGCCAGTAGTTTATACGGTACTATGCCACGTGATGAGATTTTACAAACAGTAAAGCAAGCAGCCTATAAACAGCAGTTTATCACTGAGAGTATTCCTACCCTTGCCAACAACACACCTTTTAGCACAGGCAAACAAAAGAATTTAGTGATCATTTTAGAAGAAAGCTTAGGCGCACGCTTTGTCGGCGAACTAGATGGCATTGGAGTGACTCCTGAACTAGATAAGCTTTATCAACAAGGCTGGGGGTTTGATAACTTATATGCCACTGGTACACGCTCTGTTCGAGGGATTGAAGCGGTAACAACTGGGTTTACCCCGTCTCCTTCGCGCTCGGTGGTCAAACTTTCTAAATCTCAGCGTAACTTTTTCTCTCTTGCTGATGTATTAGCCCGCACAGGCTATACCACCCAGTTTATTTATGGCGGTGAAAGTCATTTCGATAATATGAAAAGCTTTTTCTTAGGCAATGGCTTTAGCGATATTGTCGATATTAATGACATGCAAAGCCCTGAGTTTATTTCGTCATGGGGAGCAAGCGACGAAGACTTGTTTAATCAAGCTGATAAAGAGTTGAGTGAGCTAAATAAATCAAGCAAACCATTTTTCAGCCTTGTGTTTACGTCAAGTAACCACGACCCATTCGATATTCCAGAGAGTAAAGTAACACTGCCTGAAGGCCACGACCCAGAAAACTACAAACGCGACCTAGCAATCAAATATGCTGACTATGCACTCGGTAAATTCATCGCAAAGGCAAAAACGCAAGATTACTGGCAAGACACCGTCTTTTTAGTGGTTGCAGATCATGATGTGCGCGTGTTTGGTTCAGAGCCTGTGCCGCTTAAATCTTTCCATATCCCTGCTGTGATCTTAAATAGTGAAATGGATGCAAAGCGCGATACTCGCTTAGTCAGCCAAATTGATTTACCTGTTACTTTGTTGTCGTTATTAGGCGTTGAGCAAGCAACCCCTATGCTTGGTTATGATTTAACGAAACAATACCCTGTAGAGCGCGCCATGATGCAGTACTACGACAACTTTGCTTACGTAGAAAATGGTCAAGCCGTGATCCTGATGCCAAACCAAAAAGTGAGCTATTGGCGCTATGACCCTACAAGTAAAACCCAAGTTGCCATCGATAACACAGGTAGCAGTGCTGGGCTTGCCAAAAAAGCCTTAGCGCACGTCTTATTTAGCAATTTAGCTTATACCGAACAGTTGTATCGCTTACCAAATAAATCGTAGCGATGAGGAATCATTATGATCATGCAAATTAAACAACTCTTTACTCAAAAATGGCACGTTAGCTACAGCCAATTTGTCTGGTTGGTGTCGTTGTACTTGGTGATTGCATTTAATGGCCTGTTTTTATTTAACACGCTTGAAGCAGCCAGCAAACCTGAACATGTCAATTGGTTATTTATAGCAAGCGTACCGTTTTTCTTATTAGCACTGACGGCAATGGTGTTAAGTTGGTTATCGTTAATCACCTTCGTAAAACCCGTGCTTTTAACAAGCATCGTGGTTTCATCATT
Source organism: Pseudoalteromonas sp. bablab_jr010 (assembly GCF_016464105.1). Lineage (NCBI taxonomy): Bacteria > Pseudomonadati > Pseudomonadota > Gammaproteobacteria > Alteromonadales > Pseudoalteromonadaceae > Pseudoalteromonas > Pseudoalteromonas sp. bablab_jr010. Next base: position 15,604 of record NZ_JACDWV010000141.1, on the reverse strand, counting down.
GTTGTTTTATGCAACCTTAAATTACGGTGTTATCTTTGATAAAAGCATGCTGCAAAATATCTTAGAAACAAATTCAGGCGAAGCATTTTCATATCTTAATGTACAAGTTATCGCTTTTATTACTGTGCTAGGCGTACTGCCTGCTTACTTGTTTTGTCGCTTTAAAATTGTCGGAAACTTTCGTGTTCGCCTTAAAAGCTTTACGCTTCTTAACGTTACAGCGTTTATTGCTGTAGCTGTTATTGCCGTCCCATTTTATAAAGATTACGCCTCTGTAGGGCGTAATAATCGCCAATTAACCAGCTACATTACCCCTTTTGCATTTTACACTGCGGGCTATAAGTACCTACGCGATAATTATTTTTACCCACCTTTACCATTTAAAGTCTTAGATAAAACACCGCACCTATTAGCTAAGCAACAAAGTTCACTGATGATTATGGTGGTAGGTGAAACAGCCCGTGCAGCAAACTTTTCACTGCAAGGTTACAACAAGCAAACTAATCAATATACCCCTAAACTTGGCGTTAAATATTTCAGTGATGTAAGTTCATGTGGCACCGCAACGGCCATTTCAGTACCTTGCATGTTCTCGCGCTTAGACCGCAATCACTATGATTCGCGCATCGCGCAAAGCCAAGAAAATGCCCTAGATATCATTCAACGAAGTGGTGTAGAAGTAACGTGGATTGATAACAATAGCAGCTGTAAAGGGGTTTGCGCACGAGTAAACTCACAAACGGTAGAACCCACAAAGAGCAATCCACTTTGTGACGGACGCTATTGTTTTGATGAAGTACTGGTTGAAGAATTAGCTGCAAAGCTTGCCAAAAGTAGTGCAAAGCACCAACTAATAGTGTTACATATGATAGGTTCACACGGGCCAACCTACTATCGTCGCTATCCAGAAAAAGACAGTAAATTTTTGCCGGACTGCCCACGTAGCGATATTCAAAGTTGTAGCACTGAGCAACTGACAAACACGTATGACAATACCATTGCTTATACCGACCTAGTGCTGAGTAAGCTTATTAAATTACTGCAAAACAGTCCGGCGGATGATAAAGCCCTGCTGTATGTCTCTGACCATGGTGAATCACTGGGTGAAAAAGGCTTGTACTTACATGGCTTCCCATATGCATTAGCGCCTAAAGAGCAAACCCATGTGCCTATGCTATTTTGGAGTAATAAACTGGCCGATACCCGCTTTAATCAATGTATCGAACAGCAGCGTAACCATGCTTTTTCGCACGATAACATTTTTGACACCCTACTTGGCTTAACTCATATACAAAGCACTGAATATCGCCCAGAGCAAGATATTTTTAATACTTGCTCAACACAAAGCTAACGAAATAGAGATTTCAAACTATGCAATTTGATAGCACTAACAAACCCATTGGCATTAAACGTATTCGCCTCGCATTCAAAAACTCCCAACGAGCATTCACGTGGTTGGCAAAGCATGAGTCTGCTTTTAAACAAGAGCTGATACTGTTGGTCCTTGCCATAGCAGTGGTTTTTGTCTGGCAGATCAGCCTGTATGAGAAAATAATGCTGCTTGTATCAGTGCTATTTGTGATGTTTGCTGAAGTCGTCAATACGGCAATTGAAGCCGCCATAGACCGAATAGGCCTTGAAATTCATCCATTATCAGGCCTAGCTAAAGACTTAGGATCCGCAGCCGTACTGATTGCTCTAACAATTTGTGTGTTGGTCTGGGGCGGCGTGTTTATTAATAACCTAAGTTAGCTTACTTTTTTATCATCAGGGGTGTCATTACAAAGTGCACAGTGGCGCCCTTTTGATGAATGATATAAACGGGTTGCAATAAAAATGGCTGTGGCAATAAAAGACCAAAGTAGCGCAAAACCTAACGCGTTGAGTGTCTCGTGACCTTTTAGAATTTCTATCATAAATAATAAAATAGACACCAGCGTAAAAACTTTAGCGGCTCTGATCACCCAGAATCTTGTACCCATAACTTACTCCTTTAGAAAAACTCCTTTGGAAGAATAAGTGTAGTGCAAAATAAGAAGAACATACTAATAACTTAAAACAGGCTCAGACAATATCTGTACATTATTTTTAAACACCTCTAACAGCCCTGATGGCGAGTGTTCAGTACCAAGCGCAGTAACATGACAGACATAACGATAACCGTTGTTAGTAAAGGTATAAAAATGATTCCCTCCACTGCCATCAAAGCTTAATGTGCCCCCTGTGATCACCAGGCTTGGCTCATCTTTGATTGATTGATCCCTATTCCATGCCGCATAGCGGTATTGATGATCAGCCAATTCATCAATACGAATTAAATGCTTTTTTGTTTGCCACGTTAATATCGGCTTTGTGAATTCACGGAGGCTTTTGTGCAATGCTTGTTTTTGCTCGTCAATGAGTGCTTCGCGTCGTGCTTTTTCTGTCTCTGATTCATAAGGCACAGCCCAAATAGAGCCATCAAAATCCAGCCACAGTTTACCTGAATCAAACATAATGCCGCGCCAGCCCATCATTTCCCAATCGTGGCGAATGTTGGAGTTAGCTATTTCTTCAACAAACTGTTTATCGAAAATTTGCTCAAATTTTTCTATAAACATTTGCTCATTTTCAATAGCTTGCAACGGCGCTTTGCGCTTTAGCGGGTAATGGACTCTTTTAGCGATGGTCGCTTTATCACCGGCCTTAAACGCAGCAACCACAGGTTTGACAATACTTATGTGCTTTGTTGCGGCAGCTGTTGAAAATGAGATAAAGCAACCTAAGAAAATGACCGCAAAATACTTCATTGTGTTCACTTTTATGGTTAAAAATTTGATTATCCAAAGCGTAACAAATTTTTGTATTTGCAGTACAGGTGCTATTGGAATAACAACTCAATCTCATCACTTTGGTTACCGAGCCTATCAATAGCAATTACCTTAATTGCCTCTAATGGTCGTTGTCCTTCAGAGGCCGCAACAGAAATTACACTCTCCTCACTTGAGTAGATATGATATTGCCACTGCTGTGCATATTTTAGATAGACAAGTAACTGTGATACTTGCTCAGAATTAGAATGACTCCAAGTAAGCTGGATGTCTTCGCCAACATAATTCATATCAACATTAACAGCCGCTAAGTGCGGCGCAGCTATCCACGGAGTTTCTGGTATTAATGCTTGATGCTGATAAACGCCTTGTGCAATCACATCACTCATCAATTGGCTGCCATCAAGTGCTGCTACATTCCAAAACACTGTACCGGGTGATGTTGATAAAAAACCACGATTAATCATGATTTGATTCACGACTTCATCAACGCCGGTCTCATCAAATGAGCGTAACGCATTAATACCAGGCCACAGATGTCGTTCATGCGTATTCTGAGATTGCCACCAACTTAATAAGAGCGGGTAACTTTGTGCATACTGGTTTATTGGCCAATAAAGTTGCGGCGAAAAATAGTCAAGCCATCCTTCATTAAGCCAAAGCTTAGCATCAGCAAACAGCTTGTCATATTGATCCATCCCGCGAATAGTTTCAGGTTCACCAGGTCTATAGATACCAAATGGGCTTATGCCAACAAGTACATGAGGCTTCGATTGCTTTACTCGTTGATATAAGCGTTTAACGAACTGATTTACAGCTTCACGACGCCAATCACCTATCGAAAGTGCCCCGCCTTCAGCCACATATTGCCTGTATTGTTCAGCATCAGGAAAATCTTCATCGTTGTTGTAAGAAGGGTAAGGGTAAAAATAGTCATCGTAATGAATACCATCTAAATCATAGCTATCTACAAGTTCGGTTAATACATTTAATGTATGTGAAACCACGGCTTGTTCGGTTGGTAAAAACCAATAGGTCTCATTTTTGAGTTTTACTACCTTATCATTCATTTTTTCAACAACTGAGTGTTCTGAAATTGGGCCCCCTATATGATGATGAGCACGATAAGGGTTTATCCATGCATGCAACTTTAAACCTCGTTTATGTGCTTGCTCTATCCAAAATTTTAATGGGTCATAAAACGGCTCAGGCGCTTTACCTTGCTCACCAGAAAGGTAATAAGACCAAGGTTCGTAAGAGCTTTGATACAAACTATCGGCTTGCGGTCGAACCTGAAAAATAACCGTATTAAAGTTATGTTTTTGAAGTGAATTAAGAATTTGAATAGCTTGTTCTTTTTGCTCTATCACTGACAGCCCGGGCTCATTAGGCCAGTTAATATTGGCAACAGTAGCAACCCATGCCGCACGAAACTCCCTTGCAACATGATCTTGATGGATGTTACCTAACAACTGCTTTTCAGTATTAGACATCTCCTTTATTTGTACGAAACTGCACGCACTCAAAACAAAGCACATTATCAAAGAGAAAACGTTTTTAAAGTACATTGTATACCCCACAAAAAAGGCACAACAAAGACTTGCTGTGCCTACATGTATCAAATTAAAAAGGAAAAATTAAAACTTCATTTGTGCGCCAAGTAAGAAACGACGACCATAATCATGTATCGCTAATGGGCGATTAGCATCTGACATGCCAGTGCTATTGCCCGACGTTGCTTCTTGCTCTTCATCCGTGAGGTTAATTGCTTGGAATACAAGGTTTAAATCTTCAGTAACATTGTAACTAATATTAAGATCATACTGACCAAAACCATCTTTATATTGGTTCAAACCAAGATAGTTAGTGTAGAAATACTCTGAACGATAAGTATAAGAAACACGGGCACTAAAGGTTGTGTTTTCATAATATACTGTCGCGTTAAAGGTATCTTCTGAATTATTAGGTAAAACGGCTTCTTCACCCGCCTCTTTTTGCTCCGCAGTTTGTTTTAACTGTGCATCTGAATAGGTGTAGTTTGTCTGTACTCCAAAGCCGTAAGGGAGTTTCTGCGTGTAGTTAACTTCAAAACCTGAGTTCTCACCGCCTAAACCGTTCAGAGGCTGGGTCACTAAAAAGTCACGAACTTCTTCCACGCCTGTATCAGGATCTGTCCAGGCCCATTGTTTTTCTATAGTGGCATTGGTTATGTATGAGTCGATATCTTTATAAAAATAAGCAAACGATAAAATAGATGATTCATTAAAGTACCACTCAGCAGATAAGTCATATTGAGTCGCACGGTAAGGCTTCAGGTTCGGGTTACCCTCAGAGCCTTTACAGCCTGTAGCTGCAGCACAATAACCACTTTTGCGGGCAGATAAGAAGTCATAATCCGGGCGAGACATGACTTTTGCCGCAGCAAAACGCACAACCACATCATCTGTAAAGTCGTAGTTGATATTCACACTCGGCAAGATATCATCGTAGCTATTAGAGCTATTGATATCTTGAATATTTTCAGGTGCAAAGCTGCGCCCTGTGTATTCAACAGAACGAGAATCTAGCTCTGTTTTCACAGCTCGAACCCCAAAATTACCGCGCCACTTATTATGATCGAACACCGCTTTTACATACCCTGCGGTGACGGTTTCTTCTAAATCAAATGTGTAATCAAGGTGTTCATATGGCGCTGTAGAAGGTGTTGTTGATGATATCCAATCAGCATATTTTGAATTATCAAACTGCCATAAAATTGCATTATCTGTCGAATCGCTTGCGAACATGCCTAAGTTAAATTGTTCACCATCTGATGATACTTTTGGATAATTCGCTTTTATTAAACTTGCAGCTTTTGAATGCTCTCGGTACTTAACCCCAGCCTTGATTGCTTTGAAGAAGTCACCATCTAATAGAAACTCAAAATCTAGCTGCCCGTAAACTTCCTTTGAGTCGTTGTATATGTCATTTTTATGGTTGTAGTCTAAGCGATAATCATCAGCGCTTAAATCAGCGTCTAATGTTACATCTGGCGTTCCATTGTCTAATGTAAATGATGCGCTTGTATTTGCGTAATATTCTGAGTAAACATCACTTACTTCACCATCAGCCTTGCTATAACCTAGCTGACCTGTAACAGTGTAATTGTCTGCTTTATATGTCACTTTTAGATCGTGCGCTTGAGTTTTAAACTCCCCCTCATAACCTGCATTGCCATAATATCCTAAGTTATTATGGGCCGGCAGATCGCCCGAAATTAAAGTGCCATCAACAATGACTGGATTTTCTACATTTGCAATGTTTTGCAAAATAAAGCCGCTTGAGTAAGTTCCGTATGACTCATGCTCAGATTTTGAATATAAGTTATTAAAAACAAAATCTACGTTGTCATTTGCTGCATATTGAAACGTCAACGTTGCGGTATCTAAATCACTATCACTTGCGTATCGGTTATAGCCTACCGCGCCAGGGTAAAACTCTGCGTTGCCATCTTGATCTGCATCGGTACTGCGATAGCCGAATCGAACTTCTTTGCTATCACGTTGGGTCGCAGTTTCTTTATGAACAAATCCTAGATTAAAACCAAAATCTTGTGCTTCATTTTTCCACGAATACAAACCAGAAAGGTACGGTTTAGTTTCTTCAGCATTTTCGAAATGATAAGCCTTAACAGAGAGCGCTGCATAATTCGCTTCACTATCGAGCGGTTTACGAGTTTTTACAACAACGGTACCACCTATAGAGCCCTCATCAATGTCTGCTTCTGCCGACTTATATACTTCAAGCGTATCTACTAATTCAGCTGGTAGCAGCGAGTAGTTAAACCCTCGTGAAGGACGCGTAATTGAAGCTGAAGCAGTTGCTGAAGCAACGTTTTGCCCGTTTAACAAGGTAATATTTAAATGCGGTGCAGTACCACGAATACTAACTCGGTCGCTTTCACCACCTAGGTCTTTTTCAACTTGTACACCCGGAATACGCTGTAGTGCATCAGCGACAGTTTGATCTGGAAATTTACCAATATCTTCAGCAGAAACGGCATCAACTACACTGTTTGAAAAGCGCTTCATATTAATGCTTTTCTCAACTGATGCAGCATAACTTCTTACTTCAATCTGCTCGATATCTTCTTTAGTTGCTTTTTTCTTTTCTGGCAGTTGATCAGCTGCATAAACAGATACTGATGTACTTAAAACTAAAGTAGGAATAAGTGCTTTTTTAACACCAGCCGCTAGCGCTGAGAATTTTTTATTCATGGAACTGTAACCTTATAGTTTTTGTAAAGTGAGAGATTTTGTGACTACAAACTACATAAATGCTCTTAAGAACAACAATTGGTAACAACTTTATTGTTACAATGCGGCTACAATATTAGTAATAAATTATAAAATCAAGATATTTTATTCTGAAAATACGATTAGGGTAAAATATTTAATTCTCAACTTTTAAGCATTCACCACCCATAAAGAGATAAACTAAATACAATCAATACCTTGTTAGCAATGAAAAGAGAAGAAACAAAATCAAAGCTGCTTTTAAAGATTCATAGGCTGCCTTGATGTTTTAAAAACAGGGAATTAATTATTCCAAAACTAAATCAAACACAACATTGACACTTGCTCTGAAGGTAATCGATTCTTGTAAATACTTACCTTCTGGGACTGTATTAATACGTGAGCCCGTTACCATGATTCGTTCAATATTTGTGTTGCTGCCATAGCCAAAGTGACTACCTACTTCTTGTGATTGAATACTATACACCCGACCAAGTTTCGCTTCGAATGCGCTAGCAAGGCTACTTCCCTGCTGTTTGGCATTCGCAACTGCTTTATCAAGAGCGGCTTGCTCGTAATCTGAGGCTTTGGTTGATAAAAGTTGAATTTGCTCGATTTGATTGACACCCACTTTAAGCGCAAAGTTTAAAAAGCCATCCAAAAGGGAGAGTTGTTTAAGGCTGACTTTGACCTTGCGGGTAGCGCGAAAACCATCTTTAACTTGGTTATCGTTTTCGTCATAGCGCATGTTCGGCTCTACGAAAATTCGACCCGCAGAGATACTTTTTTCGTCTATTGAGAAATTATTTAAGCCCGCAAGGAGTTTATTTACTTGTTCATCGACTTGCTGCTTAGCCTGCACGCTTTCAGCTTTAACAGTTTCAAATTCTAACGTGATGTCAGCCCTATCGGGTCTGTACGCACAACAGCCTCACCTTTAACAACAATATGACGATTATCCGGCAGACTTGTTGCAGCTATTGCAGAACTGGTACATAAAACCAGCGGCAACAAAGATTTAAGCATCATAACCTCTCCTTAGAAAAAGTTATGATGCCTTGCTAGGGTGTGAATGTATAGCAATGTATGCTGTTTTTAAGTGTAAATAGTTGCGAAGAAAGGAAAATAATCAATGAAAAGCTAACACGGCATATTATGACAAGTTGCTAAAATATGCCGTCTTTTTGAAGATTTGCTTAGTGAGCTAGTACGCTTAGCCACTCATCTGGGTTTGCTAAAATGAACTCAAATATATCGTTATTATTTAAAGTTATGCGAATTCCATCTGCTGTGATTGGCAAAATACCCGCGCCTTTACCTGAACACTTACCAACGTTATTGATTTGCGCTCGTGAAAATGTGTATGGGCCTAAGCCTAGCTCTTTATTAAACGGTTCAAAAGCAATGTCTTGTTCAGTAACTACAAGCTTACCATCCGCTTTTGCGACACCCGATTGAATAGTTGCTGCTGACTCTTTAACTGTGTGTGCGTGCATATCCTTTACTCCACTTAACATATGAGTGTTAGTCTACACTCAATGAAACCTTAAAATTGCGTACCAACTTAAGATACAGCAAGTACAAAAAAAGTACAGTAGAGTTAGTTAATTTAAAACATTATCTTTTAAAATAGTTATTGTTCACTGATCTGTAGTTTATTGTTAAATCGCACATAAACGATTGCTCCACCCTCAGTCTTTAGCTGATGTTTAAAACCGGCAACTGACGAGAAGTAACTACCAGCCTCAATTTGTTTTGCTTCACTATGTTCAACAGATTGGTAGTTAAGCTCGCCGCTGATCAAAACTGCGCGTAATGAACCTCTTTCACTTGTTAATTGCCCATTAAAACCCGCATCAAGTTTAACTAAAACACCTTGTTGATTTTGTTTTTGCCAAAGAGGGGTAAGGGTAACATTTTTAGAGTCTAATGACGTTAACTCATCACTATTGAACCATACCATGTTGTCTGAATGAAGATTGAGTGAGTGCTCGCCATTATTAAACTGCGCCTTAGAAGGCTTAACCAAATAAGGCCCTTCATCGATTTCAAGGTATATGAGATTGGTCTCAGCCTTAGCAGCTGTTATGTGATTTTGCCCTGCAGGTTGCGTCCAAAATGACCCTGTTGCCATCCAATCCAATTCCGCATTTGGGTCATCATTATGCATCAGTCCTTTAATGACAATGCCACGGTATGAAATATTATGAATATGCGCAGGAGATGAAAAGCCCGGTTTAAAGCGCACTAGCATACCGGTTGCAGAATCTATTGTTCTGTCGCCCCATAAGTTTGCTGCGCCAGGGCTTTTGTCACCACGTAGAGGGTTTAAATATCCCCAGTTTACGGACTCTACGGGGACAAGTTCAGACTGGGGATTATCCAACCTTTTTTCATCAGCAGCGGCTGAAAATGCAGCAATAAGTACTACACTTGTTGTTAGTGATAATAGCTTTAACATATTAAATTTCCTCTAATAGCAAACCCAAGAGAACTCTCTTGGGGTTACAAATCTTGTTGTTAGCACAGTACTAATTTATTTCTTGTACCTTCATCACTAACTCCGGCCAATTACGCTGATTTTCTATGTCATGCTCAAGGCCTTGCTCATCGGCAATAGTGAAGCGCTTAATTGCAGGTGTTTTACTGGTTGCTTGATATAACCAATATGCTTCTGCTTTTAATGCCTCCGCAATTGGCTTATCAATTGATTCATATACCATTTGTTTGCATGCATTAATTGATTCAGCAGGAAACTGAGCAATTCGGTTTGCTAGCGTATCAACGTATTCATCAATCTCATCGGGGTTAAGCGCTTTATTAATGGTACCCATGCGCTCAGCCTCATCTGCATCAAAATCACGGGCACTCAAAATAATTTCTAAAGCACGACCTAAACCTGTCTGGCGAGCCATTCTTGAAGCACCGCCACCACAGGGTAAAATACCCATACCAACTTCCATTTGCATAAATTTAAACTTACCACGAGCTGCAAATCGCATATCAAGCGCTAGCGCTAGTTCATGGCCACCACCGCGTGCAAAACCTTCTAGTTTTGCTATTGTTGCCTGCGGCACTTTACTTAAGCGCTCACAAATTGATTGTAAGTCCAGCAGCTTCGCTTCATCGCGTGAAACAACTTCAACTGACATATCTTTCAATAGTTCAGTATCATAGTGGCAAACCCAAATTTCAGGGTTTGCTGATTGAAAAATAACAACTTTAGTGTTTTTATCTCGCTCTAAACGCATTGCTAAACTATTTAAATCAGCAAGCATTTCTTGGCCCTGAACATTAACTGGCCCAAAATCAAACGTAACAGTTAATACACCACCAGACTGAGTGGTCGTGAATGTTGTAAATCCTTCGTATTTCATAATTATCCCTAGTGTTTTTATTGGTTGCGGCTGTAAAAAAGCTATCGTAAAAATAAACTCTAAATTTTTACATCTAGACGAGTTAAAACTTCGTCCATCGCCATAATCAAAGTAGTATTTTTTGCTGTATCAAACGCATCTGGATGTGGGTTCGAAAATGCACCAATATCATTATCAAAATAACGGCCAGTCATACCTGTAAATTGGTCACTTAACGCAGCCTTAACTAAAATATCAGCCCCTATAGCCAAATTTTTTCCTTGTGAACCATATGCTTCCTTAACCATTTTGCTTCCTAAAAAAGAGGCTGGATTAACTGCCACTAAAGAAGGAGTATTGTCTGCCCATTGTTTTGCCAATTGTAGCGTCCACATAGTTAGCGCTAATTTACTTTGCGCATAAGCACTGCTATCAGACAATGCTTGCAAGCCTTTAAGTGCTGCAATACTAACCGGTGCTTGCGCCGCTGAAGATAGGTTCACTATGCGACTATTTTCATTCATAAGAGCAGATAAAGTTTTGGTCAAAATATAAGGCGCAATCGTGTTCACTAAAAAGCGTACATCTAGACCACCCTCGCCTAGGTTATTTGCTATTTTAAAAACGCCAGCATTATTGATCAGTACATCAATATGTGAATATTTAGCTTTGATCTGATTGGTTAATTCAACCACCTGTTTTAGCTCTGATAAGTCTGCTAAAAACGTATCAATTTTTGCACTGCTATAAAGCGCCTTTATCAACTCTTTTGCTTGTAAAAGCTTTTGCTGGCTACGACCATGAAGTAAAAGCGTATTACCTAATGAAGCAAGTTTTTTTGCCGTCTCTAGGCCAATGCCATCTGTAGCGCCTGTTAATAGAATTGTTTTAGGCATACATAATGATTCCTTTTAATAAGGGGTCAGTGAAGTTAGTCAAACAAATAAATTCATCACGGCTATGCAGTTGATGAATAAGGCTTACGTTCACATATGAAACTCTCCCCTTTAGTTGCATTTGTCATGTTTAGTTTTACAAATAAAGCTTAAGGCTTTGGATAAAACGAATAAATAACGTATAAAAAGAATCAGAATTCTGATTTTCAAGATAATTGATGGACACTAATTGCATTAAACTATTTGTGTTAGCGGCTGAGACACTCAACATTAGTGCTGCAGGCGAGCAGTTGGGCCTTACTCCATCTGTAGCAAGTGCCTGGTTAGCCAAATTAGAAATGCAAGTTGGAGCAGACCTATTCCACAGAACGACAAGGAAAGTAACTTTATCACTTGCTGGCATGGAGTTTTTACCTTATGCCAAAGAGATCCTTGCTCAACAAGAAGCCGCGCTTGCAACCTTAGGACAAGGTAACCTTAATATTAGCGGAACATTGAGGTTTGCTGCATCAAGTACGTTTGCGCAGCGCTTTATCATGCCTATTTTGCCAGAATTCCTAGACCGCTACCCAGATATAAACCTTGAACTCATGCTCTCAGATGGCCAAGTTAAATTAATTGAAGGAGGGTTTGATCTAGCACTGAGAAACCTCGCTGTGGAAGATAGTAGCTTGATTTGCAGACGCCTTGCCAAAGACACTCGGATATTGTGTGCCTCACCAGACTACTTGGCTCGTAATGGCACTCCGAGGAATCCTGAAGAGCTTATCCGACATCAATTATTAGTGTTTTTAAATACCAACCCCCGCAAGTTAATTACCCCTAATTGCAGCGATCATTTTAGTTTTCCACCTGAAAAAAGTAAGCCACGCATTTTGTGTGATGATGGCGCAAGTATGCGTATAGCAGCAAAAGCTGGCGTGGGTATCTGTATGAGTTCATTGTGGAATATTCATACTGAGCTAGAAGCAGGTTCTTTAATTCGAGTTTTACCTGATTATCAAATAAGTGATAACAGCGCTATCTGGCTTGTATACCCGAAATCAAATGTACTTACGGCTAAAGTAAGAGTTCTTATAGATTTCTTAGTCGAAAAAATAGGTAACTCGCCAGAGTGGGAAACGATAAATAAAAAATGATTACTCTATTATGAGCACCCTGCACGATTTAATAGCAAAAACTAATACCTATGCGCTTAATTAGGTAGACTATTTTGAGGCAATAAAACCTCGTTGATAACAAAGCAAAAATTTCATTATTTAGTTATTTTCGGCAATTGCTCCCGCATTGCTCTCCCTTCTGTATCCATGCAGTCGAAAATCAGAAACTCTTAACACAGGTAGCAATAGCCTTACATAAAACATAATTAAGTATTATTAAATAATGATATAGGTAAAACTTAAGTAATAAAAGTCACGAATTGTCTTTTTAAATGCTATGCTTAAAGTTACTAATTAGTAGGTACAAGACTCATGACTCAATCGCTAAAGAAAACTCAAACAAGGCTGAGAGTAAACGCGGTAATTGTGATTATATTAGTCATTCTGCTAACAGTGACTTCATTATTCTTTTACAAGCATGTTGATAACCAATGGCGTGATTATTCCAATACTGCAAGCAACGTTTATGTTTTACATGACACCTTGGTGCAAAGGTTAGGATATGGTGGCTTTATACACCACTTTAAAAATCTAATTTTAAGAAAAAATGTTGATCTTTACCTCCCTAGTATAAAAAAAGAAATTTACGAAATAAAAGTAATACTAGAAAAGCTAGAAGCTGTAGAAAATTACGACAAGCAAGCTCTCGGCGGTGTAAGAACGACCCTAGCTAATTATGAGGAAAAGCTTGATTTAGCACTCAAAATGATTGAACAAGGCGCTTCTAGTGAAGCTATTGACGACATTGTAAAAGTTGATGATGCGAAAGCCCTTGCAGCCCTATCTGACTTTGAAAGCCACGTAAACACCATGCTTAAGAAAAAGAGTGTGGCGATAAATGAAAACTTTAAATTTGCATATACAGTTCATATTCTGACGATTGTACTTTTGGCTGGTATTTTGCTCTTTTACTTTAAAAAGCTATCTACCTCATATAAAGAGCAACAAGCTTTAACTGATCGAGCATTAGAAGGGGCAAGAATTAAATCAGAATTTCTTGCTAATATGAGTCATGAAATTAGAACCCCCTTAAATGGCATTATGGGTTTACTACAAATCCTGCAACCTAATGTTCAAAAGCCCCAAAACATAGAAATTGTCTCAAAAGCTCTTTTTTCATGCCGATCATTACTTACTATTATTAATGATATTTTAGACTTTTCTAAAATGGAAGCGAACGAGCTTACAATCGAAAATGTTAACTTTTCTTTGATAAAAATAGTTGAATCTATAAACTCTGATTTTTTACCTATCTGTAACGAAAAGTCTATCGAGCTAAACATTGATATAGACAAAAATGTCGAAAATATATGGATTGGTGATCCTGTTCGTATTAGGCAAATAATTTTAAACCTAGTTTCTAACGCTGTGAAATTCACAGAGCAAGGTGGTATACAAGTTATTGTAAAGAAAAAAGTAAAAAACTTAATCCCAGGTATCGAGTTACAAGTATTAGACACAGGAATAGGTATGAGTGAAGAAGGTTTGGCAAATCTTTTTCAACGCTTTCAACAGGCTGATAATAGTATTACACGCCGCTTTGGCGGCACAGGCCTTGGCATGTCAATAACAACAAACTTAATTAAACGGATGGGAGGTACTATAGACGTTGATAGTAAATTAGGTGAAGGCACACGCTTTACCATATTTTTACCGCTAGAAATAGCAGAGCAGCAGCAAATCATAGAAAGCCCCCATATAACTGATGTTCCCAATCTTGAAGGTAAAACAGTTCTAATTGCTGAAGATAACCCACTTAATACTATGGTCATTCAATCCTTAATGGCCGAAACAAATGCCAATGTTCAGTTTGCCAAAGATGGTCTAGAGGCTATAGATTTATTTAAAAAAATAAACCCTATGCTCGTCCTGATGGATATCCAAATGCCAAAAATGGGGGGGATTGAAGCCTGTGCACACATTCGAGCATTAAACCCTACGACTCCGGTAATCGCGTTAACAGCAAATGTCATGAAAGAAAATATTATAGAATACAAGAACTGTGGTTTTTACTGCCATGTTGGTAAGCCCGTTGAAAAACATCTACTCTTTGAAGCCTTAAATAATGCCATTTCACAGCACAACCAAAACTTATCTGATTAATAAAAACGCCCCCATAATTAGAGCACATGACTCCAGCACTAACAGTTTAAATCCCAACAGCTAGTGTCTGAGAAATGATAAAAAGACACCCATGTTTAAAGATAATTAATCACCTACTTTAGAGAGGACTAGAGACATCACGTAATTAGACACCCACTTTTGGTAAAATTAGCATATCAATTGCATTTGACTTAGCGAAAAAGATCGCTCATAGTCGAAAAAATCATCAATACACATAAAATCTAATAATAAACACATCTAATTTGCTTGTAATGAAACTATATAGAGGAAGCTTGCAATGCCTTTCCTCAACAAAACCAAGCTTTAACAAATTAGAGAGTAGCAATTTATTATAAAATGCTATGCAAATGTGGGGAGTGCATTATGAATCGCAAGTCAAAATTAATTTATCGTATTATGTTAGCCTCAAAAGTTAACAACTCTAATAAAGAAATTTCTATTGATAACCTAAAACAGAATTGCTGTCTTTCTGAAACCGAACTACTCAACATACTAAAAGAGCTAGAAATAAAGAAACTTATATGTTGGGATTCTAGCAAGTCAACATTTATGATTTCGAGTTAACTTACTAGTTTTTAAAGTATAATCAACCTAAGATTACTTGCGAAACAAATTGTCAATTGTTTAACAAAAAAGTGAATAAACTACTTTCTGTTTCTCACTCTTTAGAATTACAGCTAAGCTTATAGTGTTCAACTCATGGAGGAGAAGAGCATGGCAACCCCTCGTAGAAACTTAATTAGCGTTTCAAACACGCCTTATTATCACTGCATTTCACGCTGCGTTCGTCGCGCTTATTTATGCGGGCAAGACCCACTAACTGGTCGTTCATATGAACACAGACGCGATTGGGTTGAAAAGAAACTACTTCAACTTGGTCGTATATTTTGTATTGATGTTTGTGCTTACGCAGTTATGAGTAACCATACTCATCTAGTACTTCATATTGATATAGCAAAAGCAAATCGTTTGAATAATAAAGCG
>NZ_JACDWV010000140.1:0-213 GCF_016464105.1 Pseudoalteromonas sp. bablab_jr010 | reverse complement strand
CGGAAGCGTGCCCGAAGGGCTAGACAAGCAAATAGTTTTGCTTTCAAGCTGGAGCGAGAGGAGCTCTGCGACGAACTGGAACGGAAGCGTGCCCGAAGGGCTAGACAAGCAAATAGTTTTGCTTTCAAGCTGGAGCGAGAGGAGCTCTGCGACGAACTGGAACGGAAGCGTGCCCGAAGGGCTAGACAAGCAAATAGTTTTGCTTTCAAGCTG
>NZ_JACDWV010000139.1:0-209 GCF_016464105.1 Pseudoalteromonas sp. bablab_jr010 | reverse complement strand
TGGTTCCCTCATTTTCTTCTTATTCACTTCTCTTTGAAAAAAATTTTCGGCACTGAAGTACCTGCTACAAAATGGGCCTTTGGGTAAGACCCGAAAACAACACCGCTCGGCTTCAAACTGACAGATCAACATTTAATAGCACAAAGAGGATAAGAGGCACTTCGCTGAAGAGATAGTAAAAAAATGATCCTGTGGTTCCCTCATTTTCT
>NZ_JACDWV010000138.1:0-39066 GCF_016464105.1 Pseudoalteromonas sp. bablab_jr010 | reverse complement strand
CAACGCCCAGTTTGCTCCACAAGTAGCAGGTATGACTTTAACTCAAAAGGTATTCCCTTTGATTTATACTTACTCATGCCACCAATAAAACGAGCTAGTAATTTAGGTTGCTTTGACTCCTTCGCGCTTTCGCATCGCTTTATAAAACTGGTATAGTCCGATTGCTCCGGCGTACTTGCAGCTTTAGCACGAACAGGGTTTAAATCAACATAGGCCATGCAGGCTAAAAGCGCTGATTCATCAAGGAGAGCTTGGCTTTTAAAGCGCCCTTCCCAAAAATGCCCTGTACACTCGTCTTCTTTATTTGCCCGTCTGGCAATATATTCATTTAGCATTCGCATGAACCAACTAATGCTCGAAAGGCGCGCTCTGTATTCTGCAACCTCTTTATTTAAGAAGACTTGTTGACCATCACTTAACGGCTCACCATAAAGGGCTTTTTGACCTAAAGGCGTCATTTTACTGAGCTTAAACCAGCGTAAAAGAATGGCTTTATCCGATAACCTATTTGCTTTTTTATTATCAACATAAAGCACAAGATGCGTATGATTGCTCATCACCGCATAAGCACACACATCAATGCAAAATACCTTTGCAAGAGCAAGCAGACGCTGTTCAACCCACACTCGGCGGTGTTCATATGATTTGCCTGTGAGTGTGTCTTCTCCACAAAGGTAGGCACGTCTAACACAGCGAGATACACAATGATAATATTTGGTATTCGACAAACAGATTTGCCGCTTCCTTGCTAAAGCCATCGTCCACTCCTTGAACTGGTAAATTGAAATGCATTAGCTGTAACTAAAGTGTAGACAAAATCTTTTTTACTGCAAGAATGAGTTCATGGATAAAAGTGACTGTCTTTGTAAATATTCAAAATAGTTTTAAAGTGACTGTCCTTGTAAAATTTAGGTATTAAAAAAGCGCCTTTGGGCGCTTTTTTTTGTGGTTAAAGAATTTGATTCTCTTTCCAGACTTGTTCTTTTGCCATGCGCTTTTTACGCTTGTCACATGGGTCGTCGCAGTCGCAGGCTTTGTCGATACCAACAGCGCCTAGGCCACCACAACTACTGGCCATAGATTTCTTTTGCACAATCATGCCGACAGCCATCGCCGCCACAATTAAAATAAGTAGACCAAATGTAAGAAGAAAAAGTGACATTGCTTTGCCCCTATCGTCAGCAATTAAATCGAGCCCAACTAATTAGGCTGCATGTATTATATACCTAAACGACCTCAAGGTGCGAGTTTCAGTTAGAATTAAAAGCGATTTAGGCAAGGCATTGATTACAAGCAATAGTGGTTCTATTGTTAAAATCAATAACGCGGTATAAATCGCTTTTAAACCAATCCTTTGGTCGCTTCACAGGCGCTTACTCTCATCGTTGTTAGTTCTGGGACTGCCATTGTTGCAAAATAACGCCTTGATATTAAGCTCCTGTGGAACGCAGAATTCTGCATCTTGAGGCTGCTTGGGTATACACGGCTTCTTGCCCTGCTACAAATATGGTTTAAATGCAGGGCTTGAATAAGTTACTAAGCCATTGTCTGACTTACCAATTAAGTACACCGGCAAATCGTGCTCTTCGGCGTATTTCTGCGCCTTTTCCATGCCCATTACTGTAATTGCCGTCGCTAAGCCATCTGCAGTCATCGCTGATGGGTGTAAAACAGTAACTGATACCAAATCATGACGGCTCGGCATACCTGTTACAGGGTCAATTAAGTGGCTATAGGTAACACCATCCATTTCGTAAAAAATTCGGTAATCACCGGATGTCGCAATACCATTAGTACCCGGCTCAATTACTTTATGTACTTTACGCACGCCAGGCTCAGCATCAGGCTGCTCAATAGCTATTTTCCAAGTGATGTTGTTTGGCTTAATACCCGACACACGAAGCTCACCACCAATCTCAACCATATAATTAGTGAAACCATGGCTTTCTATCACTTGTGCTACTTTATCAATACCATAGCCTTTTGCTGTAGCAGAAAACGACAGCTCTAAACCATCAATCGTCTTCATAAGACCAGCATCTGTAAGTTCAAGCTTATCAACACCAATTTTGGCAACCATTGCGGCCAAGGCTTCATCGCTTGGGCGTTTAGTCGGCTTTTTATCTGGACCAAAGCCCCACAAGTCAATAAGTGGCCCCATAGTCACATCTAACGTTTTTGTTGATTCGCCAAGGCGAATTGATTCAGCTACCACGTTTCTAAAATCAGCGCTTATTGGCATTACCTGCCCTGCTGGTAACTGGTTGAACTGGTTAATTTCTGAATCAGGAATGTAAGTCGACATAGATTGATTTACATCTTTAAGCACTTGCTTAATTTCCGGGTGTAAATCAACACCTGCAACCTTTGAAGACTCTGCAAACACCTTAATGTGATAAGTGGTGCCCATTGTCTTACCTTCAAAATAAAGCTCTTCAGCCTTATCTGATTGACCGCAGCCAGCCATGAGTAAAGTCATAGTTAATAGGAAAAAGGCCATCAAGCCTTGGCGATAAAACACTCTATTCATAGCATTCACCTTGTAGATACCACGGAGTTCGGTATAGAAATAAAAAAAGCCTCGTAACACTAAGTGCTACGAGGCCTGTATTCTAACCAAAACTAATTGTTTTGTGTATGGTGTTAGCCACCGAAGTCATCTAATAAGATGTTTTCGTCTTCTACACCAAGATCTTTAAGCATGTTGATAACAGCCGCGTTCATCATTGGAGGACCACACATGTAGAACTCACAATCTTCAGGCGCTTCATGATCTTTCAAGTAGTTTTCATAAAGTACGTTATGGATGAAGCCTGTGTAACCTTCCCAGTTATCTTCTGGTTGTGGATCAGACAGTGCTGTGTGCCATACGAAGTTATCGTTTTCTGCTGCTAAGCCGTCGAAATCTTCTACGTAGAACATTTCACGCTTAGAACGCGCACCATACCAGAAGCTCATCTTACGCTTAGATTGTAAACGCTTAAGTTGGTCAAAGATATGTGAACGCATTGGTGCCATACCTGCACCACCACCTACGAATACCATTTCTGCATCAGTGTCTTTCGCGAAGAACTCACCGAATGGGCCAGAAATAGTCACTTTATCACCTTCTTTTAATGACCAAATGTACGAAGACATTTTACCACATGGAAGGCTTAGGTCTCTTGGCGGCGGCGTAGCGATACGCACGTTAAGCATGATAATGCCTTCTTCTTCTGGGTAGTTAGCCATTGAGTATGCACGAATTGTTTCGTCGTCTACTTTAGACTCCAGATCGAAGAAACCGAAGTGGTTCCAGTCGCCACGATACTCTTCTGGAATATCGAAATCAGCGTATTTAACGTGGTGAGCTGGTGCTTCAATTTGAATATAACCACCGGCACGGAAAGGTACTGACTCGCCATCAGGAATTTGTAACTTAAGTTCCTTGATGAACGTTGCCTTGTTATCGTTAGAGATAACAGTACATTCCCACTTCTTAACACCGAAAATTGACTCTTCAAGTTCAATTTCCATGTCGTTCTTAACATTTACCTGACACGCTAAACGGCAGCCTTCACGAGCTTCACCTTTAGAGATGTGATCAAGTTCTGTCGGTAAGATATCGCCGCCACCTTCTTTGATGTGTACACGACACTGACCACAAGAGCCACCGCCACCACATGCAGATGAAACGAAGATACCTGAATCAGCTAGCGCGCCTAATAGCTTGCTACCTGCAGATGTTTTAATAGCTTTTTCTGGGTCGCCATTAATTCCGATGATGATATCGCCGCTTGCTACTAATTTAGATTTAGCACCAATGATAACTAAAACTAAAATAACAACGATAGCGATGAAAACACCAACGCCTAAGAAAATCTCATTCATGATTTATCCTCGCTACCTATTAAAGTGAAATACCAGAGAATGACATAAAGCCAAGACCCATAAGACCAACAGTGATGAAAGTAATACCTAAACCACGTAAGCCATCAGGAACGTCTGAGTACTTCATTTTTTCACGGATACCAGCAAGTAAAGTAATTGCTAGTGCCCAGCCCACACCTGAACCGATACCATAAACAACAGACTCGCCGAAGTTATAGTTACGCTCAACCATGAAAGATACCGCACCGAAGATCGCACAGTTAACTGTGATCAGTGGTAAGAAGATACCTAACGCGTTGTAAAGTGCAGGGAAGAACTTATCTAATGCCATTTCAAGAATTTGTACAAGTGCTGCAATAACACCGATGAAAGTCAAGAAACGTAAGAAGCTAAGGTCTGCTTCTGGGTAGCCAAGCCACTCTAATGCACCTGGTGCAAGAACAGCGTGATAAACCAAGTTATTTACAGGTACTGAGATACCTAGTACCACGATAACTGCCACACCTAGGCCGATTGACGTTGTTACTTTCTTTGATACAGCAAGGAAAGTACACATACCTAGGAAGAAGGCTAAAGCTAAGTTTTCAATGAAAACCGCTTTTACAAATAAACTAATATAATGTTCCACTGCTCGCCCCTTACGCTTTTGCTTCTACTTGGTCTTTCTTGAAGGTACGAAGTACCCAGATGAATAAACCAATAATGAAGAATGCACTCGGTGGTAAAATCAATAGACCCATTGGTTGATACCAGCCACCATTTTGTACTAATGGGATAATATCAACACCGAATAGTGAACCTTTACCGAATAACTCACGGATGAAACCAACAGTTAGTAGTACTACTGAGTAGCCTAAACCGTTACCGATACCATCTAAGAAAGACATTAACGGTGGTGACTTCATTGCGTATGCTTCAGCACGACCCATTACGATACAGTTTGTAATGATTAGACCAACGAATACTGAAAGCTCTTTAGCAGTTGCATAAGAGAATGCTTGCAGTACTTGGTCAACAACGATTACAAGTGATGCGATGATCGTCATTTGCACGATAATACGTACAGATGATGGGATGTGGTTACGAATTGACGAAATAAACAAGCTAGAAAACGCAGTTACTAGTGTCAATGCGATTGACATGATTAGTGCATTTTTTAAGCTTGATGTTACCGCTAGCGCAGAACAAATACCTAGTACTTGTAATGCGATCGGGTTATTTGCGAATACCGGGCCAAATAGGACCGACTTCATTTCTTTAGTATCAGCCATTATTTCAACGCTCCTTCACGTACTTTCGCAAGGAATGGACCAAAGCCATGCTCGCCAGTCCAGAAGTCAACTGTGTGATCAACACCGTTTGAAGTTAATGTTGCACCAGAAAGACCATCGATTTGATGTTCGTTCTTCGCACCGCTCTTCATGATATTGATTGGTAACTCTTTACCTTGCCATTTAGCAGTCCATTGTGGATTTTGGATTTCACCACCTAGACCTGGCGTTTCGTTGTGCTTGAAGAAGTTGATGTTTTTAACTGTTTCACCATCGCTTTCAAGCGCTAAGAAGCCGTACATTACACCCCAAAGGCCATAACCTTGGATTGGTAGAATGATTGCGTCTGTAGAACCATCAGATTTCTTCGAAATATATACAGGTGAATTTTTTGTCATACGCTGAATACCAGCGATGTCTTTAATTCCTTCTGCTTTCAACGCAAAGCTACGAGCTTGGTCGAATTTTGTTTTCTCGAAGTCAAATGAGTTAGGATCAGCACCTTCAACAAACTCACCTGTGTTCATGTCTACAACACGTGCTTCAATTTTTGAGTTAAAGGTATCTGACACAGTACCTGATACTTCAATGCCTGCAGCCGCTAAGATATTACGTTGGATATCTTGTGTTTTGTTAGCTTGCTGTAAAGGACGAAGCTGAACTGAAGCAAACGATACGATAATTGCACACACTAAACATAGTGCAACAACAACGGTTAGCGTTTTGCCGATTGATTCGTTATTACTAGACATTACGTGCCAACCTCCGCTTGATATTAGCTTGCACTACAAAGTGATCGAATAATGGTGCAAATAAGTTAGCAAATAAGATTGCTAGCATCATACCTTCTGGGAATGCCGGGTTAACAACACGGATCATTACAACCATAAAGCCGATTAACGCACCGTAAGCGAACTTACCTTTGTCTGTGAATGATGCAGATACAGGGTCTGTTGCCATGAAGAACATACCAAATGCAAAACCACCAAGAACTAAGTGCCAGTGCCAAGGCATAGCAAATACAGCGTTAGTTTCTGAACCAATTGTATTTAGTAAGAATGCCGTTGCAACCATACCTAGGAATACACCTAGTACGATACGCCATGAAGCGATACGCACGTAAATTAGGAATAAACCACCGATTAATAGTGCTAGTGTTGACGTCTCACCCATAGAACCTTGAATGAAACCGTAGAACGCATTCCACCATAGCTCCATGTTGCTGTAATCAAGTGAACCAACAACAGCTTGGCCAAGCATAGTTGCACCAGAGAATGAATCTACTGCTGTCCATACTGTGTCACCTGAAATTTGCGCTGGGTATGCGAAGAATAAGAACGCACGACCGGCAAGAGCAGGGTTAAGGAAGTTACGACCTGTACCACCAAAGATTTCTTTAGCGATTACAACACCAAACGTAATACCTAGTGCAACTTGCCATAAAGGAATCGTTGCAGGCAGGATTAGTGCAAATAATACAGATGTTACGAAGAAACCTTCATTTACTTCGTGCTTACGCACTGAAGCAAATAGCACTTCCCAGAAACCACCCACAGCAAATGTTACTGCGTATATTGGTAAGAAGAAGCAGGCACCGTAAAACATTTTCGCGCCCCAACCAGAGTCAGCAGTTAATTCACCACCGAATAATTGGAACAAACCAACTTGCCATGTGTTTGCTAGTTCAAAACCTTGCGCTAAAGCACCTGCGGCCTGATGACCGATGTTGAACATACCAAAGAACATTGCAGGGAACGTCGCCATCCACACTAAAATCATCATACGTTTTAGGTCGATGTTATCGCGAACGTGTGTTTTGCCTTTATTTACATAACCAGGCGTGTAGAAAATAGTCGCTGCAGCTTCGTAAAGCGCATACCATTTTTCGTGTTTACCACCCGGTTCAAAATGCGGCTCAATATCTTCTAGAAATTTCTTTAAACCCATCTCTCTAGCCTTCCTTCTCGATCGTAGTCAAGCAATCGCGTAGGATTGAACCGTACTCGTATTTACCTGGACAAACGAAGGTACATAATGCTAAATCTTCTTCATCAAGCTCTAGCGCACCTAACGAAATAGCACCATCAAGATCACGTGCGATTAAATCACGTAATAATAGTGTAGGTAGGATGTCTAAAGGCATAACACGCTCATAGCTACCAATTGGAACCATGGCACGCTTCGAACCACCTGTTGAAGTCGTCATGTTAAATAGACGGCTAGGAGCAAGGTGAGATAAGAAGGTACGTGTTACTGAGAACTTGTTAGCACCTGGTGCGATCCAACCGAATAGCTCTTTTTCGCGACCTTCAAGTAATACTGATACTTGAACATGGTAACGACCTAAGAACGCGTGTGGACCTTGAGAGATAGCGCCTGATAATACAGAACCAGAAATTACACGGTTATCACCGTCTTCTAATTCACCAGCAACTAAATCATCTAAAGATGCACCTAGCTGAGTTTTCACTAAGCGTGGGTTTTTAACACGTGGACCAGCAAGCGAAACAACACGGTCTGTGAAGATTTCACCTGTTAGGAATAAATTACCAAACGCGATTACGTCTTGGTAACCTAAGTGCCAAACCTGCTTGCTTGCAGAAACTGGGTCTAAGTTATGAATGTGTGTACCAACAAGACCTGCCGGGTGCTTACCACCAAACTCATGTACTTCTACTTGAGGGATTGATGAACTAGGCACTTGGCTACCAGCTTGTTTACAAACAAATACTTTGCCGTCAGTTAAACGAGATACCACAGCTAAACCAGCTTCAAATGCTTGAGTGTTCTCAGCAATGATTACTGCAGGATCTGCAGCTAGCGGGTTAGTGTCGATAGCCGTTACAAAGATAGAGCTAGGATTTGCATCCAAAGCAGCTACTCTGCTGAATGGGCGAGCACGTAGTGCTGTCCATTGACCTGACTGAACTAGTACTTCTTTCACTTTTTCACGGTCTAAGCCCGAAAGCTCGTCGGCCTTGAAAGAGTCAAAGGTGATTTGCTCACTGCCATTAACTTCAATAACAACAGATTGCAGCACACGTTTAGCACCACGATTGATTTCTTTAACTACCCCAGAAGCTGGTGCAGTAAATAAGACGCCTGGGTTCTTTTTGTCTTCAAAAAGTACCTGGCCTTTTTTGACTTGGTCATCCACGCGAACATGCATGGTTGGACGCATACCAATATATTCTTCACCTAGCACAGCTACACGTTTGACGGCAGAACCGTCGTGAATAACTTGCTGAGGTGCGCCCTCTATCGGTAAATCCAGACCTTTTTTTATGTTGATCATACGCACTTGCATTACATTAACGGAAAGAAACTGAAAAATCGTACCAACCACGTCGCCATTTGATATGCTCAAGTTAAACTCTAAGTATCAAAGAATAGCCTGTTTAACACCCCAAACAAGCAACGCAGTAAACTCCTCACATATATTGCCCGAATTTTAACATCAATCAGGGTGACTATGCGAGAGCAAATATGAAATTTATACGACAGATACGGTTATTTAGACTACAAAAACCTTTTGAATAAAATTCAATATAGACCAAAGTGCTATTGATGATGTTTTATTTTCATCCAGAAACAAAAAAGTCGCTTAAAAAAGCGACTTTACAAAATCAAGTTTGTTCAGCGATTAATCGATCAGCTGTGAAATCGCAACATCAGGATTCACATCTTGCTCGTAATCTACACTCTCGATACCAAAACCGAATAAACGTAAAAACTCATTATGGTAACCCACGTAATCCGTTAATTCGTCAATTGTATCTGTATCCACTGTATCCCAAACATGTTGTACACGAGCTTGAACATCATCTTCTAACTCTTTGTAGTTTTGGAATAAATGACCACCTTCGTCAAAACGTGGTGTTTCACCGTAAAGGTTTTCAGTAAATAGTGAGTGAATTTGCTCAATGGTACCTTCGTAAGTACCGTCTGCTTTCATTACTTTGAATAAAGCAGAGATATATAAAGGCATAATTGGAATTGCCGAGCTTGCTTGTGTCACAACCGCATTTAATGAAGAAACATACGCTTCGCCATTTAAGCCTTTTGTTGACTCTTTGATTGCTTGCGTTGCACGGTCAAGATCTTCTTTCGCTTTACCAATTGTCGCATGACCGTAAATTGGCCACGTTAACTCTTTACCGATATAAGTGTAAGCAGTCGTTTTGAAGTTATCAGCAAGTACATCTGCTTCTTTTAATGCGTCAATCCACATTTCCCAATCTTCACCGCCCATTACTTTAATTGTATTGTCGATGTCTTCTTGGCTTGCTGCTTCAACCGTTACTTCATCAATCACACGCTTTGAAGTGTTTAGGTTCTTCGTAGTGATATCTGAGCCAATAGGCTTAAGTGTTGATGAGTAAGTCTCACCTGTATTTGGATCAGTACGACGAGGTGAAGCAAGGCTGTAAACAACTAAATCAATTTTACCTAGATCAGCTTTGATAGTATCAATTGCTTTTTGCTTGATTTCGTTAGAAAACGCGTCGCCATTGATATTTTTAGACCATAAACCAGCTTCTTCAGCGGCTGCTTGGAATGCTGCTGTGTTGTACCAACCTGCAGAACCCGTTTTGCGTTCGCTACCTTCTTTTTCAAAGAAAATACCTAACGTTTTAGCACCGCCACCAAATGCAGCCGTGATACGTGATGCTAGGCCGTAACCTGTAGACGCACCTATCACTAATACATTCTTAGGTGCATTGCTCAGTGGTCCTTGCGCTTTCACATAATTAATTTGTTCTTGTACGTGCTCAGCACACCCTACTGGATGCGCGTTAGTGCAGATAAATCCACGAATTTTCGGCTTAATGACCATTGATCATCCTATATCTATCACAATAAAAATTAGCGCTAGTTTAAAGGCTAATAGTTAAAATACAGGTCTGATCAGTAAAACTTTTCAGACCCACGTAAATTTTTCGAGCTTAAAACACCCAAGTAACCAGCAGTCTAGAGTGACTGTCCTTCTAACTTTGAGTGACTGTCCTGCTAACTTTGAGTGACTGTCTTTCTAACTTTGAGTGACTGTCCTGCTAATTTAGTCGAACTTTGAGCCGCCTAAGCACTTTGGTGATTCAGGTGCCTGTCCATGTTGTTCACTGAACTCTTCGGGAGTAAATGTGTGAATCGCTAATGCATGAATGTGATTTGCTAATTCATCTTTTAATAGCTCATTAATTTGACGATGACGGGCAAGTAAACGTTTACCTGCAAATTCTTCACTCACAACCACCACTTTAAAATGCGACTCAGTTCCACGACTATGCATATGGCTTTCATTGACAACATTCAGGTGTTTACATTCGATACCCGCAGCAAGCTTTTGCTCAATTTGTTGTTGCATTGACATGTGTCATAGACCTTTCATAAGAAAATAATTGCCAGCTACTATATCAAGGGCATGGCTCAATTTGCCAATGATTTTATATGATTGAACGAAAGGTAAGGTTAATTCGAGGGTGTTTGAGTCTTTGCTGCTTCGGCAAACTATGCTGGTAATCGCGCTGGCTAAAACCATTCATGATTAAACAGCTACCACTTTGCAGCACAATGCTATATTGTTCATTTTTATATTTGTGCTTTATTTTAAATACCCGTTCGGCCCCTAGTGATACAGACGCGATTGTTGGTTGCTCACCAAGTTCTTTCTCATCGTCACTATGCCAGCCCATACAATCATGACCATCTCGATACAAATTAACTAAAAGCGCATTAAATGGTATCTGCAAAGTTCTTGATAAGCGTACACGCATAGCATCAAGTATCTCTGGCCAAGGCTCAACGATTAATTTTGAACCCGAGTAACCATAATTTACGTTCTGATCAGCAATAAAGCATTGCAAACGCGGGATCACATGGCTTTTTCCGTACACTTTTATAGCCGGTTGCTGCCAATTGAGCTGCTGCTGAAGAAAGTAAAAT
Organism: Pseudoalteromonas sp. bablab_jr010; assembly: GCF_016464105.1. NCBI lineage: Bacteria > Pseudomonadati > Pseudomonadota > Gammaproteobacteria > Alteromonadales > Pseudoalteromonadaceae > Pseudoalteromonas > Pseudoalteromonas sp. bablab_jr010. The sequence goes on along the minus strand of NZ_JACDWV010000138.1, from coordinate 27,982 downwards.
AACTCGAGGCTTTTTTGCGCACTCAATGTATTGGCTTGGTAAGAAAACCCATCAGGTAGATGATTAGGGTTGGCGTTTGGCTGTTGCATGTTAGAATTTACCTATACATTAATACTTTCGTAAAATCATGATGACCACCCAAGCACAGCTCGGTGATAACACCTATACCCTAGAACGCTTTCCGTTAGATCAAAAAAATCGCAGTCTTCAAGCATGGGACTCTGGCGATGAATATCTTGTCAATTATGTACAAGAGCACTACCCACATGCAAATTCAATCCTGATACTCAATGACAGCTTTGGCGCTTTAGCCTGTGCCTTTAATACGTTAACAGTTTATTCAGTTAACGACTCGTATATTGGTCATCAAGCTACCCGTTATAATTTACAAGTCAATGAGCTATCGAGCGAATCACTAACACAGTTGAACTCTTTAGCTGCGTTACCTAATCAGGTTGATTTAGTGATATTAAAAGTGCCACGCAATTTAGGCTATCTTCAGCATCAACTTGCCGCAATCAGTGCAGCTTTACCTGCTGACATTGATGTTATTGCAGCTGGAAAAACGAAAGACATTCATAACTCAACTATAAAGGCTTTTAGTCAGTATATCGGTGAAACATCAACCAGCTTAGCGGTTAAAAAGTCCCGTTTAATTATCAGTAAAACCAGTGGTCTTAATAAAGTAGCCCCCTTTCCTGTTAACTGGCCACTTGAAGGCAGTGAATTTGAAATTCAAAATCATGCCAATGTATTTTCTCGGGACTCATTAGATATCGGCGCGCGCTTTTTCTTTAACTATTTGCCACAAACAAGTAAAGCCCGCAGCATCATTGATTTAGGCTGTGGTAATGGTGTTGTTGGGTTGATGACTCTCAAACGTTGCCCTAAAGCCCATGTAACCTTCGTTGATGAGTCCTACATGGCCGTTGAATCTGCCAAATTGAACATAACTCACAATTTACCTGAGCAATTAGACCAGTGTGAGTTTGTTCAAAACGACTGTTTAACCGATTTTCAACCTGACAGTGTTGACCTTGTTTTATGTAACCCACCATTCCACCAAGCGCAAGCGGTCACCGATCATATCGCTTGGCAAATGTTCAAACAGGCAAAACAAACATTAAAGCACGGTGGTGAATTAAGAATTATTGGTAATCGTCATCTAGACTATCATGAAAAGTTAAAACGCATGTTCGGCAATTGTAAGCTATTAGGATCTAATAAAAAGTTTGTCGTACTAAGTGCTACAAAGAATAATTAATGGAGCTAACTAAATGAAAAAAATACTTCCTTTATGCTTGCTAGCCGCCCTATCTGCGTGTAGCAATCAGCCAAATCAGTTAATTTTGAACCCCGTTTATCAAGGCGGGAAAATTTCAACTATTAACAGTAATGTTAGCACCAGCGTAATTGACTTACGTGGTGACAATGTGACCCTTAAAATCATTGGTTCAGACAAAGTAAAAACGCTTGCAAGCCCTGGAATAGCTGATTCTGTGAAAAGTGCCTTAGACAGTGCTCTAAGCCGTAATGGTGCAAACATTTCAAACTTAGCAACTACACGTTTTGAATTAGATATTCATAAGTTGCAAGCAACTGTCACCGAAAAGATGATGACGCACAGTAGTGCTGCAAATGTGGAGTTTGGTTTAAGAGTGATTAAAAGTACGAGTAACTTTACTAAGATATACCGCGGCAACGCAAATCTTGAAGGACCACTCAGTCATGACCGTGCAAAAATAGAAGGTCAACTTAATAAGTTGACTGAACAGGTTATAACACGCATTGTATCTGACCCAGAATTAATCGCCTATTTAGAAGGTTAACCATGAAACGCATTTTATTACTTAGTTTTTTATTGTTTTTTGCTCACAGTTCATTCGCAGCGACTGAAGGTAAGTTTATTCAAAAAGACAATATGTTTCCGCGCGTAGAAATTGTTACTACGCTTGGCAGTATTGTGGTCGAAATGGATCGTTCACGGGCACCAATTACAGTAAATAACTTTCTAACTTACGTTGCCGATGGTAGCTATCAAGGTAGTGTATTTCACCGTGTTGAACGTGATGAAGACAACGAACGTGATTTTGTAATTCAAGGCGGTGGTTACGATAAAGACTACGATGGTCTGTACGAAGGTGACCCTATTTTCAATGAAAGTGGCAACGGGTTAAAAAACGATATGTATAGTATCGCAATGGCATACCAAGACCGTAAACCACACTCAGGTACGCGTCAATTCTTCTTTAATATGGACGACAACGACCATCTTAATCCAGGTCGTGATTGGGGCTTTGCTGTATTTGGTATGGTCATGGATGGCTACGAAACTCTAGACAAAATCATGCGTGTCGAAACTGCTTTCAATGAAAAAATTGGTTACAGCTTTGTACCCAAAGATCCTGTTGTTATCTTAAACGTAAAAGTGCTTGACGCTAATCAATAACAAATAGGGGCGCACGCCCCTTAAACTGGCAACACTATGACAAAAACCCTTTCTTTTTCAGAGTATTTCTCATACTTCAAAGATAAACGTTTAATTAATATTTTTATTTTTGGTATTAGCAGCGGCTTTCCGTGGGTATTGATTGGCTCTGTCATGTCGGCCTGGCTAAAAGATGAAGGCCTAAGCCGCAGCATGATTGGGTTGTTTGGCATCGTGTTTGGTGCATATAGCATTAACTTTTTATGGTCACCGCTCGTTGACCGTGTAAAGTTACCTTTTTTATTTAACTGGCTAGGCCAGCGCCGTAGCTGGATTTTACTCTGTCAGTCAGTCATTTTTATTGGTACCTTTTCGCTTGCAGGGCTCGATATCAAAGCCAACCTTTGGTTTGCTGCCGCACTGTGTTTAGTGATTGCAATAGCATCTGCAACTCAAGACATTGCTATTGATGCATTTCGTATCGACACTTTGGCAGAAAATGAGAGCCATAAAGCCACCGCAGCGGCAGCAATGGCAACCTCAGGTTGGTGGAGCGGCTATGCTCTATTAGGCGCCCTACCGTTTTATATGGCCGACATTCCTTCAATTGATTGGCCACAAGTTTACTTTTTCCTATCTGTCGTGATGCTGCTATTAATGAGCAGCGTATTTTGGGCGAAAGAACCAGAATCAAATCGCGATGCAGTTCAAGCAGAGCTTGAGCAAACCTATCAACAAAAGCTGGCTGGTAGTACGCAAACTCGCTTTGCTAAAGTTATTGCATGGCTTGCTGTAACCGTTTTTGATCCTTTTAGAACCTTCTTCGCCCGTAACGGGGTAAAAACAGCATTGGCTTTATTAGCTTTTATTTTCTTATTTAAAATCGGCGAGGCCTTCTTAGGGCGAATGTCTATCGTGTTTTATAAAGAAGTGGGCTTCTCGAATAGCGATATTGCTACCTTCTCAAAAGTAGGTACGGCAGTACTTACTATCGCTTTCACCTTTCTAGGTAGTTTGTTTAACCAACGATATGGCATTGTTAAAGGCTTATTTATTAGTGGTATTGCGATGGCAGCCTCAAATCTCGCCTTCGCTTGGATTGCTATAGCAGGCCCTAAATTGAGCCTTTACGCGTTTGCAATCATTATTGATGGTTTTACACAGGCTTGGTCTCTCGTTGCCATGGTGGCGTTTATATCTATGCTTTGCGACCGAGCATTTAGTGCCACTCACTATGCGCTACTTGCATCATTAGGTAATTTAGGTAGAACTTTACTTTCAAGTTATAGCGGCGTGCTCATTGATGACTGGTTAGGAGGAAATTGGGCGATGTTCTTTGTAGTGACAGCACTTATGGTTTTACCTTCATTAATTTTCTTATTTTTAATTAGGCATAAGCTTTATGCACTAGAAAACAACTATCATCAAAGGGATTTAACAAGTTAGATACGAAAGTAATTTTAGAGGAGAGATAAATGGTGAAATTTTAATAGCGCCTCCCTGCACTATTTGTATTACTTTAGTAGTGTTATTTCACCACAAAGCACTAAAAAATTATGCGTCTTTTAGCAAATTAAGACCTTCGTACGGGTCAACTTCTAAAGCATCACAATAACGTATGAATTCAATAACATCTAGTCGACGTTCTTGGTTTTCAATTTTACCGATAAAAGAATGCGGTGTACCTAAAACCTGCGCAAGGCTACGCATTGTGTGACCTTTCTCGTGGCGTTTAGTTTTAAGCCATTTCGTTAATTTCGAGTTTTCTTCAGAAGAAACTGTTTTACCCATCATAAAATACATCTCCTACTAGATGATTTAAATTAATAAACTTAAGAGTGAAATTTGCCCGTCTCACTCTTGGATACATTATATACTAATAATTTTCACTTTGAATTATTAATTATACAAATGTCCACCTTTTAGGTATGGACCTTATTAGTATACATGTCTTAGTGTAGCTAAAATTAAAGCATGTGCTCTATAGTTAACTGGTTAACTGTACCAAAAAATTGATCAATTGGAAGTCAAACAAGATGAAAGTATCGCTTTAAATTCTGCATATTTATGCTTAAAGTGTACGTAAATACTGAAAAAGGCTAAGAAATGTTTCGTATATTATTTTTGTTGCCAATTGTACTGTGTGTAGCATGGTACCTATTTTTAAAACACAATCGAGTACCAATTAAGCAAGGTAAAAATGGCTTTGTATACATTTTGGTCGCATCAGCGTTAGTTTTAGGCTTCTTTTTACTGATGATTAAAGTGACCCAACACTAGGGTCACTCATTTTTAATTAATCGGTAACGAATTTACCTATTACTATCTACGGCGATCTCGCAGCATTAACAAGCACGGTGTAAGCACAAGTGTCAACACCGTGGCAAATGTTAAACCACCCGCAACGGCTGTTGCCAATTGCACCCACCACTGAGTAGATGGCGCACCAAAATCAATGTGACGGTTAAATAAATCAATATTCACTTGGAGTACCATTGGCATCAATCCCAAAATGGTGGTAACAGTCGTTAGCAATACCGGACGCAAACGCTGTGCACCGGTTCGCAAAATCGCATCTTTGGCAGCCAGACCTTGGCTTCGTAAAACATTATAGGTATCAATCAATACTATATTGTTATTAACCACAATACCTGCAAGCGAAATAACCCCAATACCTGACATCACAATACCAAACGGTTGCTGTAATACGATTAAACCTAAGAACACACCCACAGTTGAAAATAGCACAGCACTTAAAATCAAAAATGCTTGATAAAAGCTATTAAATTGCGTCACCAAAATGATACCCATCACAAATAGAGCAACCACAAAAGCCTGCTCAAGAAAGGCTTCTGATTCATCTTGATCTTCAGTTTCACCACGCACTTTAATTTTCACGCGAGGGTCTAATCCTTGCTCTTCTAATTGCGCTTGTAAGCGCGGCAATGCCTTGGCAAGTTGTTCACCCGGCTTCATGTCTGCATTAACGGTAACAACGCGCTGAGAATCTACACGACGGATAGTATCGACTTTAGGCGCTGCTTGACGCTCAACAAAGTGACTAATGGGCACTTGCCCGTGTATGGTTTTTACACGCAGCGTTTCAAGACGCCCTAAATCACGTTTGTCATGGGGGAAACGTACGCGAATATCAATCTCGTCATCCACATCATCTGGACGGTATTCCCCTAATTTCAAGCCATTGGTAATAAGCTGAACATTTGCCCCTAACATACTGGCATCGGCACCAAAACGAGCCGCATCCGAACGGTTCAATTTAAGTTGCCATTCAATACCTGGTTTTGAAGCACTGTCATCAACATTTCGAAACGCGCCATCATTCTCGATAGCTTGCCTTACTCGTTTAGCTTCACTGTTAAGCACATCAACAAACCGAGAGCTCAGCTCAATGCTTAACGCTTTACCACCACCCGGGCCGTTTTCATCTTTACGAAGTTCAATTTCTACACCGGCATAACTTGCCGTGATTTCGTTAACTTGGCTGATAATATCTTCTGCGGGCGGACGCTCATCCCAATCTTTTAGATTCATTCTAAACGTGCCTACTTGATCTTTACCACCAGTACGGGCGTACAAAGTTTTTATACCTTCCACTTTTAGGATGCGCGACTCAATATCTTTCATGATCACGTCTTTTTCAAAGATGGATAAGTCACTGTAAGAACGTACTTTGATATTGACGCCATTTGGCTCAACATCAGGAAAGAACTCAACGCCAAGCTTAGAAATAGCAAAGGCAAAAAACACCATAATAGAAAACACAATTGCAGCAGCAAGGCTCCACCAAGGGCGCTCTGTTGCATAATCAAGCACTCGAATATAACGCCCAAGCATTCCTTTAATTTGTGTTAAATCGCCAGACTCTGCTAACTCTAAATCATGTTTTTGCTGCTCAGAAAGCGGCCTTGATTTACCTATTAGTCCACCAATAGTTGGTACAAACACCAGTGCCATAAGTAATGACGCAGACAAAGTAGCAATAAGTGTAATCGGCAAGTATTTCATAAACTCGCCCATCATTCCCGGCCAAAATATCAGCGGGGCAAAGGCCGCTAATGTTGTTGCCGTAGAGGCGATAATTGGCCATGCCATTCGTTCTGCAGCCAGTTTATATGCAACCTTGCGCGGTTTGCCTTCACTCATTGCTCTGTCTGCAAACTCACTAACAACAATTGCGCCATCCACCAGCATACCGACAGCCATGATGAGCGCAAAGAGCACCACGATATTCACCGTTAAACCAAACACAGAGATCACTAAAATCCCCGTTAAGAATGAACCGGGAATGGCAATACCCACTAAAAATGCCGTGCGCGCACCAAGTACCGCCACAATAACGATAACCACCAATAATACGGCAGACAGCACATTATTTTGCAGATCAGAAAGCATCATCTTTACGTCTTTTGACATGTCGCCGGTGTAATCAACGCGTATATGATCAGGCCATATTTTCTTGGCCTCATTGACCACTTGCTTCACTTGTTCGACCGTATCAATAATATTTTCACCAGCACGTTTTTTTACTTCCAGCGAAACCGCATGGCGGCCATTAATACGTGCGATTGAGGTTGGGTCTTTATACGCTCGACGAATTTTTGCTACGTCCATAAAACGTACCACCCTATCGCCAACGACTTTCACGGGTTGCTCCATGACATCCTGAATCGTCTCAAACACGGATGGGATTTTTACAGCAAAGCGTCCTTTACCAGTATCAAGTGTACCGGCAGCAACTAAGCGGTTGTTATTTGATAGCAGTTGAATGATGTCACTCGGTTCTAAGCCATAAGAAATCATCGCCAGTGGATCGACCTCAATTTCGACCATGTCCTCGCGATCACCACCTACATCAACTTCTAATACGCTAGAAATGCTTTCTAGTTCATCTTTAAGATTACGAGCAAGGGTTAACAAACCTCGTTCTGGCGCATCACCGGACAAAGTTAATGTAATAGTCGGTTGCTCGTCTTCCATCAAAATTTCATGAACTTCTGGTTCTTCTGATTCAGAAGGCAGTTTCGCCTTAGCTAAGCTGACTTTATCTCGTACATCAGCTAAGGCTTCTTTGGGATCCATACCCGCGATAAATTCAAGGGTCACAGAGGCATGCCCTTCACTTGCCACCGCTGACATTTCTTTTACGCCTTCAATCGAGCGGAGCTCAATCTCCATTGGCCTAACTAATAGCCGCTCAGCATCTTCAGGGGAAATACCGTCATGAATAATCGACACATAAATAAAAGGAATGGTGACATCAGGATTCGCTTCTTTAGGGATGGTTTGATATGTCACCCAGCCCGAGATCAGCAACAAGATGAAAATAGATAAAACTGTACGCGTGTGAGTCAACGACGCTTCGATTAAGTTTTTCATACTTAGTTGCTCGTAGCTTCAGTAAACACGGGCTCAACTTTATCACCGGCACGCACAAAACCTTGACCAAGGGTAATGACATTTGCTTGTTCGCCTAAACCCCAAAGCCAAACCCCCTGCTCGGTACTTTTAGCCAGATTCACCGATTTAAACTCAACAATATTATCGTCATTCACGACTTTTACGCCGATATTACCTTGCTCATCAAGGGCCATAAAAGCTGGGCTTAATAACATTGCAGGCTCAGTTGGCAACTCAATATTAAGCTGAGTCGAAAAACCTGCTTTATATTTCATTCCTGGGTTTTCAAACGCCGCTTCGATGCGAAATGTATTCGTGCTGTCATCAGCAACAGATGCAATATAACGAATACGACCAGGATAGGTTTTGTCATTTAAAACATGAGCAAAAGTAGCTTGCCCGACTTCTAAGCCTTGCACTTCTTTTTGGGTTGCATCGGCTCTAACAATTAACGGGTCTAAATCAGCGAGCTGTAAAATAGGGTCGCCTATGCCAACATAATCACCAATTTCGACTAAACGTTTGTTAATAACGCCATCAAAAGCAGCGCGTACTTCAGTGCGCTCTAGTTTTAATTCAAGGCTAACTAAGGTTGCTTTAGCCTGTTGCAACATAGCTTGCGCTTGCATGGTTAATACTTTGTTCTGTAAACCTTGCTGATTTAGCTTAAGGGCGCCTTCGTATTCAGTTTGATACTGTGCCACTAAGGCTTCTGCTGATGTAATTTGGGCGGCTAAATCAGACTTATCGAGGCGTAAAATAACCTGTTCTTGTTTTACAAACTGACCTTCTTCAACCAAGATTTCGAGTACTTGTCCTGCTTGCCTAGCGCTAATATTTGCGATTTTGTCAGGCTCTGATTTACCGTAAAAGGTCAGGTTTTTATTTATTTTCTTAGCAACTAATGACATCACCTGCACTTTAGGCAAGCGCTCTTGGGCTTGTTCTTTACTTTGCTGCGCGTTTTGATCTGCTTTGCTATCGCCGGATAGCATCCACAATATAATCACCAAAACAATGGCGATAGCTAAAATATAGGGTTTCTTTTCTATAGTTGTAGTTATATTTGGCAACGCAAAATTCCTTCTAATAATGCGTAAAATTTAGCAGAGGCAGGATATTATGAGAAGTTAAAGCAATAAAAAAGCCACATCAAGTGGCTTTCATAAATAATTAAACGCTGAAGCTGGCTCCGCAACCACAGGTTGTAGTTGCGTTCGGGTTATTCACAAAAAAGCGAGCCCCTTCAAGGCCTTCTGTGTAATCAACGGTACCATCAACTAGGTATTGAATACTCATAGGGTCAACAACTAGCGTTACACCATTTTTAACAATTTCTAAATCGCCAGGGTTAGCTTTTTCATCAAAAGTAAAACCATATTGGAAACCTGAGCAACCACCACCCGTAACGTATACACGTAGCTTTAGATCAGGATTTTCTTCTTCCTCGATTAACTGTTTAACGCGAACAGCTGCTGCATCGCTGAACTTGATTGGCAACTCATCTGACATACCAAAACCCTCAAAACCTATAATGGTCGCAATTATCTAATACCCGAGTATTTTAATCAAGTATCGCCTCCCATTGAAAATATTTTAGTATAGGATTGGCTAACATATTCGCATTGAACTAACATTTAATTGTAGTACTTTTTACCCATGTAAAAGTTATGCGATGAGGGACCATCACAGTGATAGATCATTTAAAGCTGCATTTCATTAGTCCAAGCTTAACTAGCTCGCAAACAATCCCTGCGCAGTACGATAGTTTACTCGTTTGCTTATCCGTACTTACTGCGGTCTTTGCTTCTTACATTTCATTTTTACTATCAGCAAAAATTAAAAGCTCTCAATTAAAAAATGAAAGCCTTGTATGGACTTTGTTAGCATCGTGCTTTTTAGGTATTGGTATCTGGGGTATGCATTTTGTAGGTATGCTCGCCTATAAACTTCCTATCGCTGTTGAATACAACATCACGGTCACTTTGATCTCTATTTTGCCAAGCGTTTTTGCAAGTTATATTGTTCTTTCCCCCACTATTGGGCGTGGCAAAGGGCTAGTTTTTCGAAGTGTACTTATGGGGGCTGGTATTGGTTGTATGCACTTTATTGGCATGATGGCAATGATGATGCCAGCCCACATGGCCTATGAACCTTGGTTATTTTCATTATCGATTTTAGTCGCAATTGTTCTTTCTGGCATTGCACTATGGATTAATGATTTTAGAAATGAGCGTGAGGTAAACCAAACACGTATAAACATTCTCGTTGCAGTCATTATGGGGAGTGCTATTTCAAGCATGCACTACATTGGTATGATTTCAATGACTGTATTTGAGACAGATTATACCATTTATACATCTGGCCATGATAACGCTGCGCTTGCAAAATTAATTATATCCGTCTTATTAGCCCTAAGTCTGTTTGTATTAGGAATTGTCGAACTTAGAGCACGAAGTTTACTATCAGCCAAACTTGAAGCCGTGCTGAATACAGTTCAAGATGTCGTTATTAGCTTTAATAATGTAGGAGTAATTGAATTCGCTAACCCAGCAGTTCTTCCTGTTTTTGGCTATGAACCAACCCACCTAATCGGTAAACATATCCACACTTTAATCCCAAAACAATCATCGCAGTTAGATGAGATATTCTGCGACCCACAGCAAAAAAAAGAAAACGTGAGTACAAATAAGAGCCGCCTATTAAAGGGGTTACGTAAAGATAAATGCTACTTTCCTATCACTCTCACAATTAGCTCCATTGGCAAAAAAGAAGCAGGCTCTTACGTTGCAACTATTAAAGACCTAAGCGACATTCAAAACCAAGAAGCGTTTACACAAACAATTTTCGATAACTTACCTATTATGCTGTTCGTAAAAGAGGCCGAGCATCTAACATTTAGCCATGTCAATAAAGCAGGTGAGCAACTTTTAGGTAAAACTAAAGAGCAACTCATTGGCTTAAATGACTTTGATATTTTTAGCGATGAGGACGCCGTGAATTTTATTCAAACAGATAGGGATGTACTAAAAAGTAACGAAACACTTTTTGTAACTGAGAAGCCTATGACCATAAATGGTCGAACGCATTATCTTCGAACCAGAAAGCTCGCAATTAGAGACGCTCAAGGAAAAGCTCGCTACTTACTGGATGTATCTGAAGATGTTACTGAATTAAAACAAGCAAAAACAGATCTTGAGAACTTACATCAACGGATGTCAATGGCTGCAGATGCAGCACACATTGGAATTTGGGAGTGGAACTTTGAAACCAATGAATTAATCTGGGATGACTGGATGCATACCTTGTTCGAAATTCCAAAAACATCTTTTAAAGGCAATTACTCAACATGGGCGAGCACCTTACACCCAGATGATTATGAGGACGTTACAAATAAGCTCAAGCTTTCGATACTAAACAATGAAGAATTTCATGCTGAGTTTCGTATCGTTTTATCTTCTGGCAGAACTCGCTATATCAATGCCGACGGAAGAATCTACGGAAAACGGATGATCGGCGTCAATTTTGATATTACCAAGCGGGTTTTGGCTGAGCAACAGATACGAATGTTGGCACAAACAGATCATCTTACCGGTCTTGCAAATAGAAGCGCTTTAAGTAAGTTTATTAATCATGAGTTTGACCGTGTTGAACGCACAGGTGGTAAGGTTGGTTGTTTATACTTTGACCTTGACAAATTTAAGCCCATCAATGACACCCATGGTCATTTAGTTGGTGATTTCGTGCTTGTTGAAATTGCTAAACGGTTACTTGAAACAGCCCGAAAAACAGATTGTGTTGCACGCATTGGGGGTGATGAATTTGTCATCGTCATTACTGATATAGAAAATCAAAATCAGATTGAGCGAGCTCTAACACGTTTTATTAACTCAATATCAACGCCAATTGCATCTGAGGTGGGTTATTTAAATGTAGGCGCAAGTGTTGGTTATGCTTTATATCCTGATGATGCAAAATCACTTGATGACTTATTAAATAAAGCTGATGAGCGCATGTACAAGCAAAAACATAACTCTCCTATGACAGTGATAAGTATGCAACCATAACCTTGGCTCAGTCATTAAATATTATAATCAGCTCGATTTTCCCAAAAAGAAGATAAAAATATAAAATGCCAACGACTTAGTGAGTTTGATTTGGTAAACTGCGGCTCAAAAGTGCTGTGAGGAAATATGCGTGTGGCTTGAGAGACTAAGACGTCGACTAGCAAAGCCTAAAACATCTGTGCAATTGTGCTTACTTGGTGTGAGTGCAGGGTTAATTGCGGCAGTGCTGATCATATTCTTTCGCCTTACGATCATGTTTTTCCAGAGCTTATTCTTAGAAAAGCCTGATGACTTTTCTACGCTTCCTACTCTTGAACGTGTTTTATTACCAGTCGGCGCAGCCTTATTAATTGCCCTTTTTGCAGCTTCAACTGGATTTAAACATTATCGACTTGGTATTCCATTTGTCATTCATCGAATAAAAAAATACTACGGTCATATGCCACTCTATAACACGGTTAACCAATTTGTTGGTGGTGCTTTAGCCTTGATCAGTGGTTTTTCGGTGGGCCGAGAAGGCCCGTCGGTACATATGGGTGCAACAGGTGCCAGTTTACTGGCCGATAAACTACACCTTCCACACAATGCAATGCGTACCCTCACCGGTTGTGGCGTTGCAGCCGGAATTGCAGCCTCATTTAACACCCCACTTGCAGCCGTTATCTTTGTTATGGAGGTGGTGCTTAGGGAATATAAAGTGCATATTTTTGTGCCCATTATGCTCGCTGCGGTTACTGGTGCTTTAGCCACTCAGTTTGTATTTGGTGATGCTTCAGAGCTTGCGCTTATCACCATGAACCCATTGAGTGGCTGGCATTACCCATTTTTAATCATATTTGGTATGGCACTAGGGGCTGTTGCCTATGCGTTTAACCAAAACTTGATGCTTATAATCCGCACTTTTAAACCGCTTAGCATGTTTCCTCGCCTATTACTGGCAGGGTTAATTGCAGGGTTAATTGCTTATATGGTTCCTCATGCAATGGGTTCAGGTATGAGCGCCATCACTATTGCTATTGAATCACCAGATGATGTGCAGTTTTTAACAACCATCTTGATTGCCAAATTACTCGCCACCTTATTTGCCATTGGTTTAGGTATTCCAGGTGGGATCATCGGCCCTGTTATTGGGCTTGGGGTATTAATGGGCACCTTAATGGCCTTCTTTGCGCAGTTTATTAGCCCAGGAGTAGATATCACAGGTACCTACAGCATGCTTGGCATGGCAGGGTTATTGGCCGCTACATTACACGCACCACTTGCTGCACTCACTACGGTTATGGAGTTAACCTCAAGCCCCGAGATCATTGTGCCAGCCATGTTGGTGATCTCAACGGCTTATGTCACAGCATTACAGTTTTTTGGTAACCGCTCTATTTTTATGCAGCAACTTGACTTCCAAGGGCTTGAGTATCAAATATCGCCTGCCACAGAAGCATTACAAAAAGTGGGCGTGATGGATGAAATGGATGAGCAGTTCAAACTGCTTTACAGTGACGACAAACAACAAATTAAAGAATCGCTCGATGCCCTTGATAGCCAAACCCCGCTGATTGTTCATGATGAAGAGAATGGCTATCGTCTTGCTGAATATGATTTAAGTTTGATGTCTGACCAAGAAAGTAACATCAAATATGTCAGCCTTGCCGGCCTTAGTAGCCAAGCAACATTAGCCGATGCTTTTGACTTACTAAAAGATAAACGCAGCGGTGCGGTGTATATTTACAACCTACTTGATAACCAACAGATTATGGGCCTTTTGCGTTGGGACCAAATCAGACATATTCTTACCATACGCAATAGTTTGTTATAACAATTAAAATGGATGCTTAAATGACTGCGCTATTAGTTTATAAAACCTTCCACGTATTTTTTATGATTGCTTGGTTTGCCGGTATTTTTTACCTGCCACGTCTTTTTGTTTACCACGCAATGAGTGAAGAAAAAGCCTGTAACTCAATGCTGAAAGTAATGGAACGCCGCTTACTGTTTTTTGTGACGCCGTTTGCCGTTTTAACATTGGTTTTTGGCTTACTGACCATTTTTGAATATGGTCGTGATTGGTTTAGATACAGCATGTGGCTGCACTACAAACTGGTGTTAGTAATTATCCTTTATATTTATCATGGCTATTGCTTTAAATTACTGGCTGACTTTAAGCATGATCGCAATACTCGTAGCGATCGCTTTTACCGTATTTTTAATGAAGTTCCGGTACTCATCCTTTTAGCTATAGTGGCACTGGCAATTATTAAACCTAACTTATAATTTGCTGCTGTGAACGCTAAAAATTTGCTATAGTACTGCGCAAATTTATGCGGCCTCCCATACCGAGTGCCAGCGCCCTATAAATGTGATTAGGAACAACCCCCATGCTAAGTTTCCAAGGTGAAAATATCCTGTCGGTCAATCAGCTTGACCGAGATTGTATTGAACGTATTTTTGCAGTTGCTAAGAAAATGGAGCCTTATGCTAAAAAGCAAAAGCGCACCAATGTTTTAGAGGGCGCAATTTTAGCGAACTTGTTCTTTGAACCAAGCACGCGTACTCGCGTAAGTTTTGGTACAGCATTTAACTTACTAGGTGGTTTGGTTCGTGAAACAACGGGTATGCAAAGCTCGGCGCTTGCAAAAGGTGAATCGTTATATGATACCGCTCGCGTTATCTCAGCGTATGCAGATGCAGTCGCAATGCGCCACCCTGACGCAGGCTCTGTTGCTGAGTTTGCCACCGGGTGTGACGTGCCAGTGATTAATGGCGGTGACGGCCCAAATGAGCACCCAACACAAGCCCTACTGGACTTACTAACAATTGAGCGTGAACTAGGTCGCTTCAACCAAAGCATCGACGGTATGCACATTGCCCTAGTAGGTGATTTAAAATACGGCCGTACTGTGCACTCTTTATCTAAATTACTTTGTCATTATAAAGACGTTAAGTTCTCTATGGTGGCACCTGATGGCTTACAAATGCCAGACTACATTTTAGATGCTGTAGATAACGCAGGTCATAAAATTCAAGTAGTCGATAAGATGGAAGGCAACTTGGCGGCCGATATTGTGTATCAAACCCGTATCCAAGAAGAACGCTTCCCTTCACAAGAAGAAGCTAACAAATACCGTGGTGGTTTCCGTATCAGCCAAGCAATTTACAACGCACACTGTAAGCCAAACTCAGTATTGATGCACCCACTCCCTCGTGACAGCCGTTTAGAGGCAAACGAGCTAGATAACGATTTAAATAGCAACGACAACCTAGCAATTTTCCGCCAAGTGCAAAATGGCGTGTTAATTCGCATGGCGTTGTTTGCTCTAACCTTAGATGTTGCCGACAAAGTTGAGCAATATGAAGTCGACGTGCCTTGGTTTAGCCGTAAACGTAATAGCTAACTTGCTTCGTTTTGGGCTCTTTGAGCCCTCGCAAACCAACTCATTTAACGTGACAACCCAATAGGACTATTCATGACAATTAGCCAAGATCTTTTTAATCGCGCGCAAGAATCAATCCCAGGCGGTGTTAACTCACCAGTTCGTGCCTTCAATGGCGTTGGCGGTACTCCTTTATTCATCACTAAAGCTGAAGGCCCTTTTACCTTTGATGCTGATGGTAACCGTTATATCGATTACGTTGGTTCATGGGGACCCATGATCATGGGCCATAACCACCCAGCTATTAAGCAAGCGGTATTAGAAGCCGTTGAAAATGGCCTAAGCTATGGTGCGCCAACCGAAACTGAAATCTTAATGGCCGAAAAAGTAAAAGAGCTAGTACCATCAATCGAAAAAGTACGTATGGTAAGCTCAGGTACTGAAGCTACAATGAGTGCGATTCGCTTAGCACGTGGTTTCACTGGCCGTGACAAAATCTTAAAGTTTGAAGGCTGTTACCACGGTCATGCAGACTCACTACTAGTAAAAGCAGGCTCAGGCGCACTGACTATGGGTGTACCAAACTCACCAGGTATTCCTGAAGACTTTGCTAAGCACACATTAACTGTGTCGTTTAATAACCTTGATGAAGTAAAAGCAATTTTCGCAAAATATGCTGACGACATCGCTTGTATCATCGTTGAGCCAGTTGCTGGCAACATGAACTGTATTCCACCTGTACCAGGCTTCTTAGAAGGTCTGCGTGAGGTGTGTGATGAATACAAATCTGTGCTTATTTTTGATGAAGTAATGACAGGTTTCCGTGTTGCTTTAGGTGGCGCACAAGCTTACTACAACATCAAACCAGACCTAACCTGTTTAGGTAAAGTGATCGGTGGCGGTATGCCTGTGGGTGCATTTGGCGGTAAGAAAGAAATCATGGATTACATCGCACCTGTTGGTCCAGTTTATCAAGCGGGCACATTATCAGGTAACCCAATTGCCATGGCTGCCGGTTTAAAATCTTTAGAACTTTTAAGTGCTGACGGCCTGCACGACGAGCTTGAAGCAAAGAGCAAAGCAATTTGTGAAGGCTTTGAAGCCGCTGCGAAAAAAGCAGGTATTGCACTTACAACAAACTACGCAGGTGGTATGTACGGTTTCTTCTTTACTGATAAAGAAAAAGTAACTAGCTACCAACAAGCGACTGAGTGTGATTTAGAACGCTTCAAAAAGTTCTTCCACTTAATGCTAGAAGAAGGTGTTTATCTCGCTCCTTCGGCGTTTGAAGCAGGCTTTGTGTGCGCTGAACACTCTGAAAAAGAGATCAACGACACCATTGCAGCCGCAGAGCGCGCATTCGCGAAGCTTTAATCTAAAAAATAAAATAGGTCACTTTAATCGGTGGCCTATACTTCGATGCCCCAAAATATAATACAAATACATCCCCACCAGAAAATAAAAACCAATAAAATATTACAATTCAAACATCATTTATACAAAGTAAGTATTTCATTAGTGCATTTTTATTTTCATTGTAACTAAACACACATAAAACCATCCCAACCCACTGTTTTAAAATAATTAAACTTAACATTAAAAAACCTTAACTCAATTACACTTAATTACAATTGTTTTATTTTTGTTTATTAAAATGATTTAAACTTGAATTTAGATCGTTCCAAGGCGTTTTTATGTTGTTTTATCGTATTTATAACATAAATAATTGATTAGTATGTTCCTGCTGTGTTACCAATTTGTTTCACCCTTTATTTAAAGGTAAAAACCTTAGAAAAATAAATGCAAGGTGTGAAGGTTATTAACAAATAACAACAAATCTAAAATTTCACAGGGAAAGCTCAATGAAAAACAACTTTTCAAAAACATTTAAGCGTTCGTTTACAGCTGCAGCTGTTGCTATGACCTTAAGTGCAGCTATGCCAGCCTTGGCTGACAATGTTAATGGGGCAATCAAAGGTAATCTCATTACTCAGTCTGGCGTTTCTTTAGCAGGCGCAACAATCACTATTACTGATAAAACAAAAGGTTATGAAAAAACTCTCATTGCAGATGCAAATGGTCAGTTTAACCTTAATCAAGTGCCTGTTGGTAAATATGACATAACCGTTTCACAAGCCGGTTTTGAAAAAGCACAGATCAACGATGTAATTATCGGTGTCGGTAAAACTGCACTTCTCGAAATTCCACTAGTTGAAGGTAATATTGAACGAATTGCAGTTGTTGGTGGCGCAATTCGTGCTGTTGACGTTTCAGTTACTGAATCATCTTTAAATATTAGTTCAGAAGAGCTTGAATTATTACCAGTTGCTCGCTCATTAACATCGGTTGCTTTACTAGCGCCTGGCGCAACTGAAGGTGATAGTCGATTTGGCGATCAAGCATCTTTTGGTGGCTCATCTGTTGCTGAAAATGCTTATTACGTAAATGGTCTGAATATGACTAACTTCCGTAATGGCTTAGGCGGCGCAACAATCCCATTCTCTGCATATGATAGCTTCCAAGTAAAAACGGGTGGGTACTCATCTGAGTTTGGTCGAACGACTGGTGGCCTTATTTCTGCAGTTACAAAGTCAGGTACTAATGACTTTCACTTTGGTGTTGAATCTATTTACTCGCCTGACTCATTGAGAGAACAGTCTCCAAACTCAGTTTACTTACAAAATGATCGTTGTGAGGCTGAAGATGGTCACTGTATTGGAGATTTATATGTCAATAACCAAGATGACTATGTAAACTCATTTGAGACAAATATTTATGCCTCTGGTGCGTTAATTGAAGATACGCTTTTCTTCTATGGTATTTATACATTCCGTGATAATGAAGAAGAATATGGTAACGCTTCTCAAACCTCTTTAACAAAAGAAAAAGATGACGACCCTTATTATCTAGCACGTATTGACTGGAACATTAATGAGGATCATCAATTGATGCTTTGGGGTTTTAGTGATGAGCGTACATATTCTGAGAGTACAATCGAAGACCTGAATGGCACTGGTAATTACACATTAGATGGTGGTACAGCTTACCACAAACGCGGCGGTGAAAGTTTTGCAGTTCGTTATACAGGTAACCTGACTGATGATTTAAGCATGTCTGCTATGTACGGTGAAGTTAAATTCTCAGAAACAGACTACTCTGACTTTGATGACTGTCCTACCGGCTATGACGCAGACTTAGGTGTTGATACTACTTGTTATGTAAACTTCACTGTAGGCGCTAATGAAGATAAGCGCGAGCAATTGCGCGTTGATTTTGATTGGTACTTAAATGATGAGCATACACTAAGATTTGGTTATGACTCAGAAACCAACACATCAGATGCAACGACAATTAACTCGGGTGGTATTTACTACTACTATAGAACATACGAAGAAGGTGCTCGTCTTCCTAATGGTTATGTCCTTCCTGAAGAAATGAAAACAACTCGTGTTCGTGACTATAAAAATGGCGGTGCATTCGAAGTTGAAAACTGGGCGATTTATATTGAAGACCAATGGGCTGTTACTGATACCCTAACACTAACTTTAGGTCTACGTAATGACAGCTTCACAAACTACAATGCGGATGGCGATGAATTTGTATCTATTGATAATCAAATTGCGCCAAGATTAGGTGCATCTTGGGATATAAATGGTGACGGTGACAGTAAATTATTCGTTACTGCAGGTCGCTATTACTTACCTGTCGCTGCAAATACGAATATTCGTCTTGCAGGTGCCGAAACTTATATCCACACGTGGTATGAGTATGAGGGTCTTAATGCTGACGGTACTCCTGTAGGTTTGAGCAATCAATTAGGTGATATCGCTATTTCAAATGGTGGTGACGGGACAGCAAAACCTTCAAATACTCTTGCAGATAAAGATCTTGAGCCTATGTACAATGATGAAATTATTGTTGGTTATCAAGCAGCGATTAATGATGACTGGTCTTGGAGCATCAAAGGTACATATCGCACACTAGGCAATCAAATTGATGATGGCTCATATATCTTTACTGATGAAGATGGAGAGTACCTTGGTGAAAACTGGTTCTTATTTAACCCAGGTAATGGCGCAACATTTAACTTCGATCTAGATGGTGACGGTGTAACTGAAGAGTATAGCTTCACAGCTGAAGAGCTAGGTTACCCTGAAGCTAAACGTCGTTACGCTGCCATTGACCTTTCAATTGAGAAGAGCTGGGATAAAGTTTGGTCATTAAAAGCCCTATATACTTGGTCTCATAACTACGGTAACACAGAAGGATTTGTTAAATCTGATAACGGTCAAGATGATGCAGGTTTAACACAAGACTGGGATTACCCTTATCTTATGGATGGTGCTAACGGTAACTTACCAGCGGACCGTCGCCACAATATTAAAGTTTACGGTGCATATGCAGTTACTGAAGACTTCTTAATAGGTGCAAACTTAAATGTTGCTTCAGGTCGTCCTTGGACAGCGTTAGGTGCAGGGTATACACCAGACCCAGACAAATATTCTTATGGCGACACCTATTATGTAGGCGATCAACGCTACCCTCGCGGCAGCATGGGAACAACTCCCTGGACAGCTCGATTAGATCTTAACTTTACGTACAACTTGCATTTCAATGATCAAAAAGTACGCTTCGCATTAGATATTTTCAATGTATTTGATGCATCTACAGCAACTCGTTATGACGAAGTTGCTGAAGTGGCGGCTGGTGATGATAGTGCAACATTTGGCTTAGCGCAAAGTTATCAATCTCCTCGTCGAGTCCAACTATCTGCTTCTTACGACTTTTAATTTCGATTAAATTAGTAAGAAAAGCAATGACTCTAAAAGCCTCTTTATGAGGCTTTTATTTAAGTAACAACCACTTCAACAATTACTTTCTAACTTTATTGAATAATATGTGCCCCAAACTCGGTCTATCTAGTTTCGACTGACAATGTTTCGAGGCAACTATGAATAGACTCATAATACCTGCTGTTAATTTAATGGCACAACTTAAGTACAAACATAAAATTACTTTATTGTTTAGTTTATTAGTTTTTCCTCTGTGTCTGAGCTTATTTTTTCTAATCAGTCTGTTAAATGAAAATATCCAAGTTTCAAAACAACAATACAAAGGCATCAGTAGTTACCGCTTGCTGTTATCGTATCTTGTCGATAACAAGCAACAAGCCATGCTGAATTCCGCCCAAACTTTAGGTTATGCTCACAATGCATCGAGTGAAGAAAACATACTTGAAACAGTATCAATTGAGTCGCAATTAGCTGTTAGTCAAAACCTCACCATTAATTACTTAAATCGTACTTTAGTCACCCATTTGCCTAACTTGATTTACCATCTTAATAGCACCTACCAAAGTGCTGAAAAAGTATTAAATCAAGGTAAGTTTACGCCAGAAAGCTTTATTGCTTTATCAAACCAAATTAAAGCGATGCCCCAGTTATCTGGGCAATTTAAAGATGCGTTATCCATCGCCTTCCAACAAGACAATAAAATAAAAGAGCAACTATCTCCTAGTGCTGAAACATTACTAGAAAACATATCTCAGTTTTCGCAACAAGTTAACCAAAGGCTGTTGGAGCCTGATACGATAGAATTAAGCAAAGCACAATTTTTGAGCCTTAAAGCGAATTTAAACCAAAGTATAGATGAGTACATTGCTGACACTGAGCCTGCCCTTACGAGTATCATTAGTTATAAGCTAAACAATGAACAATTCATTTTGTACCTTGTTATCGCTGCTGCTCTATTATCTTTAATAATAGCCAGTTACTTGATGCTTGGATTTTATCGCTTAGTAGTTGATACCCTAAAACTTTTTTCAGAAACCGCTAACAGTGCCGCGCAAGGTAATATCTCTGCGCGTTTAAAGTTAACAGGTAAAGATGAGTTAACCTCAATAGGAAAAGAGTTTAATCATGTATTGGCATCATTTTCTTTGATGGTAAATGAAGTCAAGCACACTACGAGCAGTGTAATAACAACCACAGATACAGTGACGAGTCACTCTGAAAAAACCAGTCAAGATGTACAAGTTCAGCAACAAAGTGTGTCAACTATTAGCCAAGCTTTATCAGAAATGAGCCAAGCTGCCGAACATGTCGAGGTGTCTGCCTCTCAAGCCGTTGATTTAGCTTCATCTGCAGCCAAAAAAGTACAAAAAGGTGCTGATGAAAGCGCACATTTAGCCACGCACATGAGTCATTTACAACAAGAGTTCAACGAGGGTCTTGCTGCCTTAGAGTTACTTGCTAAAGACAGCCAAGCGATTAGTAGCGTGAGTAATGGTATAAATGAAATTGCCGAGCAAACCAACCTACTAGCTTTGAATGCTGCGATAGAAGCAGCTAGAGCTGGTGAACAAGGCCGAGGCTTTGCGGTTGTTGCAGATGAAGTAAGAACCCTTGCAAAACGCACTCAACAACAAACTCATGAGATCCACCAAATTATTAATTCACTTCAATCCGCAACAAAGCTAACACAAGATAAAATGCAAGCAAGCGTAGAGAAGATGGAACAAGGTTCACAAAGTGCAGAGCACACTAAAAATAATTTATTAGCTGTCGCAGCATCAATGTCTGATATTGGCATGCAAGGAAAGCAAATAGCAGTTCAAGTCAATCAGCAAGGCACTGCAATTCAAAACGCTTTACACCACGCTGAAGATGTCAGTGAACTTGCCAGAGACACAGAGAAAAGCGCACTTATGGCAATGAATAGCGTACAAAATTTAGCTCAACTCTGTGTTGAGCTAAATGATTCAATGGCCAAGTTTAGCGCTGACAATTAGGTCTAGGCTCAAACTCGCTTGCACGTATGGGTAGCTGCACCACTTTGCCGCAACCCGGAGGCGCTTGCAGGCCGGTTTCTTCATTAATGAATGCCCAACGAATAGAAGCCGGACGAGTATCTGCTATAGCTTCAGGGTTGAGTGGTTTAAGGTAACGAATGTAGGCCTCTAGTGCGCCAACACTGCCTGTTAAACCTGTGCTCTTGTTATCGTCGCGGCCAATCCATGCAACGGTCACGGTGTTTTGGTCAAAACCGGCAAACCAGCTATCGCGTAATTCGTTACTGGTGCCTGTTTTACCGGCAAGCTGAATTGATGGGAAATGAGCATTTAGGCGTTTAGCCGTGCCATCTTTAGTCACGCGCTTCATTGCATACTTAGTCATGTAGATTGATGCGTCATCAAAGCGTTTTTGTGAGCTGACATCATGCTTGTAAAGCACTTTACCTACTGAGTCTGTAAGGGCTGAGATAGACGTTAATTCACGGTACTGACCATCAGCAGCAAGCGTTGTATAAAGCTGCGCTACTTCAAAACTTGAAAGCTCAAGTGCACCTAAAAGTAACGACGGATATTGATCAATACGCCCTTCTACACCTAAACGCTTCAAGGTATCAGCGACTTTATCAACTCCAACATCAAGACCCGTGTTAACGGCTGGGATATTAATACTGTTACTAAATGCTTTATAAAGAGGCATAGGGCCGCGGAACTGCTTGTCGAAGTTCTCAGGTTGCCACACTTTACCCTGCTCATTAGTCACTTGCAGCGGTGAGTCATCCACCAACGTGGCAACATTAAACTGACCACTTTCAAATGCCGATAAATAAACTGCTGGCTTAACTAATGAGCCAATATTACGTTTGGTATCAAGCACACGGTTAAAACCAAAATAACGTACGTCACGGCCTGCAACTAGCGCCGACACTCCACCTTTTTCGACATTAACAGAAATCATCGCTGCCTCAAGCTCTTCTGTTTTAGGGCGTCTTTCTAGATAAGGTAGACTTGCCTCAACAGACTCTTCCATGGCCGTTTGCTTTTGTAAGTCAAAATAAGTGAATACACGCACCCCAGCATCTAACACCTGCTGATCAGGTAGCAGGCGCTTTAATTCTCGGTTAACTAATTCTAAGTAACCCGGATACGACTTTTGCAAGCTGTCTTTCATTGGTGCAATATCAATAGGGCGCTTTAATGCTGCGCGGTACTCACGGGTATCAATTAGCTTGTTTTCAACCATTAAGCGCAGCACTAAATCACGGCGCTCCATTGCGCGCTCACTATAACGGCGCGGATTATAGTACGATGGCCCTTTTACCATAGCGACTAATAGCGCGATTTGGTCGTATTCAAGCTCATCCACAGGCTTTGAAAAATAAAACTCAGCGGCAAGGCCCATACCATGCACGCCTTGATTGTAAGACTGACCCAAATACACTTCATTCAGATAGGCTTCTAAAATTTCATCTTTGCTGTAGCGGTAATCTAATATCAAGGCAATAAGCGCTTCATTAAACTTACGCACCAGTGAACGCTCACGGGTAAGGTATATATTCTTTGCTAATTGCTGGGTTAAAGTACTGCCCCCTTGCACTGTACGTCCGGCTTTAATATTGCTGTATAAAGCGCGCATAATTGACCACACAGATACACCATGGTGTTGATAGAAATTGCGATCTTCAACCACCAGCAAGGTATCTTTTAGCATCGGCGGAAATTTATCAAGCGGTACAAACTCGCGGTCTTGTTTTGAATCATTACCAATGCGAGCTATTTGAACCGGCTCTAATCGAGCATTGTTTAAACGGCGGCCAAACTTATCTTTGATAGTTGCTAATTTCTGCCCTGAAAAACGCAGCTCAATAACGTGTGCATCTTCAAGGCCATCATAAAACTCAAACTCGCGACGGTACACTTTAATACTGTTAGCCGATTTAACATACTGACCTGTACGGCTTAGCTTGTTTACAGATGAGTAATTTAAACGGTTTAACTCCCAAATAACCTCTTGCTGAGACAAATACTGCCCGGGATAAAAGCTCATTGCGCGGGCATATACTTGTGCAGGTAACTGCCATTTATTGCCTTCAAATTGGCGAGTGATTTTTGCATCTAAATAAATTAGATACAGCACCATGGCAACTATTACTGCGAGTGAAAGCTTCCAAAAAATTGACCAAAGTTTTCTCAATAAACTTGTTTTAGCAGGCACTTGAGATGTGCGTGAGCGCTTAGTAGTAGTTTTTTTTGATGCCGCTTTAGGTTTGCTAGACGACTTTTTTGCAGGAGTTTTTTTATCAGCCATTGAGTTCGCTATTGGTCAGTTAATTTTACAGGATTAAGCCCTAAACAGCGCAATACTAACACCTGTAAAATTAACAGTCACTTAAACTCGACTAGCGTGTACACAACCAGAGTGAGTGGATCACAGCAGGTATAAAAAAGATAAAGCATAAAATAATGTTAATTACTAAGTCTTTACCAGCACCCGCTTTCAAAAATACCGCTACAGGTGGTAAAAACAGCGAAATAATTATAAGCAAGAGTTTGTTATCCATCGTTTTTCCTTATTAATTCAGAATTAAAAGCATAGTCAAAAAACGACTATTTCGCCTATCAGAAAAGACTTATTTAAACGCAAAAAAGCCCTACCTAAGTAGAGCTTCGATTTGAACACACAATGATATTTTTATGTGCGTGCTATTGCACGCACTAAGATTAGTTACTGCGAACTGAAACAAACTCAGGGTAAGCATCAATACCACAGTCATGTTGATCCATACCGTTTAGTTCTTCTTCTTCGGTAACACGGATACCCATGGTATTTTTCAGGATTGCCCATACGATTGATGACGCGATGAATACAAATCCTAAGATACATACTAAGCCAATTAATTGATTAACAAAGGTTGCATCAGAGTTTGAAAGTGGCACTAGCATAATACCTAATGCACCACACACACCGTGTACAGAGATAGCACCTACAGGGTCATCGATTTTCGCTTTATCAAGTGCAACGATGCTAAATACAACCAGTGAGCCACCTAATAGACCAAGTAAACAAGCAAGTAATGGTGTTGGTGATGCTGGCTCAGCAGTAATCGTTACCAGACCAGCTAATGCACCATTTAGAACCATTGTTAAGTCAGCTTTACCCCATAACACTTTACATACAAATAGTGCTGCGATTGCGCCACACGCTGCTGCTGCGTTAGTGTTTAAAAAGATTTTGCCAACTGCTGTTGCGTTTTCGGCATCAGAAACAAGTAGTTGCGAACCACCGTTGAAGCCGAACCAACCCATCCAAAGAATTAATGTACCCAATGTTGCTAACGGTAAGTTAGAACCAGGAATAGGGTAGATTTCACCATTTTTACCGTATTTACCTTTACGCGCACCTAAGAAAAGCACCCCTGCTAGCGCTGCCGCAGCACCTGCACCGTGAACGATTGCAGAACCAGCGAAGTCAACAAAGCCCATTTCTGATAAAAAGCCCGCGCCCCAAGTCCAGTAACCTTCGATTGGGTAGATGAAACCGGTTAAAATAACAGTAAAAATTAAGAATGCCCATAACTTCATACGCTCAGCAACCGCACCAGATACGATTGACATAGCTGTTGCTACAAACACAACTTGGAAGAAGAAATCAGACTCTAAAGAGTGATCAGCATCAGCAGCTTGCGTGCCGATTAATGCGCCAAATGAAGGGATGAAACCACCTTCTGCGTTATCAACATACATGATGTTGTAACCCACTAATAAAAACATAGTGCAAGCAATAGAAAATAGTGCAACGTTTTTAGTTAGAATTTCTGTAGTATTTTTTGCACGAACTAAACCTGCTTCAAGCATAGCGAAACCAGCCGCCATCCACATTACTAAAACACCCGACATCAAAAAGTAAAAAGTGTCGAGTGAGAACTTCAACTCTACGATAGTGTTTTCCATAATTCCCCCTTAAATTGCTTCTTCATCAAGTTCGCCCGTACGGATACGAACGATTTGGTCTAAGTCGTAAACAAAAATTTTGCCGTCACCAATTTTGCCTGTTGAAGCAATTTTTGTGATGGTTTCAACAACGCGTTGACAATTTTCGCTACGAGTTGCAATTTCAAGTTTGATCTTTGGAATAAAATCGACTTGGTATTCAGCTCCACGATATAGCTCAGTATGACCACGTTGACGGCCAAAGCCTTTAACGTCGACAACTGTCATCCCCTCAATGCCTAAATCAGCCAATGCTTCACGCACATCATCAAGTTTGAATGGCTTTATTATTGCACTAATCATTTTCATAGTGGCCCCCTTCGGACGCTTATTGTTATCCTGTTGACTTATACAATCCAACCTTTATGCCACTATTTTTTATTTAATCCTTTCAATAAGTTAAAAACAAAACTGCGCTTTTGAACAAAAAAAATGCACCCTAATGGTGCATTTTTTTAACAATTAACCTGCGCTGGTGCAATTAACACAACTATAGTTGAACTAAGCAATTTCGCGATTGCTGCTTGGCTTGATAAAGGGCTTTATCTGCGGTGCGCATTGCAGCTGTGAGGGATACTTTATGGAATTTTGTTATACCAATACTCATCGTTAATGAGTAAGGTTCACCATTAATTGAAAAGGCGTGCTCAGCTAACTGTTCACGAAACGTATTTAGCTTAGGCTGAGCCTTTTCGAGATCCATATTGTTTAATACTACAGCGAACTCTTCACCACCAATACGAGCAACTGTAAAATCATCAAACTTTCTTTTCAAAAATGAAGCTACTTGCTTTAATGCCTGATCACCCGCCTCGTGACCAAACTGATCATTGATATTCTTAAAAAAGTCGATATCAAGCAGGGCAAGCACGTTATCTTGCTCTACATTTTTTAATACTCTTTCAGCATATTGATAAAAATAACGTCGATTATGCAAACCAGTTAGATGATCGCGGTATGCACTTTCTTTTATATCGGCTATTAATGACAACTGCTCCATAGTTTGCATCACACGGCAATGAAACTCTTCGTTCATAAATGGCTTAGTTAAAAAGTCATTAGCTCCATATTTTATGAACCGCGCAGATAAACCATGCTTACCCGCACCTGATAGGCCAATTATTGCTAGGTCATCGCGGCCACGAAAGTTACGTACCGCTTTAACAAGCTCAAAGCCGTCCATTGTTGGCATCGCATAATCCGTTAGCAATAACTTAATTTCTGGGTCGTCTTTAAGCATTTGTAGTGCTTGCTCACCATCTTGCGCATCACTTACTTTGAAAAGCTGCTTTTCAAGCATTTGCTTCATCAAAGTACGACTTAACACCGAATCATCAGCCACTAACGCTTTACAACCATGATTTCTAAGCAATTGCGCAACAAGTTTAATCGCGTAGTGATATGAATCACGGTTGTCTTTAACTACGTAATCAACCACACCTAGTTCTAGCATTTGCTGACGAATGTATTCATCAATTTTAGATGTTAGCACCACGGTAGGAATATCTTTTGAGAGGGTATATCTGGCCACTTCGCCGTTCATCGCATCAGGTAATGTTAAATCAACCAAAGCTAATGTGTAGTCATGCTTAGCGATATAGTTTACGCCCTCTTTTAAGGACCACGCAAAGTCAACAGCTACATCAAGGTAGTGAGCTGCTAAATGCCGTAACACTTGCTGTACTACTTTACTGTCTTCTACAACTAACACTCTTTGCATTGCAACTTCTCTTTCTTAAGCTCGTGTATATACCCAAACCACCTCAAGGTGCGAGTTTCAGTTGGAATTAAAAGCGATTTAGGCAAGGCATTGATTGCAAGTAATAGTGGTTCTATTGTTAAAATCAATAACGCAGTATAAATCGCTTTTAAACCAACCCGTTGGGCGTTTCACAGGCACTTACTCTCATCGTTGTTACTT
>NZ_JACDWV010000137.1:0-258 GCF_016464105.1 Pseudoalteromonas sp. bablab_jr010 | reverse complement strand
TGTAAAACTGGGTACATTAACTGATTATCAAAAACCTGAAAGCCACCCTCGAAAAAGAGAATATGATTTCTTAGTTGATAGACTTTACTTAGAACAAGTGACAGATTGATTATGTTAAAAAGGCCACATATGTGGCCTTTTTAACATAATCAATCTGTCACTTGTTCTAAGTAAAGTCTATCAACTAAGAAATCATATTCTCTTTTTCGAGGGTGGCTTTCAGGTTTTTGATAATCAGTTAATGTACCCAGTTTTACA
>NZ_JACDWV010000136.1:0-343 GCF_016464105.1 Pseudoalteromonas sp. bablab_jr010 | reverse complement strand
TGGAGCCTGGCGATGACCTACTTTCACATAGCAGCTGCTACACTATCATCGGCGCTGTTTCGTTTCACTACTGAGTTCGGCATGGGGTCAGGTGGGTCCAAAACGCTATTGTCACCAAGAAAATTCTTTTCAATTTTCTTATTATTTTATTTATAGTCTTTCGACTTAATTTAAAGTCTTGCGACTGAATTTGGAGCCTGGATATGACCAAGTGCCCACAGCGGTAGAGAGACACATAGCAGCTGCTAAGAGAAACCTAACACTTTAATTTGGAGCCTGGCGATGACCTACTTTCACATAGCAGCTGCTACACTATCATCGGCGCTGTTTCGTTTCACTACTG
>NZ_JACDWV010000135.1:0-40061 GCF_016464105.1 Pseudoalteromonas sp. bablab_jr010 | reverse complement strand
GTCTTACAAATCCAATCCTTTTAATTCTAGAGGCATAACGACTTTTGCAACTAGCGCTGACCAGTGTGTAAAATTAAAGATTAACTCAGCACATAAGGCTGAAATTTAATAAATGACAATGAAAAATCACTATTCTTTCTGGCAATTCAACTTGTTCTCAATAATTCACATCTTACTTAAGCTACATCTTTTTAAAAATAAGCTGGGTGTCTCATTAAACAGATTAAAAATAAGTTGGGTGTCTATTTAAAAATATTCAAACCTTATGGTAGTGAGGTGTTAAAGTGGGTGTCTAATTATAAAAAAGAAACCATTCTGATAGTAGCTAAGTTATGCAAGGCAGTAACGTAAATGTATTATCTATTGGTTTGATTAGCCATTTTCCACACGAACAATTCAATGCATAGTTACACCCCAAAACAATGACAGCTAAGCATCTAGATGCAACAAAAATATCAAAAAACTCAAATAAAGAAAAATTAATGCAAAAAGCTACATTTACGGTTGACATCAGTTTTCAAAACGCTTAAAAATACTCCTAACATTTTTTAAACAGCAGCCATCTAGTCGGCTGTGCATTTTTTAGAAGAAAATTAAAAAATAATGAATATTCGCCGTCACCTTTTAGTCGTCAACGTTCTCGTACTGGTCTTAGTTACAAGCCCAGCGGGAGGCTATTAAAAGGTGAAAGCACGCTTTTTAAAAAACCCCCGCCATATGCGGGGGTTTTTTTATGCATTTATGCTTGCACACACAGAGGAATGAGGATGAGTACAACTGAATACAATGGATCCGAACTAGTTGTTCGGGCACTTAAAGAATTGAATGTTAAGTATATTTTTGGCTACCCTGGTGGGTCTGTTCTTGATTTATATGACGCGTTATTTCAACAAGAAGATATTGAACATATCTTAGTACGTCACGAACAAGCCGCTACTCATATGGCTGATGGTTATGCCCGTGCTACCGGTGAAGTCGGTGTGGTGCTAGCAACTTCTGGCCCTGGCGCTACAAACTGTGTAACAGGTATCGCGACAGCGTACATGGATTCTATCCCAATGGTGGTGTTATCTGGCCAAGTTCCTACTGGTTTAATTGGTGATGATGCATTCCAAGAAACTGATATTGTTGGTTGTTCTCGCCCTATCGTAAAGCACAGCTATAACTGTCGAAGCGCAAAAGATATTCCAACAATCTTAGCTAAAGCATTCTACTTAGCCAGCACAGGCCGCCCTGGTCCGGTTGTGGTTGAATTACCTAAAGATATGCTTAACCCTGAGTTAAAGTTCCCATTCGAATTTCCAAAAACAACTGAGCTTCGAACTTATAACCCGAACACTAAAGGCCACTCAAAACAAATTCGTAAAGCAGTGAACGCAATTTTAGAAGCTAAAAAACTGGTTATTTACTCAGGTGGCGGCATTATTCTATCAAATACCTCTGAGCAACTAACTCACTTGGTTGAATCACTAAACGCGCCAATCACTAACACCTTAATGGGTCTAGGTGGTATCAGCGGTACTCATCCTAACTTTATTGGTATGTTAGGTATGCATGGTAGCCTTGAGGCAAATAAAGCCATGGCAAATGCTGATGTTATTTTAGCTTTAGGCGCTCGATTCGATGATCGGGTAACAAATAACGTTAAAAAGTTCTGCCCTAATGCCACTATCGTTCATGTTGATGTTGACCCAACCTCAATTTCTAAAACAATTAAAGCGCACATCCCGGTTGTTGGCTGCTTGAAAACAGTGCTTGAGCAGTTACAAACGGCGATTGATAAGAGCCCTATTTCAATTGATCGTTCTGCACAAGAAGACTGGTGGCGTCAAATCATTAGCTGGCGTGAACAAAAATGCCTAAGCTACAGCACGGATGGCGATAAAATCAAACCACAAGCGGTTATCGAGGCAATTTACAAAGCAACTAATGGTGATGCTTACATTAGCTCTGATGTAGGTCAGCATCAAATGTTTGCAGCTCAGTATTATCCGTTTAAACACCCTCGCCAATGGATTAACTCTGGTGGCTTAGGCACCATGGGCTTTGGTTTACCTGCAGCAATGGGCGTTAAGCTTGCCTTCCCTGATAAAGAGTCTATCTGTGTGACGGGTGATGGTTCAATTCAGATGAACATTCAAGAGCTATCAACTTGCTTACAATACAATTTAGCTGTGAAAGTTGTGTCGTTGAATAACCGTTCACTGGGCATGGTACGTCAGTGGCAAGATATGATGTATTCAGGTCGTCACTCATCTTCTTACATGGAATCACTTCCCGATTTCGTGAAATTAGTAGAAAGCTATGGCCACGTAGGTATTCGCGTTGATCATATTGATGAGCTTCAGCCTGCTATTGAAAAAGCCATGTCTATTAACGACAGACTGGTATTTTTAGACATCTGTGTAGATGAAAAAGAACATGTTTACCCTATGCAAATCAAGCTAGGGGCAGTCGATGATATGTGGTTACGTAAAGGAGTAAAAGCATAATGCGCCGTATTTTATCAATCTTATTAGAAAACGAACCTGGCTCGTTATCGCGCATTGTAGGCTTATTTTCACAGCGCGCTTACAACATCGATAGCCTGACTGTTGGCACGACTGACGATCATTCTCTTTCGCGTATTACCATTACAACCATGGGTGATGATCGCATCGTTGAGCAAATCACTAAACAAGTGAACAAGCTTGTAGATGTTCTTAAAATTATTGACTTAACCGAAATGGCGCACATCGAGCGTGAGCTATTATTAGTGAAAGTTTTTGCCCAAGATGAAACCACTCGAGCAGCAGTAACGCGTGTTGCTGATGTATTCCAAGGTGCTATTTTAGATATGGGGCGCCACAGCTACACACTGCAGCTTGTCGCGAGCACAGAAAAAATTGAATCCTTCCTTGATACTTTGCGTCATGAATCAGACATTATTGAAGTTGTACGTTCAGGTGCGGTTGGTATTGGTCGTGGTGATAAAGCGTTAAAGGCATAAGCCTTTTTCGCTAGCGCGACAAAACTCCAGATACAAAAAAAGGGCTATAAGCCCTTTTTTCAATAATTAGTAAGTTACCCTATTAAGGATTAACTTGGTCTTTAAGACCTTTACCCGCTTTAAAGCTTGGGATAGTTGCTGCTGCGATTTGGATTTCTGCACCAGTTTGTGGGTTACGGCCAGTACGCGCTGCGCGCTCTTTTACTGAGAAAGTACCGAAACCAACTAATGCTACTGAGTTACCTTCTTTAAGAGAGCTAGTAACTGCGCCAGTGAATGCATCGAGTGCACGAGTTGCTGCCGCTTTTGAGATTTCTGCATCAGTAGCAATTTTTTCAACTAATTGAGCTTTATTCATTGTTAGATTCCTATTCGTTATTATTTTGCCTTCGCAAAACCTATCTTTATGCATTTTTGAGAAGTTAGCAACAGCAAATTGCTATTTTTACGTAATTTATTCAAAAATGACTACTATTTAACTATCAATCACAAGGTTAGTGACATCAGTATTAATAAAGACTTAATTTAACTTCCATCACAAAATTTTATGATAGCCAAACCATCATTCAATTTTCTCGATAACCAAGGTAACTTCCCCGACCTCAAAGCCAAACTTATCAATAGCGGTACGGTTTATCAAGCGTGATTGTGTTACCAAGTACATCCAATCATCGAAATTTACCACTAAAGTACTACCATCATATGGAAGCTCGACAGAATATGTCCAATGGAACACGCTTCCATTGCTCTCACCCTTTGCTTCGCCAATCACATCTGATGCTGTCCCTGTGATACTGCCATCATCATTAATGGTGATGTACCAAACACGGGTTTGCGTTTCGCCATCATCATAAACAAATTGCTCGTCAATCACTCCCTGATTGCCGTTCCAAGATGCTTGCATGTCAACTACCAGCTTACGAGTTAACTCGCCCTTGTGGTCTTGCACAACGCCGTAGGCTTTGAGCTCACCACTAAAAAACTGCTTAAAGTCAAACTTAGGCTCTGTTCCGTGATAATAATCAACATCTGGCGCAGAGCAGCTGGTAATTAACAGTACCATAGCAAAAATAAAGAGTGCTTTGAGCTTAATCATGTTTCCCTCCAATAAGCTGTTTACGAAGTGATGGTTCAGACGTGTCGGCGCTTAACCAAATTGCTAAGAAGTTGTCAGCGAATCTATTATCATCGATCTGACCTAGCTTTTTATCATTAAAGTAGAAAGTACCAATTCCTTGCTCGTTGGTTTGAAACGACAAAGAATCGTTTTTTTTGATATCAGGCCAAAGGGCTAATAATTGTTTATCGTAAGCACCTACCATGTCATTGAGCTTTAAATGTTGCCATTGCTCGTTGGTTGCTTTGACGATGTCTTTCGCATCGAAATCCCGCAAATAAGTGAGTGTAAGTTTGCTGGGGTGTTGGCCAAACTGATACGAACCCGATGGGGTCTCTAATTTAGCGTTATAAACATCCCAAAACAGATACTCCATTTTCGCTTGGCCCACCGTTTTAAAGCCATTTGCATATACGCCCGCAGAGAACAATAACGCAGCAAATAAACTTAAATTAAGTGACTGTTTCATCGAATAATCCTTAAAGTTGTGTTGTAAAACACTACGAAAAACCACCTAAAACTGATCATTTAGCCGCTAAAAATCGCTTATTAATAGCGATAATAGCCATAAACATACTTGCCCAACCCAAACCATAAACGAGCCAAAACTGCCAAAGAACGAGCTCAGTATTAAGCACTTCAAAGCGCATTCCAGCATAGTAACTAGCAGGAGCAAATAGCGCGCAAACACCCCAAGCAATATACCAAGGCAGCTTTTGTAGAAAGTGCATCGAAGTATTAATGGTTAAAAGTAGTGCAGCCCAAAGTACAGCAAGCCATAGAGGAAAAGGGCTTACTTTAAAGGCAAGTAAATTTAAGCTGCTGGCAAGCCATTCATAGCCCAGTGCGAGAGGCAAACCACATAAGAGTAGCCAACTATCTTGCTGGCGTTGCTTTGATAGATAAATCATCAAAGCGACAACAGCTAAAGCGGGTATCAGAGAGTTGTGCTCAAGGAGTAAGGCCATAAACCATACCCCTTGAAACAAAGCAAAATTAATAATCGAGCGCGATATCATCGCCAGAATGGCCAAAACGAGGTTTACGGGCAACTAAATGAACGGTACTGATAGCACGGGTTCTAAACGCACCTTCACAGTAAGCTAAATAAAATAACCATAAGCGATAGAATCGCTGGTCAAATTTCACTTTATCTATTTCAGGCCAGCTAGCCACAAAACGCTCACGCCAATCAGCCAAAGTTCTTGCATAGTGAACACCAATATCTTTTACACTGTGCACAACCATGTCTGTTTGCTGCTTTATTTGCTTGTTCATTTCGTCTAAACAAGGTAAACAGCCACCTGGGAAGATGTACTGCTGAATAAAATCGGAATTTTTAAGGTAATGACTGTAACGCTGATCAGCTATGGTGATTGCTTGAATAAGCATTGCACCACTGTCTTTTAATAAAGACTGACATTTGGCAAAAAAGCCTGGCAAATACTCATGCCCAACAGCTTCAATCATTTCAATTGATACAAGCTTATCGTACTTGCCCTCTAAGAGGCGGTAATCCTGCTTTAATAACGTTATTTTATGCTCAAGGTTAAGCTCTTTAACCTTTTGTTCAACATAGGCATGTTGCTCATCAGAAATGGTGGTCGTTGTTACATGGCAATCAAAATGTGTTGCTGCATAAATCGCAAATGCGCCCCACCCTGTGCCAATCTCAATCACCGAATCACCTGGTTGTAAATCGACCTGCTCACAAATCAATGCTAGTTTGTGCGCTTGGGCCTGTTCAAGGCTAGCTTGTTTTGACGGGTAAACAGCACATGAATACAACATTTCGTCACTTAAAAATGCACTGTATAAATCGTTGCCTAAATCATAGTGCGCCGCAATGTTCCTTTTTGAACCGCTTGCTGAGTTTTTATTTTTAATGTGATTAACTCGGTGCGCAATGCCACTTAAGAAGGCGAATTTTTTCTCGAATACATCTAGCTGATCTTGGTTTAAAGCGAATATTTCAATAAGTTTAGTGAGGTTGTCACAATCCCAATAGCCAAGAATATACGCTTCTCCGGCACCCACACTGCCAGATAACGCAAATGACTTATACATAGCAGCATCATTTACCGTGACCGTTGCGTGTAAATCACTTGTAATGTCACCGAATTGCTCTGTTTGGTTACCCTCTTTAAGAGTAATGCAACCGATGTTGATACTATTGAATGCACCTATTACCAGTTTTTTATAAAGCTTTGTCATCCAGCCGGTCGTTTGGGCTTGTGTTAAATTTGATACTTTTTCCATCACATCACCTAGTTGAATTCTCTTATTTGCCCGAGTGGCCAATAAATGGCACACGTTTGCAAAACAACTTCAAAGCATGAAGGTAAATACCTTTAAAAATACTTAACGTCATAGCCGGAAACTGTTTAAGCACGGCACTAACCTGCTCTTTCGTGAGAGGCTGCTTTTGCAAACGCAGGGTTGCATCAAACAAAAGAGTGTCGTCTTTTTTATTTTCAATATGAATCATGGTGTTATCAGAATTCATTCTAATATGCCAATGATAGTTCATATCTAAGTTCATGAAAGGTGATACGGAGAAAACCTTTTTAAAGTTCACTTTTTTTTCAAGGGGTACGACATAATAATGACGTTCATTCCAGGGTGTGTTGCTGACTTCAGCAAGCATGTGAGTGAACTCGCCATGACTAGTTTGGAAGAAGAAAAAGTTAACCGGGCTAAAATAAATTCCTAAACAGCGCACCTGTCCGAGCATAAAAACATGGGTAAATTGATCGTCAATGCCAAGCTCTTTAATTTTGTTAAGTGCACGCTGCTTGAGTGGCAACTGCATATCGGTTTGATAATTAAAATAGTCGCTCTGATTAAATTTAAGCGCCTTGAAACCACTTAAGCCAAGCCAAGGATGAACTCCATTAAGCTCATCAGGCTTAGCTAAATCGACCCACATCATATAAAGCGGGTATTTAAAGTGATGCTCTTTGACGGCAAAGCGCCTGTGGCGAACATCACCTACATAAATGGCGCTATTCAAACTCGACTCCGAGTTGCTTTGCCACATTTACAGCACTTCTTACACCATCTTCGTGGAAACCGTTGTACCAATAAGCACCGCAAAAATAGCTATTATTTTTACCGTCAATAAGAGACTTTTGCTGCTGAGCGGCAATCGACTGCTTATTAAATACCGGGTGATGATAGGTAAACTCGCGTAAAATTTTATCTTTATCAATGCCATCAAGGTGGTTAAGCGTGACACAAAATTGCGTGTTGCTCTTAATGCCTTGCAAAATATTCATCTGATAAGTTACAACAGCAGCTTTGTCTGTGTTGTTATTTAACAGATAATTCCAACTCGCCCATGCTGCTTTGCGTTTTGGTAGCAGTGAAGTATCAGTGTGTAGTACCACTGAATTAGCCGTATAAGGTATCGCTGAGAGAACACTTTTTTCGTCTTCGCTTGGGTCTAATAACAGCTTTAAAGCTTGATCTGAGTGGCAAGCAAACACAACTTTATCGAATGATTCACTGTGGCCATCATCAAAATGAACATGCACACTGTCATCTTTACGAGATACCGAGCTGATATTACTATTTAAACGAATTTTATCAGCAAAACCTTGGATCATAGGTTTAATGTATTCGCGAGAGCCACCCGGAATAACATACCACTGCGGACGATTAGTGATGTCCAACAAACCATGGTTATAAAAGAACTTAACAAAAAACTCTACGCCAACTTGCGCCATCTCTTTAATGCTTGTTGACCAAATAGCAGCGCCCATCGGCAAGATATAATGAAAACGGAAAAACTCGTTAAAGTCATGCTCGTCTAAAAACTCGCCTAGAGTTTGATTTTCTTTGTAATTTTTTCCAGCATGCAATGATTTACACACATCATTAAAACGCACAATGTCTTTTAAAAGTTTCCAAAATTTAGGACGAAAGATATTGCGCTTTTGTGCGAACAAGCTCCAAAAAGTGTGGCCGTTGTATTCAAAGCCCGTTTGCTCATTATGCACACTAAAGCTCATTTGGGTCTTCTGACGGTCAACGCCCAAGCGCTTTAGTAGCTTTTCAAAATATGGGTAAGTTCGGTCGTTAAAGACAATAAAGCCTGTATCAACAGCGTACTCAACGCCATCAACTTTTACGTCTATGGTTGCAGTATGGCCACCTATGTAGTCGTTTTTTTCAAATACGGTTACATCGTAGTGTTTATGCAATAGGTGTGCACAGCTTAAACCCGCTATGCCAGATCCAATAACAGCCACTTTTTTCAACGTGATAATCCTTTTGCAAGCTTCAGCCAAAGTGGCGTAGGAAGCATTCTTAAAAATTTTAAAATGAAGGTAAAACGGTGCGGAAAGTGCACTTCTTTGCGCCTTTTCGCGACCCCTTTATAAATATAATTTGCCGCTTTTTCTGCACTCACCGCCATAGGCATAGGAAAGTCGTTTTTATCAGTCAGCGGCGTTTTAACAAAACCAGGGTGAACTAAAGTGACATCGATATCTTTTAAATCAACCGCTAAGCTATTAGCTAAATAACTTACACCGGCTTTAGACGCACCATATGCTTGGCTGCGCGGTAAGGGTAAATAAGTCACACTAGAGCTTACGAGCACCAGCTGACCACCGGGCTTTATTTTTGGTAATAGCGCCTCAAGACAATAGCCCATACTGAGCAGATTGGTCGTGACTACCCGTTCAAACAAGCTACTGTCAAAATTGCGAGCATCATCAATGTACTCACAATTGCCAGCATTTAAAATAACCCGGTCAAATTGCGTATAAGCCACTGTGCTCGAACGAATATCTTGAAGGTCTGTTGCATCAAACTGGCAAGACTCAATATTTTGATGTTGGCTCAATTTAGCAAGCTTTTCTGAATTTCTACCGCATGCAATGACCTGTTCATTATTGTCTGCATAAAGCGTTGCTAATGACTCGCCAATACCTGAAGTTGCACCTGTAATTAATGTCGTCATTATGCACTCGCTCTTTTATCGATGTATTTCACAGCCGAGCCAAGCACGGGAATATGCCTGTAAAGCATAGCGCCTACGTCAAAATAGTCGCGATGATTAATTATTTTATCGCCAGCAAACTTTAAACGGCTATGGCCTGCAACCGAGATTGCTTGGCCTTTGTTAAGCTTTGGATGTCGATATTGCATAGTCCAATAGATAAACGCGATGTCGTCTTTGCCCTCGGTATTTTCAGTAACATAGCTGTCTTCAATAACAAATTCGCAAGAAAGTACATTGGCGTAAAGGTTTTTGAAGTATTCACGCAGTTCCCCAAGACCATTTACCGCATGCAAGGGATCTGCGAAATGAATATCTGTATGATAGATTTCATTAAGTAACTGTAAATTGTCTTTATTGAGTGTTTGATAAACATCAATAAACCTATCAAGGATCGCCTTGTCCATGTCACACCTTAAATGCGTTAAGCGCTCGCTCTCGTGCGGCTTTATGATCAACAATTGCTGGCCAATAACTGCTCGACTTACCCTGTTTCGCTAGATAATCATGCGGAAAATGGATTTGCTTAGCAGGTATTTTTTCCAGCTCTGGTAAATATTTACGGATAAATTCACCATCTGGATCAAACCGCTCGCTTTGGGTGATAGGGTTAAAAATTCGGAAATATGGCTGAGCATCACACCCCGTACTTGCAGCCCATTGCCAGCCACCGTTATTAGATGCAAGGTCGCCGTCTATTAGGTGGTGCATAAAAAAACGCTCGCCTTTACGCCAATCAATTAATAAATGCTTGGTTAAAAAGCTCGCAACCACCATGCGTAATCGGTTATGCATCCAGCCAGTTTGCAGTAGCTGCCTCATTGCAGCATCAACTAACGGGTAGCCTGTTTTACCTTCGCACCATGCTTTAAAGTCGCTGTCATCATCACGCCATTTCACAGCGTTGTATTTATCGTTAAAATTTTCGTACTTATTTAGGTTTGGATAAATCGCGATAAGATGGCGATAAAACTCACGCCAAATCAATTCGTTAACCCAACAAAATAAGTTACTTTTACTGCTTCGTAGTACATCTGGGTGGTGCTGTTGGATCAGTGCCAATAATTGATGAACGCTGACAATACCAAGGGCTAAATAAGGGCTTAACCCCGAGGTGCCTTTAATGCTTGGGATATCTCGTTGGTCTTGATATGTTGCGAGTTTTTCTTCAATAAAGCGCGCGCAAACGTGACTGAGCGTTTCATCATCAACAGGCCATTTTTCTGAGCTGCCGTCTGAGGCTAATAACTCACTTGGCTGCCACTCAATTGGGTCGAACATCTTCGGCGGCTCAGCAAAATAAAAGTGGGTGTCTTGATAAACTTTTAGCCATGCATTTTTAAATGGCGTAAATACTTTAAACATTTCGCCGCTTTGATTTTTGATGCTTCCCGGTGGCGCAATCACATCGCCGTCGTATGCATAAAAAGCAATCCCATAGCTGTCAGCGTGCTGTAAAAAGGCTTTATCTCGGTTTACTTCATTAAGCTCATATTCGTTGTTAGCGTAGACATTTTTTACTTGATGCTGCTCGCAAAATGACGCTAATTTTTCAACACAGCCTGCGTAATCGGCTGCATCAATAATATGTAATTCAATACCTTTGCTAGCTAAAAGCTCCCCCAAGAAGCTAAGCCTACGCTTTAATAAATCTAGCTGGATAGCAGCCACATCATGCTTTTGCCATTGCTTTTCAGTAATAAAAAATACCGCATTTCTGCAACCATTTTCGATTGCATGATACAAGGCGTCGTTATTAAAAAGGCGCAGATCGCGCCTAAACCAAAATAATGTATTCATTAAATTCCGTAGCGTAGTTTTAATTCGTTCGGATAGGGGTCAAGATACACTTGCTTAGCAAGATACTCGTTTGGATGCACTTTTAAATGATGCTTAATTAGCGTAAGTGGTACGTATAGTGGCACTAAGCCTTGGCGATATTCATCGATGGCATCACGTAGTTCTTGCTTTTCAATCTTAGAAAGCGATTTTTTAAAATAACCTTGCAAATGCATTAAGGTATTTGCGTTATTTTTACGTGAAGCCGGTTTTTTAAGGGCTGTCATTAACCCTAAAATATATTCATCAGCCAAAGTTTGGATATCTTCGCCATCAAAAGTGCCAAGTAGATTTCCTAGACTACGGTAAGCTTCGTAGTTATGAGCCATCAATAAGTACTTATATTGGGCATGAAACTGAGTCAATCGATGAACTGTGAGTGGTTGTTCGCTTAATGTTTGCCAGTGTTTGTAGGTATAAACACGCATTACAAAGTTTTCGCGAAGGTGCATATCATTTAAACGACCGTTTTCTTCGCATGGTAACAATGGGTTATGCGCCATTATTTGCTCTGCAAAAAAGCCGATACCTTCTGAGGTATTGCCAGTACCCGCTTCGTTGTAGATTTTAATACGTTCCATACCGCAACTAGGACTTTTAGCGCAAAACACAAAGCCGCTTAAATCTGCCGTTTGTTCTGTTGCAACACGTTTGCCGTATTCAGTTAATTTAGGGCCAACATCGCCAGTGCCATCTGGGCGACACACTTTAATAGTATCGCCAACACGCACTTGACGAATAGTTGGTCGAGGGATTGGCAGCCCTACCGCTACTTCAGGACAAAACTTTTTATATTCAACATGGTTAGCCAACTCATCCATGCAAAAATTAGATTTCTTGTGCCCGCTGTCAAAGCGAACCTTGTCGCCAGCTAAACAGGCACTTAAACCAATTTTAATTGTCGATTGCTGCATATAAACTCTTCTAATAGATAAGATTACCAATTGGGTTCAGTAATTTACTAATACCTTTATTGAAGTGTAGGGCACTACTAACAACTGTAAAGCACAAGCACCCTTCAATCGTTTTTGGTGTGTGATTGTGACGGCCATCTAACATCATAAAGTCACCTGGTACATAGTCTCCGTCTTCATCACTAAACTCCCCATCTAGTAATAAAGTGAGCTCAAATCCAGTATGTGTGTGCTCAGGTATTTCACCACCCGCATCAATATGCAGCAGGCTTGCTCGTAACGCGCCATCATCTAAATCAATACGAGAGCGGGCAAGCTTACCAATTTGCATAAACTTGCTGTGGCCAATACGCGTGAGCGCTCTGGGTAAGGTGTAGGTTTTGTCTTTAACATCAACCGATACCTGCGCTTGCTCGTACACTTCATCAATCGTTTCATCAGCGGTGATGGCATCAAAAAGTGTTTGATCTAACATATCATCCAAGTCGGTAGCTGATTCAGTAAATACATTGTCTGCATTTTTCGCTTCAAGCGCAGCGAGCTCTTTTTGACACACAGGA
Organism: Pseudoalteromonas sp. bablab_jr010; assembly: GCF_016464105.1. Lineage (NCBI taxonomy): Bacteria > Pseudomonadati > Pseudomonadota > Gammaproteobacteria > Alteromonadales > Pseudoalteromonadaceae > Pseudoalteromonas > Pseudoalteromonas sp. bablab_jr010. The sequence goes on along the minus strand of NZ_JACDWV010000135.1, from coordinate 27,634 downwards.
CACATTTCAACATGAATAGCGACTGCAACACTCAAAGTTGCAGGTAGATTCCCTTCACTGAACTTGGCAAGTAATTCGTTGCTAGGATGGTGCTTAATCATGGTGATCTCCCATTTCATTGCGTAACTTCTGCAAGGCTAAGCGAAGACGAGATTTCACTGTGCCTACGGGAATATTTAAATGTTCAGCAAGCTGTTCTTGCGACATATCTTGGAAATATACACCGCGCACAACTTCACGTTGCGCAAGGGGTAACTTATCAAGGTATTGTTTGATCTGTTTATCTTCTAAATGGTCACTAAATTCATGCTGGCCTGGCTCGGCTTCATCAATCAATGGCCAGATATCTTCACTAATGCACTCTTCTTTAGTGCTCTTCATTTTTCTAAGCATATCGAAAGAAGCATTACGCATCACGGTATACACCCAAGTTGTCGCAGCACCTTTCTCTTTGTGGTAAAGATGCGCTTTGCGCCATACAGAGGTAAGGGTTTCTTGAACTAATTCCATCGCTTGCGCTTCAGAGCCAAATTGTTTGATTCCAAAACGTTTTATTTTTGGCGAAAAATATTGGAACAGCACAGCAAACGCACGCTTATCACGGTGCGTTGCTACAGCAAATAAGGCATCAGCAAGCTCTTTGCTTGGTGTATCTGGCATGGCAGAAAATTGACCTGTGTTAGGTTTACAACCGGTTTGAAGTTGTTGACTTACCATCTTTGTGTCATCCAATTATTGTCGTAAAAACTTATACGCCAAAAAGTTGATGTGAGATCACATTAATCAGTAAATTCGTTGTTAATTAGAGTATGGAGGAAACTTAGCAAGTTTTCAAAATTAGATTTAAAGGCAAGTTGTTGTTTTTTAACTAATGAAATAGGCAAAATTTCGAGCCAGCGGGCAACAACCCAAGCAAGGTTATCAAATTGTGGGGTTTTATAAAGACCTGCTAAATCAGGCTGATTTGCAAACACAGCACGAAGCGTGTCGCTCAATAGAGTGTTTTCGTCATTGATTGGTGTGTTTACATACCATGAAGGCGATGTAATTAGTTCGATGTCAGCATGGCGTAGTTGCTGCTTATCCTGATACGCGTTATGCATAGACACGGCATGTTCAGCATAAACATCAATTAGTAATTGGCCACTATCATCTTGATTGAAGTCGGTTATTTGCACTAAACAACCTATTTCGGGCAAGTTAAGATCTGTATCGTGTTGATAAGTGCACAGCACAAAACCTGTATTATCTTGTACCGCTTCTTTGACCATCGTTAAGTAACGCTGCTCAAAAATTCTTAGCTTGGTGAACCCTTCAGGTAAAATAAAAACCGGTAAAGGAAAAATCGCACGCTTCATAAAGTCTACTATTCTAAAACCACATGCCTTTAATTACGTGCGTTTTTAATCCGCCGATCAATATTTCATGAAATCTTAATATCTACTTTGTACTCTAGAAGTTGAACCATTGCGCAACGTTACGAAATAATTCGATTGATGCATACGCACTGAGTAAACTCAAAACCGGTGCAACCATAAGTAAAAATAAGCTGATTTCACTACTCATTGTCTTGTTTCCTTACTGCTTGTTTGTTGCTTTAGGAGCTTGAGCAATTTTTAACTCTTCTTCTTTCGAAGCAATTGCATCTTCACTCATGTAAGTATCTAGTAACTTTTGAGCATCAAACTCAATGCTGTTCATTACGCTTTCTTTCAATTCAATGCTTGCTTGTTGAACATAGCTTTTAACAGATTGTGTAATGGTGTTGCTGATATCTAATTCAAAGTCAGTAGCGCTTGCTTGAGTTGACCCTAATACAAGTAACGCAGCAGTAGTTAATTTAAGTGAGTTATTCATAGTGGTATTCCTTGTCTCTTTAAGTAATTAGTCGTAATTACTTAATCAAAGGTTGTGCCACACTGAAAATATTTTTTAATTAATTGATTTATAAGGATTTAAATATAATTTTATTTTTCAACCTCATTCAGGACTGGTTAATATAACCAACAAATTTAAATTTTTTGACCAACATTTAGTGAAAAAATAAGCATTGCCAACTTCAGCGCACACTTGTACACTGAAACTGTTTTATTCACTCATTTTTAGTAGATAGATATGACAGAACAACTCCCTTATTCACACCAAGAAGAACAACTTAATGTGCTTACTCACGGCATGGGAGTCCTGTTTTCGGTATATGTACTGTGGGACTTAATTTCACAATCTAAAGTTGTGTCAGCTACGGTAAGTGCCATCGTGTACGGCTCAAGCCTACTGGTATTATTTTTAGCCTCGACCTTATATCACGCCAGTACCAGAGAGCGTATACGAGCCATTTATAAAAAATGTGACCACTGTGCGATTTACTTGCTTATTGCCGGAACCTACACGCCTTATTTGGTTATTTCGTTATCTGGGGCTTGGGCAATTGCTGCTTTAGTGTTTATTTGGTCTTTAGCGCTTGGTGGTGTTGCATATAAATTACTGGTCAAAAACACGAATAAAAAAGTCTCTCTCGCTACCTATTTATTAATGGGCTGGTTTGCATTAGCACTTGTTTATCCACTTTATTTGAACCTTGATTTAAGCGCTTTATGGTGGTTGCTAGCTGGCGGGATTGCGTACAGTTTAGGCACAGTGTTTTACAGCGCTAAAGCCCGCCATTACAGCCATGCAATTTGGCACGTATTCGTGTTAGTTGGCTGTGTTTGTCATTACCTATCAATTAGCTTGTATGTTTATTAGTCCCACTGGTGCAGGCGCATATTAATTTTAGCCTTATTAAAGGTAACGCCTTCACTGAGTAGTTTTTGTCGTTGCTCAAGGTGTTTATTGCTGCCTTCTGGAAACGATATTTTACCCTGGCTATTAACTACCCGATGCCAAGGAATGTTTGAGCCTTCGGGCATTACTTTTAATAACCTGCCCACTAACCTTGAGTTATTAGGGTATCCTGCAAGCTTTGCTACTTGCCCATAACTGGCAACTTTTCCCTCAGGAATGGCACAAATAATGGTATAAATTAACTCTTCTTTAGTTGGCTGCTGCACGACTCGACTCCAAATAGTGTTTACTGACCTCGCTAAAATCTTGCCAAATGGCTCTTGCAACAGGCCCATGATGAACCGAATGCTGTCTAAAAACTCGAATTTCTGCGCCAAACTGGTGTTCACGATCGACAATTTTAATTTGCTGCAATAAACCAGCATCGATTTCTGCTTGGCAATGTTGCAAACTGATCATTGCCCAACCCGCACCAGAGAGTAAAAACGACTTAACACTGGTTATATCGTCAATTTTCATTAATGCAGAGCCTAAGGTATAAGAAAGCCTATCGCTATCAAAGCTCAAGTCGCTTTCAAACATGGCTAAACACGGGTAATTTTGAATTTCTGAAAAGGTGATTGAACTTGGCACCACATCAGGCGCGCTGACAATACCTATATCAAATTTACCAATTGGCAAACTTTCTAGATCCCCTGTTGCATGAAACAAATCAAACCAAGGGCCAATTCCTAAATCAGCCTCATGGCTATTAACTTGCTCAAGAGATACAAAACGTTTACCTGAAGAAATACTAAACTCTGTACTGGCAAAACGTTTAAATGTACGACTGATCACTTGGTTATAGCTGTTTTGATGACAAAGTTGCTCGTAGCATATTTTGTAATTGGCCTCATTACCTAATGCAAGCTCTTTAGCGAGTGAGCTTAACTCACTGTTTGCATTAAGCAATTGTCGGGCTTCTCGATAAAAAATTCGGCCTTTTTCAGTTAAGTGTAATCGATATTGACTACGGTCTAGCAGCTCAAAACCTAGCTCTGACTCCAGCTTCTTAATCGCTAGCGTGAGCGCAGGTTGAGTCTTATGCAATTTAAGTGCGGCTTGGCTCAAACTAGAGCTTTGCACAATAGCATCTAGAATGATTAATTGATTTAAATTCATTAATAGCAAACTATATAAATAAAACTTATGCTGTTTCTAAAATTTAATAATTTTTATTTTATATCTTTGCAGCGTATCCTGCAGCAAATTTATGCTTTCTTATCTATGGAGAAGACAATGAGATTGGCACCCGCCGTGTTAATGAGCAGTATGTTTCTGTTACTTGCGGCATGTTCAGAGCAAGCACAACAAGGTGAAGCAGAGCCGGTAGTTCGCCCTGTAAAACTGTTTAATATTGGTAATAATTCGGAGCAGAGCATTCGCAGCTTTCCTGCTGAAGTGGTTGCTAACCAAGGATCTTACCTTGCCTTTCGAGTAAATGGTGAGTTACTTGAGTTCCCTGCTCTTGCGGGCCAACACGTTGAGAAAGACCAGCTTTTAGCCAAACTGGATCCTGAAGATTTTCAACTGCAATATGATGAGCGCAAAGCACGTTATGAACTTGCAGCGTCTCAACTTGAGCGTGTGCAAAAGCTATTTAACCGCTCAATTGCCAGCCAATCTGAGTTAGACCAAGCCCTTGCTAATAAACAAGTTGCTGAGTCAGCGCTTAAAATTGCCAAAACCAACCTAGATAATAGCGAATTACGCGCGCCGTTCGCGGGTACTGTGGCAAAGGTATTTGTGAAAAACTTTGAAAACATTCAAGCAAAACAAAACATCCTACGCCTTGAAACCCGCGACCTAATGGATGTGGTTATTCAAGTGCCTGAAAAACTCATTGCACGCATCGATAAAGACGTTCACTATCAACCTGATGTTGTATTTGATGGTTATCCAAACAAGTCATATCAATTAACCATTAAAGAGTTTGATACCCAAGCCGACCCAATTACTTTAACGTATAAAGTTGTGTTTTCATTACCTGTGCCAGAAGATTTTAATCTACTTGCCGGTATGACTGGCCGCGTTGATATAGACTTAAGCAAAATCACCAGTTCACAATCACCTTATACATTACTGCCTGTTGAGGCGGTATTCTCAGAGCCTACTGAGTCTGAAAACGACAACAGCTTTGTGTGGCTTTACGACGAAAATACCGGTTTAGTGCACAAGCAAGCTGTTGAAGTTGGCCAATTACACCGTGATGGCATTGAAGTACTATCAGGTATTAAAGAAGGCCAAATCGTTGTGGCTGCTGGTGTGCACTTTTTAGAAGAAGGCATGAAAGTGCGTCCATGGCAAAAAGAGCGAGGCTTATAATGAGCTTTGCTGCACTCGCTATTGAAAGAAAAGTCATTAGCTGGATGTTCGCGCTGTTTCTACTGATTGGTGGAACCGTCGCTTACTTTGGCTTAGGACAACTTGAAGACCCTGAATTCACCCTAAAAAAAGCCATGGTGATCACCCTTTATCCGGGCGCGTCACCACAGCAGGTTGAAGAAGAAGTCACCTTCCCTATTGAAAATGCAATTCAGCAGCTACCGTATGTTGATTACGTAACCAGTATTTCATCACCGGGTAAATCGCAAATTACCGTCGAGATGAAAAGCAATTATCGTAAACAAGACTTACGCCAAATATGGGACGAACTGCGTCGTAAAATCAATGATCAGGCATCGTCTATGCCCTCAGGTGTCTATCCAAGCAAGATTATGGATGACTTTGGTGATGTATACGGGGTGATGTATGCAGTCACTGGCGATGGTTATTCTTACGATGAGCTTAAAGATTACGTTGATTATTTAAAACGTGAACTTGTTTTGGTTGATGGCGTTAGTAAAGTAACAGTGGGTGGCGAGCAACAAGCACAAGTCATGGTTGAGATTTCAACCCGCAAGCTTGCCCAGTTAGGTATTTCGCCTAATCGTATTTATCAACTTTTACAAACTCAAAATAGCGTGTCGAACGCTGGTAAAGTGCGTGTTGGCGATGAATCAATTCGCTTACACCCAACCGGTGAATTTAAAGACGTAAAAGAGCTCGAAAATTTACTTATTTCTAAGCCTGGTGAAAATGAGCTTATTTACTTAGGTGACGTTGCCACCGTTTTTCGTGAGTACGCAGAAGTCCCTAACAATATTATTCGCTATAACCAGCAGCAAGCATTACTGGTAGGTGTGTCGTTTAGCACTGGCGTTAACGTTGTTGATGTAGGTGCAAATATTGATGCCCATTTAGCGTCACTAGAGTATCAACGACCACATGGTATGGAAATTAACAGCGTTTATAACCAACCAGAAGAGGTTGAGAAGTCAGTTAGTGGCTTTATTATCAGCCTACTTGAAGCTGTTGCCATCGTTATTATTGTACTTTTAATATTTATGGGCTTTAAAAGTGGCGTACTGATTGGTGTAATACTGCTACTGACCGTATTAGGTACCTTCATTTTCATGAAGTTGTTTGCCATTGATTTACAGCGGATTTCGCTTGGCGCCTTGATTATAGCTTTAGGGATGCTGGTAGATAATGCCATTGTAGTAACCGAAGGCATATTAATAAACCTCAAACGCGGTCAAACAAAACTGCAAGCGGCGACTAACATCGTTAATCAAACCAAGTGGCCATTACTGGGGGCTACGGTTATTGCAATTACTGCCTTTGCGCCGATTGGCTTGAGTTCAGATGCCAGTGGTGAGTTTGCTGGCAGCTTGTTCTGGGTGTTGTTTATTTCCTTGTTACTAAGCTGGATCACCGCCATTACCTTAACGCCTTTTTTCGCTGATTTAATGTTTAAACAAGCCACTGAAAAACAGCCGCATCACGATGAAGACCCTTATCAAGGTGTTATTTTTAATGTTTATAAAGGCGTGTTACATACAGCAATGCGGTACCGTAAAACCACGCTACTGCTGATGGTGATCATGCTTGTTAGCTCAGTTTATGGCTTTAAATTTATCAAGCAGTCGTTCTTCCCAGCATCGAATACTCCTATGTTTTATGTTGATTATTGGCATACACAAGGCGCTGATATTCATACCACTATGGATGGTGTTGCAAAGCTCGAAAAATTCTTACAAGCCGACCCACTGGTTGAAGAAATAACCACAACGGTTGGTCAAGGTGCACCACGTTTCATGCTGACTTACGCACCTGAAAAATCATACCCAGCCTATGGACAATTGATTATTCGAGTAAAAGACCGCGAAGCTGTTACAACCATGATCAAAAAAGTACGCGATTACCAACACGAGCATGTACTTGATGCTCAGCTCAAAGTAAAACGTATGGAAATTGGCCCATCAACAGATGCAAAAATTGAAGCGCGTTTTTCTGGTGCTGATCCTGTGGTACTTCGTCAATTAGCAAAAGAAGCGAAAGACATTCTGCATCAAGATGCGGGGGCATTTAATATTCGTGACGATTGGCGTGCTCGCTCGAAGTTAATTCGTCCACAATTTAACGAGCAAAAAGCCCGTCGTTTAGGGATTGCTAAATCAGACCTTGATCAGCTGCTGTTAACTAGCTTATCGGGTAAACAAGTGGGCGTATATAAAGACGGCACGCAAATGCTGCCTATTATTGCTCGCTCACCTGCTGAAGAGCGCTTAAACGTTGAAAGCTTGCGCGACTTACAAATTTACAGCCCAGTGTTAGGAGTGTTTGTTCCGGTGACACAAGTGGTTGATGATTTTGTTGTTGAGTGGGAAGACAGCTTGATCATGCGACGTGACCGTAAGCGTACCATCACTGTAATGGCCGACCACGATGTTATTGGCGATGAAACTCCAGCGAAGCTGTTTGCACGTGTTCGCAAAGACATAGAAGCTATTGAACTACCTCGTGGCTATGAATTGCAATGGGGCGGCGAATATGAGTCATCAACAGATGCGCAAAAAGCGATTTTTGGCTCATTACCTCTTGGTTACTTAGCCATGTTCGCTATAACTGTATTGCTGTTCAATTCAGTTAAAAAGCCTCTAGTGATTTGGGCAACAGTGCCACTTGCCATTGTGGGTGTATCAGCTGGTTTATTACTAATGAATGCAGCATTTAGCTTCATGGCATTGCTTGGCTTACTGAGCTTAAGCGGTATGCTCATCAAAAACGGCATTGTATTAGTTGATCAAATTAACCTTGAACTTGATAGCGGCAAAGCCCCTTACAAAGCAGTATTTGACTCAGGTGTAAGCCGTGTTCGCCCTGTAGCGATGGCAGCAATTACCACCATTTTAGGCATGATCCCACTGCTATTTGACGTATTCTTCCAGTCAATGGCGGTAACCATTATGTTTGGTCTTGGTTTTGCGACAGTGCTGACACTGATTGTTGTGCCTGTGCTCTATACCATGCTGTTTAAGATCAAAGTACCTAAACAGCGTCACGCCAATTAATACAGATTAACTCTCAACCAAAAGCCCTATCAGCAAACTGTTAGGGCTTTTTCTTTATTACCTATTATTTTAAAAGGTAATAAAATCCTCCACAGCCAGCAAATAAAAATAAGCAACACCAAAAATAAAAACGCACTGGTTCTTGGTGCTTATGGGTGGTGCTAATGCTCCCTGTATAACTTCGGCTACCTACACGAATTTTATTCGTTAGTAATCCCAACACCCCATAACCAACAAACAATAGAGATGCAATAAAGATAAATACATTCTGAAAAGTAGCCATTGATAACCCAGTTTATTAGTCGTGAAACATTGGTCAGCTATCAATCATTAACTTATTTATTATTCTCGGTAAAGTCGGGTGCCGAGAGCTCGCCTGTGTCTAGCATAAATTTTTGTTATTTAAGGTGGGTTAAGGTGGGTGTCTAGTTAACGTTATTTAAGATGGCTGTCTAGTTACTTTTAAAGTGGGTGTCCATTTTTGGGGAAGCGCACTAGCTTTCGTGAAATTTATTTAACGTGGCTATCCATTTTGATGATCTGGTTATGGCTCTAAATAAAGTGGGTGTCTGTTTAATGATTAACTTATCAGCTTGTGTGCTAACCTATTTCTGCTGATTTAGTACTTGAAGAATTAAGATGTTTAGAAGTGGTTTTTACTTATTGATTGCAATACTCAGTGGTACTTTAAGTGCCAATGAAAAAGCATACTATCAGCATGAGTCTAATGTGGCTTTTCACGTTGCCGTTGAAAGTTTATCTGATGCTATTTTAGCAATTGAAGGACAAAATGGATTGATATTTAACTCAAGATGGATTTTTGGGGAAATCGGCACGCCAATCGCAGATATTTGTGAAGGGCAACAATCAGCCGATTTAGAGCTCGAGTGTGATTCTGTTTCAAACCGCACTGTTGAATCTCATTATGACTTTCCACAACACAGTCAAATTGCTCTGTATTTTAGGCCTAACTTGATTGTGAATGGACTCAAATTGATTGAAGCAAGTGTTAAAAACAATAAAGTAGCGCTATTACTATTTGAAGATGACCATACAAAAGAGCTATTCTTTGTAAGAAAACATCAACTTATCGATATTATCGCGAAAAAACTCACTAAAAAAGAATTTAAACAGAAAAGAGACCGTCTTGAAGATGATGCTATTTACCCTAATAAAGGCTAAGGTTGAAATCAGTATCATTTAGAACCCTGAAGGGAACCAGTAAAGACTAGTCAGGGCTCTAATGCGCTGAAGCTTACTTTTTCAGGCTTAATGTGCCGGTGCGTTTAGTACTGCTTCGCTTCGTTTGATTTGGTTTTGATGAGTGAGAATTGCCAGCCTTTGCTCTTGATTGACCTTGCTTGGCATCACTGCGTGCTTTTTTCACGTATTTAGAAAAGTCGCGCTTTTTTTCTTCTTCATTGCGTGGCTTTTGCTTAGCACGAGCTTGCGTTGGCTGTTTGTTTTCATCAATTGAACGCTCTTCCGTTTTACCTGAATCTGCAATTGAGTTATTGATCTCAGCCATTTCTTGTTCGGTTAAGTGACGCCACTGCCCTACTTTTAAACCCTTTAGGGTCACGTTCATAATTCGTGTGCGCTTTAAAGTCACCACTTCATAGCCTAAATATTCACACATACGGCGTATTTGGCGGTTTAAGCCTTGTGTTAGCACAATGGTAAATTGCTGCGGGCCCGTTTGTTTAACCTTACACTTTTTAGTAACGGTATCGAGGATAGGAATACCATTTGCCATCTTATTAACGAACTGGCGATTAAGTGGTTTATCAACCGTTACTACGTATTCTTTTTCATGATTATTACCAGCGCGAAGAATTTTATTAACGATGTCGCCTTCGTTAGTTAAGAAAATTAAGCCTTCTGAAGGCCTATCTAAGCGTCCAATTGGGAAAATACGCTCGGGGTAATTAACTGCTTTAACAATATTGCTTTGGATTTTTCGCTCAGTCGTACAAGTAATACCAACTGGTTTGTTATAGGCAATATAAACCAGCTTAGGCTTTGCTTTTAAAGGCTTGCCATCAATGAGTAAATCATCGGCATCACTGACTTTTACGCCCATTTCAGGCAAGTTGCCATTAACAGTAACACGACCTTCTTCAATATATTTATCTGCCTCACGGCGTGAACAAAAACCTGTTTCACTGATAGATTTATTTAATCGCTTTAACTCTGTCATGGCACACTTCTGTCTGGATTTTAAAGCCGCTAGTTTATACCAGAAGCCTTTACCAAGCTAGGTAGAATCTAGGCTCTTTGACTACACTTTTAGTGTTGCGCTGCGTTTTTGGGCTTTTCGCTCAATAAACTATGTAGCGTATCAAAATCGAAGGCGTACTCAGTGCTTTTACTGTTTTGCAGTAAGAAGGCTTCAAAAGGGATAACCGACCAATCTTTGATGTTTCTTAGCCAGCGGTAACTTTGAATATTGTGCTTTGTGATCACCCCAAGCTTAAACTTAATCGCATCGTGATTCTGCCAATAAGGGTTGCCATTATGATGATCGACCACGCTAATTAGTGCCCACGCTCCCATCATAAAATGCCCGCCAACACTGGCAGTGAGTTTTTGTTGTTCAATTAAGTCTAAATTATCATCAAGCCAGTCTATGCCACCTATGAAATAGGCTTTATCTGTTTTACCTTTCACAGCTTCTAGGGCGCCTTGCGCCATTAAATCAGACGCACACCAAATCACATTGCTATCAGGGTGTCGTTGCAATAATCGGCTTACTTTATTCGCAGCCTCCTGCTTACTCCAATTTGCATAGACAACTTGCTCAAGCTCAACATCTTGTTTACGTAAATAATGAACGAGACCATCACTGCGGGTGTCAGATTCAGTACCATAATGGCCATTAATAGCAACAAAATGAGGCGTTTGCTTTGTATTTATTGCCTCATCAAGTAAGGCTTTGCCAAGTTGCTCACCGGCTTTGAAGTTATCGTGAAATACTTCACCTAACCAATACTTAAAGCGCTGACGGGGTTTACCGACTTCGTCTCGCTCTACGCCAACAATCGTTTCTTCAAGGGTGATAAATTTAATTTTGTGCTGCTCAAGCAAGGTCATTGACTGCTCTGCACCACCTGGGTAATTAATTAAAATTGCGTAGTCGGGTTTAGCGTTAAATTGAAGGTATTGTTTCAGCTCAGCTAATTGAATGTGGCGATTTCCACCGCCATAAATTGTTGTAAGAGCGACATTATTTTGCTTGGCAGCAACCTGCATCACATTAGTCACTCTTTGCCAAAATAAATCACTTTTAACTGAGGGGTTAACTAACAGCACAGAGAATTGCTCGCCAGCATATAGCGGTGAATAGCTAAGCAAGATTAGAACAAACAAGCAAATCCGCATTACCGCCTCACTCTATTATAATTATCGTATACGAGGAATTAATTAGATAATTTTCGCCAAATTAACTCGCACGGACCGTGTTTAAAATACATACTATACACTTTACAAAAAAACAATTGAAAAACAAGCATAACAGCAATAACTAACCAGTAATCTATTCTATCAAAGCTAAGCGCAGCAGTAGGAAATACAACTTTAAAAAACAATATAAATATGACTGTTTGCATCAAATATAACGTCAATGACATACGCCCAGCTTGCTGTAGCAGCAACCAGTTATTAGGGATATTCTTAACTACTTTCACAATAATGTGGCAATAAAAAATAGCCATGGATAAAGCAGCCAACCAATTAATTGGTTCTACAATCGCGTACATAAAGACACTCTGGTTTGGATCGATTATTAATCTCAGGGCCGTTAAACTTATCGCAGCTGGAACAATCAACTTGAACTGGGAGTTTGTTAAACCATGAATGAATACGCCTTTCTTATATAAATAGACACCCATCATCATTAACCCAGCAGCCATCCACACAGTGATAAGGGGTACAGCAATAAGCATTATGATAAATATCAAAAAGTTACTGACGAATCCTGCAAAGTAAGAAGAATACGCTGCATCATACGCCATTAAGAAACTCTCAGAGCTTCTCGTTACAGGGTTAAAATCTGGCTCTACAAAGGCAAGTAAGAATGAAATAAAGGCGCCGAGAAGTAAAAACAACATACCCATACGCAAGTTTTTTTCTTCATCTTGCTGACTAAATTTAAGCGTTAACCAGCCAGCACAAGCATAAATAAACAAAATATCACCAGCCCATAATAAAAAACCATGGGCAAGGCCTATAAATGCCAAAACTTTTAGCCGTTTATGTTGTTTTTCAACATTTTGCCAAAGCTGCCATTGAATAACTAAAGATGCTCCGAATAACAAGCAAAAAAGGCTTCTAAAACGCCCATCAATAAACACGGTATTAATAGTGAAAATTAGCGAGTCTGAAAAGGGTGGCGTAGCACTTGGGGTATAGTCATACTCAAACACAGCAAAGGTGTAGATGTTCATAAACATCAAGCCGAGTACCGCAATACCCCGTAACACATCCATATTTATATTGCGCATAAATCCCTTATAGGTTTTGCCTGCAGCTATCACTCCAATTTACTGCATTTTCGTATATCTTGGGAAGATCTGCGCTTTCAATACTTAGATAGGCAACAGCCTGTTCAAGCGCCCACCAGCTACCAGTTTCGTACGCTTTAACCGTTTCAAGTATGTAATAGAGGATATTTTTTTCTTGCATGAGAGCAGCATGAATTTCGTCAGGAAACGGCAATCTATCCAATAACTTTTCCATAGGTTGATCTAATATGGCATCAAGTAATGAAAATAGCCCTGTTAAAAATGCCTCACCAGTTTGCTGTTTAGCAACACGCTGAGCGATTAATTCACAAAAACGGGCTCTTACAACACAAAGCCGAGTCAACTCGGCTGGTTTTGACTGGGCACTGTGGGCAGTAATAATTAGGCTAACAAACTTTTTAAGTCGTTCATGACCTAAATAAACAAGCGCTTGTTTTAATGAGCCAATTTTACTCTTTATAGGAAAAACACCGCTATTTATTAAACGTAACAGTTTATAAGCAAGTGCAGTATCTAAAGAAAACAAACCAGCGATTTCACTGATATCTGGATCTGGGCGCATGACTTGTGCATAAATCGATAATACCAGCGCATAATTGTAATCAATATCACGATGCTGAATCATCTTCGGTTTAGCAAAAAAATAACCCTGAAAAAAATCAAAGCCCATTTTATGCGCTTTTTCGTAATCATCAGCTGTTTCGAGTTTTTCAGCTAATAGCTTTATCTTTTGATACTTTTTTAATTTATGAACAATCGGGGCCAATTCTTCAAAAGGGGTTTGCTGAACATCAAACTTTATTAAACGAATAAGTTTTAAAAAACGGTCCCATTCGGGTTGGTAAACAAAATCATCCAACGCTAATTTATAGTTGTTATGAAATAACTCACGGCAATATTCGTAATTTTCGTCCGTTGGCTCAATGGTTTCAAGTAACTCAATCACGACATCATTTGTTGGCAAAAATGCGCAAAGGTCCAGCTTCAAAGACTCTGGACCAATATTAATCAATGCTTTTTTACCCGACGTTATATGACGAGTACCTAAATTGAGCTGGTTTTCCATAATTAGGCGAGCCGTTGCCGTGCTCTCTGACACATCAGGAAAACTATTTTGTAAACTATCTCTAAATAGTAGCTCATAGGCGACAACTTGTTGACGACGATTAAAGACCGCTTGCCTAGCAACAAATACAGCCACTTTACCTACTTTTCTTATTTTATATCACACTAAGTAATTAATAGCTGAAATTGGTAAAAAAGTCACCTAATTACCATGAATCACTTACTTTTTATTGATATAAGCCAGATAAATAGCCTTCTGCAACGGATTGCCACGTAAAACGGGCATTTCGAGCCTGTTCACATATTGAGCACCATTTTTCTGGTTGCGATTTTTTAAGCTCAAGCGCATCACTAAAACTAGTAACAAGTTCGTAGCTTTGTGATGCCAAACTCTCGCCTTGGAAACTGAAACCACTCACATGATGTTCTACTGTATCACGTAAACCACCTACACCATGTACTAAGCACGGCTGTCCTGCTCGCATTGCTAACATCTGGCTAATACCGCACGGCTCAAATGAACTTGGCATTAAAAATAAATCGCCTAAGTGGTACATGTATTCACCAACATAATGCGCATAACCTTTTAAAAATAGCAGGTTATCTTGACGTGCCATAACTGATGTCATGATGTGCTCAAGTTCAGTATCCCCTGAGCCTAAAATAACCATGTAGCCGTTATGTTGTTTTAAACGCTGACATAACTCATCTAACACAAGCCCTTTATCATAAGGCTGACGAAGTAACAGTGCTTTTTGGTCCGTTAAACGACCCACACTGGTTACTAATGGCCCTGAAAACGGCCGTGTTTTAAATTGAAGTAATCGTTGATGCGCTATGTAATAGCTTGAATCTAATACTGGGCTTTTTGCCATCCATTGAAATAACGCATTTTCGGCATGTTGATAAAGACTCGCTAAGCTGATGTCTTCAAGCTTCATTCCTGGGTACTCGCAACCATTAAGAATGCCCACTACACGCCCTTGTTCATAGGCAGCCTGCAAGTCAGCTTCAAGTCCCTCACCACCAAAAAAGCCTTTTTCAGCATCACTTGGACGCAGTACTTCTTGGCAATAAGTTGGCGAAACAAGGTGTACTTTATCAACCAGGTTAATAGCAGTACGCATTGGGTTAAAGCAATCAAAATAGCGCGGATCGCATAACCTTTCGCCGTTATAACCTAAACTTGGGAACCAGGCTTCTAGGCTTGAGCTATCACCTTTGAAAGGACGTATCCCTTGCAATGCAAGGTTATGTACTGTGTAAGCTAAAAATAAGTGCGCTAGTTTTCTATAGCGGCTATCTGATTTAAGTAATAGAGCAACACAAGCACTGTGCCAATCATGTAAGTGAACAACATCCGGCGTGCGAATAAGCCCTTGTAATAAGGCTTCGCAAACAGCAGCGTTAAAAAGAGCAAACTTACTTGCATCGGTTGCAAACGGACGGCCCGGTTCATCATTACAATAAACAGCGCCGTTATGGCGGCTAAATTCCCAATGAGAAATAAGCAGTTGCGTTATACCTTCTTCACTTTTAGCAAGCTTCCACACATCCAGTTTTTGCATATGACCTGCAAAGGGCACGTGCACTACACCTATGTGATGCCGCTCTAAATACTCAAAGCCATAATCTGGGATCACCACATCAACACTAAGGCCTTTTTCTACTAACGCTTTAGGGCAATCTCTAACAACATCCGCTACACCACCGACTTTTGCATTCGGTAATGCATCATTCTCTGCAGCTACCATCAATACATGCATGCTTTGCAGTACTCCATAAAACTTTTATACCAATTGGCAATAATACTTAATTAAGCAAACTGGTATTATTCAAATATAAATAAAGGAGGGACATGCCCTCCCTTTTTGTCTTAGCGCGATTGCTTAAGCAAGGCGTTTATTATCTTGCTCTTGTTGCTCTAACTTCTTTGCAAGCTCATTCAACATATCACGAGTGACCAACACAATCCCTTTTTTCGAGACTCTAAAGCCATTTTCTTTGTCGACTTTGTTATCGTAACCGATTTCAAGTCCTTCGGGGATCTCACAGTTACGGTCAATAATAGCACGCCTAATCTTACAATTTCGGTTGATCTTAACACCTGGTAATATCACTGATTCTTCGATTTCACAGAATGAATGAACATATACATTCGAGAAAAGTAGTGACTTCTTAACTTTAGAACCAGAAATAATACAGCCACCTGATACTGTTGAATCAACAGCCATACCACGTCTGTCATCATCATCAAAAATGAATTTAGCAGGTGGTAACTGCTCTTGATAAGTCCAAATTGGCCATTTTGGATCATAAAGGTCAAGCTGTGGCTGTGGCATTACCAGCTCCATGTTGGCTTCCCAGAATGAGTCAAGTGTACCCACATCGCGCCAGTATGGCTGACCATCATGTACATCTCTAAACGGATAGGCAAATACGTTATGCTCTTCGATGATAGCAGGGATAATATCGTGACCGAAATCTCGGCCAGAACCTTCAGTTTCTGCGTCTTTTTTCAATTGTTCAAATAAGAACTCAGTATTGAAAATATAGTTACCCATTGATGCTAAACAGGTCCCTGGCTTACCAGGCACAGAAGTAGGCTCAGCAGGTTTTTCATCAAAACGACGAACACGATTGCTTTCATCAACTGTCATTACACCAAATGTATCTGCAGCTTCTTCGCAAGGTACCTCAATACAACATACCGTCATATCAGCACCTGTCTCAACGTGTTTAGCCAACAAACCACCGTAGTCCATACAATAAACGTGGTCACCCGAGAGGATCATCACATACTTAGGCAGCTCATGGCGGATAATATCCATATTTTGGAATACCGCATCAGCTGTACCACAATACCAGTCATCTCCATTTCGCTGAGAGGCAGGAAGTATTTCAACTGATTCTCCCAATTCTTTTTTGAAATGGCCCCATGCACGATTTACGTGACGAATTAACGAGTGCGACTTATATTGAGTAGCAATACCAACTCGACGAATACCTGAATTTATACAGTTCGACAGTGGAAAGTCGATGATTCGGTGTTTACCACCAAAATAGACTGCTGGTTTAGCACGCCAGTCTGTTAATTCATGTAAACGTGAACCTCGCCCTCCTGCTAGGATGAGGGCATACGTTTCTCTTGTTAAACTACTTATATATCGGTTTGCATAACTTGGCATAACTCTCTCCGTCTTAAGCTAGCTGCTTTTCTTCTGTGTGTTTTGCTGTGCACTAGTATCCATTAATGGCTCCAAATGCCAGATGTCGTCACTGTATTGACTAATGGTTCTATCGCTCGAAAACATGCCACTGGCTGCAGTGTTCAAAATACTCATTTTTGTCCAGTGAGCAGTATCTAAGTAGGCTTGTTCAACTTGCTCTTGCGCTTCTACAAAGCTGGCAAAATCATGAGCGACTAACCATGGATCGTGCGGGCTCTTAATCGCCGCAATAATGTCGTCAAATAAATTAGGCTCAAACAGGTTAAAATGACCGCTCTCAAGTAATTGCATTACTTTATAGAGGCTGTCAGTTTGGTGAATAATCTGCTCAGGATTATAGTGTGCTTTGATATCGTCAATTTGCTCTGCACGTGCACCAAATAAGAAGAAGTTATCAGCACCCACTGCATCACGAATTTCAATGTTAGCGCCATCTAACGTACCTATAGTCAAAGCACCGTTCATCATGAACTTCATGTTACCTGTGCCAGATGCTTCTTTACCTGCTGTAGAAATTTGCTCAGATAAATCAGTTGCTGGGCAAATAGTTTCCATGGCTGTTACGTTGTAGTTAGGTAAAAAAGCAACTCTTAAATACGGTTTAGCAAGCGGATCTTTATTGATCACTTCTGCTACGTTATTAATTAATTTAATAATTTTCTTCGCCATGTAGTAACCTGGTGCAGCTTTACCGCCCAGTAGCACGCAACGAGGAACAATGTTTGCTGTATCGCCTTGGCGAATACGATCGTAAAGGTGAATAACGTGCAGTACGTTTAATAACTGACGCTTATATTCGTGAATACGTTTAACTTGCACGTCAAACATCATTTCAGCGTCAAACTGTACACCACAGCGGTTTTTTACTAATTCAACAAGGCGTTGCTTATTAGTGTGCTTTACAGCTTGCCATTGTTTATGGAATTTAGGGTCGTCATATAGACGGCGTAACTGGCTAATTTTGCTAAAGTCAGCAACCCATTCATCACCAATGTGTTGATTAAGCAGTTTAGCCAACTCTGGGTTACAATGTGCTAACCAACGACGCGGTGTTACACCATTGGTTTTATTATTGAATTTATCTGGCCATAGCTGATAAAACTCGTTAAATAAGCCAGCTTTAAGCAGCTCAGTGTGAAGTGCAGCCACACCATTAACCGAATAACTACCTACAATCGCTAAATATGCCATGCGAATTTGCGGCTCAGGGCCTTCTTCGATAAGCGATAGCGCACGCTGTTTTTCAACATCACCAGGCCAAGCTAACGCAACTTCGGCTAAGAAACGCGCATTGATTTCATAAATAATTTCTAAGATACGCGGTAGTAATCGGGCAAATAAAGATACTGACCACTTCTCTAATGCTTCAGGAAGTAAAGTGTGGTTTGTATAAGCCATGGTCTTAGTCGTGATAGACCACGCTTCTTGCCAATCTAGCTCATACTCATCAACCAAAATTCGCATAAGCTCAGCAACAGCAATACTTGGGTGCGTATCGTTTAATTGAAAAACATGGTAATCAGCAAAATCAGAGAAGTCTTCGCCATGTTTGCTAACCCAGGTATCAATGATGTCTTGTAGACTCGCCGATGATAAGAAGTATTGCTGACGTAAACGTAGCTCTTTACCGTTCTCGCTACTATCATTTGGGTAAAGTACCATTGTGATTTGTTCAGCTAAGTTTTTACGCGCTACAGCTTCTGAGTAACTACCCGCATTGAACTCGCTTAAATCAAATTCGTCAGTGGCTTCTGATTTCCATAAACGTAGGGTGTTTACAATATCGTTCTTGTAACCCGGAATCGGCACATCATAAGGGACAGCTAAGACATCATGAGAATCTAGCCATTGACGGTGTTCACGACCCTGTTTATCAGTATAGCTTTCAACATGACCGAAGAATTTTACGCGTTTTGATTGCTCAGGCGCACTCAGCTCCCACGGGTGCCCTTCACGTAACCAATTATCTGGTTGTTCAATTTGATGACCATTTTCAATAGCTTGATTAAACATGCCATATTCATAACGAATACCATAGCCAACCACTGGTAATGCAAGACTTGCACAGCTATCTAAAAAACATGCAGCTAAGCGCCCTAAGCCACCATTACCTAGACCTGCATCATGCTCAGCCTCCGCAACTTGCTCAAGTTCGGTGCAGTATTCTTGCAACGCCTTAGCTACTTGCTCATCTAAATCTAAGTTTAAAATCGCATTGCCAAGGGCGCGGCCCATTAAAAATTCAAGAGACAAGTAAGCTGTTTTACGGCGTTTTTGTTCATGAATTTGCTGTTTTGTTACTCGGCAACGAGCAACTAATCGGTCACGAATAGTTAATGCTAATGCATGGTATAAATACAGTTGTGATTTACCTACTTTGTCACGTCCAAGGGTGTAATAAAAATGGCGTGATAAATCATCGTCTAAGGTACTTTCATCAACTGTAGGCGCATCCTGCCAGCCCTTAACAACACATACTTGATCGGCATTTTTAGCCATGATTAAGATCCTCTGAATTGGCGGTAAAAACCCAGCTGCTCATTGCAGCAATCTCGTGTTCCTTGTCAACCAACTGAGTTGACATTGGATGAATGCTGGTCAGCGCTAACTGCCATTTTCCTTTATCTAAGTTAGGAAGTTGGCAAGTTACAGGTTCTGATCCTGCATTTAATATGATCAATAAAGCTTGATTTGTGTGCTTGTCTGTCAGGCTGTATATCAGCACCTGGCGATCGCCTTGATGCCAATCGTCTTGTTGCATATTGGTGCCTGATTCAGTGAACCACGCGACGTCATAACGCGGGTCATTGTCGTGAACAAAAAAGCGGTGTTTAAAAATGCTGAACTGCTTACGAATGCGCAAAACATCGTCAATAAAACGTGTAAGAGGATGACTAAATTGTGAGTCTTTCCATGCAAGCCAACTTGTGCGATTGTTTTGACAATAGGCGTTGTTGTTACCACCTTGTGAGTGTGCCATTTCGCTTCCTAATGAAAGCATAGGCACGCCTTTAGAAAGCAACAAAGTTAACAGCATATTTTTTTGTTGCTGTAAGCGTAATTTGCTCACTTGTGGGTCATTGGTAAACCCTTCAACGCCACAATTGAATGAGTGATTGTCACTGTGTCCATCACGATTTTGCTCGCCATTGGCTTCGTTATGTTTATTCTCGTAACTAACTAAATCAGCAAGCGTAAAGCCATCATGACTAGTGATAAAATTGATACTGTTAAGCGGCCCACGTAGGTTATGCTCAAACAAGTCAAACGAACCATGTAAACGTTTTGCAAGCTCACCAATTACGCCCTGTTCTTGTTTCCAAAAGCGTCTTATCGTATCGCGATATTTATCATTCCATTCACGCCACGGTGCCGGAAAAGCCCCTAATTGGTAACCTCCTGGGCCTATATCCCAAGGCTCTGCAATGAGTTTAACTTGGCTTAATACTGGGTCTTGATTAATCGCTTGGAAAAACGCATGCGCCTGATTAAAACCATTCGGGTTACGCGCTAAAATGGTTGCTAAGTCAAAACGAAAACCATCGACCCCCATCACTTCAACCCAATAACGCAAGCTATCAAGTACCAGCTGTAAAGAACGAGGCGAATCAATATTTACCGTGTTACCACAGCCGGTATCATTAATATAATGCTGCGGTTTATCAGCAACAGTGCGGTAATAACCTAAATTGTCTAAGCCACGTAATGATAAAATAGGCCCATCTGTGCCCGCCTCTGCAGTGTGGTTATAAACCACGTCGAGTATTACTTCTATGTCCGCTTTGTGAAGCGCTGCCACCATTTCTTGAAACTCACTAATATCATCATTAACGAGATACTCTTTATGCGGCGTAAAGAAGTTAAGCGTGTTGTAGCCCCAGTAATTTTGTAAACCTTTAGCGGTAAGAAACTGCTCGCTGATAAATGCATGAATAGGTAATAATTCTAGGCAAGTCACCCCAATAGTGCGTAAATGCTCAATAAAGCTAGGATGGCTTAAACCTAAAAACTTACCTTGTAACGATTTTGGGATCTCAGGATGACGACAGGTTGCACCAACTACATGACATTCGTAAATAACCGTTTTACCCCAGCTGTGATTCGGCTTTTTACCTGTGTAAGGTGCCAACTCACGAACTCGAGATTTTGGCATATCAATAGCATTGTTAACCTGGCTTAACTTTCCTACAGGCATTTGCCCATAGTGACGTTCACTCCACGTAAACTCGCCATATAAATCACGCGCATAAGGGTCTAACAGCAATTTGTGATTATTAAAAAATAGTCCTTTTTCGGGTGCGTACTCACCATCAGCGCGAAAGCCATACAAGGCGCCACTTTTCAGAGGACTCACTTTTAGTGTCCAGATACCGCCTTCGTTCATATGCATCGCTAGGGTGAGAATTTCTGAATGACCACTGCTATCAAATAAGCATAAAGACATATGTTGTGCTTGTGGTGCGTACACAGCAAAGTTTACGCCCTCACCAACAACAGATGCCCCTAAAGGCGAGCTCACCCCAACTTCGAGTTCAACACTATGACTCATCGCTCACCTTCTTAAGGTAAATTGTCGCAAGACCAGGCAAAGACACACTGATGCTTTGATTAAAGCCATGGCTTTCAATCGCTTGGCTTACGATGATTTGCTCTGCGTGACTAGTTGCATCAACGCCAGAACCAAAATAGTCCGCTTTATCTGTGTTCAAAATAACTTGATAAGTACCAGCTTTTGGCACACCTATCACGTAGTCGTGATACACCTGTGGCGTTAAATTACATATCACAACCACAAAATCTTCTGCTTTCTTTGCATAGCGAATAAAGCTAAACATACTTTGCTCAGCATTGTTGCTGTCGAGCCAAGCAAAACCTGCTGGGCTGGTATCTTGCTCGTATAAAGCTGGCGTACTAGTGTAAACAGCATTTAAATCTTTAATCGTTTGCTGCATGCCACTGTGGCTAATATGCTCAAGTAAATGCCAATCAAGCGATTGGTCGTGATTCCACTCTTTACGCTGGGCGATTTCAGCACCCATAAACAATAATTTTTTACCTGGATGCGCCCACATAAAGGCATAATATGCACGTAAGTTTGCAAACTTTTGCCAGTCGTCCCCTGGCATTTTTTCAATTAATGAGCCTTTACCATGCACCACTTCATCATGGCTAAGCGGTAAAATATAGTTCTCGCTGTAGGCGTAAACCATCGAAAAGGTCATTTCGTGGTGGTGATGCGAACGGTAAAGGGAATCGCGCTGCATATAATGCAAACTGTCATTCATCCACCCCATATTCCACTTATAACCAAAACCTAAACCATCATGGTCAACTTGGCGCGTAACACCCGGCCACGCAGTTGACTCTTCAGCCACCATCATAATACCCGGATTTTTCGCATAGCAGCGCATATTGACTTGTTTTAAGCACTCAATAGCGCCTAAGTTTTCTCTGCCGCCGTATTGATTTGCAACCCACTGCCCTTCTTCACGGCTGTAGTCTAAATAAAGCATTGAAGCAACCGCATCCACACGTAAGCCATCAATACCAAATTCATGTAGCCAGTACATTGCATTCGCAATCAGAAAGCTACGAACCTCTGCGCGGTCATAATTGTAGATATAGGTATTCCAATCAGGGTGAAAACCTTGTCTCACATCAGCGTGTTCGTATAGATGGGTGCCATCAAAACGATGTAAACCATGAGGATCACTTGGGAAATGACCAGGTACCCAGTCCAGTATGAGACCAATATCTGCTTCGTGACATTGCTCGACGAAGTAAACAAAATCTTCAAAGCTGCCATAGCGACTGGTCGGGGCAAATAATCCAACGGGTTGATAACCCCAAGAACCATCAAATGGGTACTCGCTGATTGGCATTAATTGTAGGTGCGTAAAACCGAGCTCTTTTGTGTAAGGAATAAGATTATCAGCAAGTTCACGCCATGTGAGATAGCGCTCGCCGTCATCTCGTCTTTGCCAAGAACCCGCATGCACTTCATAAATGCTAACAGGCGCATCGACACTGTTTCTTTTTGCACGATTTGCTAACGCCCTTTCAGAAAGCTGAATACCTGTTTTTAGCTTTTGTAGCACTGACGCTGTACCCGGTGCTTGTTGCATCTTAAACGCAAATGGATCAGCTTTATCAAGCACTTCTCCGGTCACAGTGGTGATAGCAAATTTATAGCATTGATGCTCTTTAAGCCCAGGAATAAACAACTCCCATACCCCACTGGCAGGATGAAAACGCATAAAATGACGATTACGCTGCCAATAATTAAATTCACCAATAACCGATACACTACTGGCATTCGGCGCCCACACTGTAAAGCGAACACCATCAACCCCTTGTTGAGTCACAAAATGTGCACCAAAATGTTGATAAGCATGCTCTAAACTGCCTTCATTAAACAGATACATTGCCTGTTCATCTAAGCTGCTTTCAAAGCTGTACTCATCATATTGTTGATGAGTAAATTCATTGCTATAGCTAACATCCAGCTGGTAGTCAGGTTTCGTTTTTGATTTGATATTTGCGACAAATAAATGACTATCACCTTGTTGCTGCGCAACGATTTTTTCTGTGCCAAGCAGAATCGAAACACTGCTTGCGCCAGGCAAAAAGCAACGAATTTCATAGCTTGTAGGGCCACTTTTATGCGCCCCAAGAAAGCTGAAAGGATCTCTAAAACAACCACTGGCTAATGCATCGATTTGTTTTTGATAAATAACAGATTGTGCACTTTGCTCTTGACGAACACGACTTCGCATTATTGATTCCTTATCGAAATTAAATTGGCTAAGAATGACTGTTGCGCTTCGATAATCTGCGCAGCTGGACGCGACAATAAACGCCGCCAATTTGGGTACTCTTTATCAGTACCGGGGATATTTACAGGCAGTATTTGCTGGTCTAAGTCATCTATTTGAATAGTAAATAGCTTTGCTGGTGCTGCCGCTAATGAGGATGCCAACGCTTCATAAACCGTAAAGGCATCTGTTTCTAACGATAAATGCTGGTGTGACTCTCGTGCGATAAAATTAAGCATACGATGCTTTTCAATGTTTCTCGCATCGAATTGAGCCCGAGTTTGCTCATTATCAAGCAAACCATATTGTTGTTTAATCGTAATATCGTGGCCAATCCACCAGCCTTTGAATGGTGGTACATCATGGTTGGCTATCATTAAAAGGCTATGAGGCGCAAAATGCTCAGCCGCTAAAAACTCGCCTTGATAATCTTTTTCAAAGTAGAACAACCCATTTGAATAGATTGCACTTGCTTTTAATGCTTCACGCACTTCATTAGGTACCACACCTAAATCTTCACCAATTACGACGCATTGATTAAGATGAGATTCAATTTTAAGCACTGCTAATAACTGTTCAAACGGATAATAAACATAACAACCATCTTGCTGGGAATTATTCTCAAAACACCACCAAAGACGGCGAATTGCCATTACATGGTCAATTCTAAGACCACCCACATCTTCCATATTGGCGCGGATAAGTGAGCGATAAAAAGCAAAGTTGTCTTTACTTAACTTTTGTGGATTCAGTGCTGGCAAACCCCAATTCTGACCATGTTCAGCCCAAGGATCTGGCGGAGCTCCAACATGAGCATTTTCGGCAAATAGCTCATTTTGGCTTTTGAACTCACTGCCATCACCTGCACAGCCAACGGCTAAGTCATTAATAAGGCCAATTGCCATACCGCTATCACGGGCAGCTTGCTGGCAGATATTTAATTGAAGGTGAGCTTGCCATTGTAAATAGCTAGCATAATCACGGTCGCCAACCAACATGGTCGACAGGCTGCGTTTATGGGTTTCACAAAAACGAGCGAACTGCTGTTTTCGCTCTTCTGAAGCAAACTCACAAAATTGTTGATATAAACAGCTAAACACTTGATATTTAAAATCACTAACCGATGTATAATCAATGTAAGTCGCATCGGTTTGCGGTTTATTTGCCAATAATTTATCAAGTGCATTATTATTTTTGGCGTCTTCGCATAATGACACAGCAATATACAGCGGGTTCAATAACGCTCGGCTATTTGGACTATAAGGACTCGCCCTCTCAGGACTGTGTTCAAACAGTAAATGCAGCGGATTAAGCAACACATAATCCATATTGTTAGTCGCGGCTGCTTTAATAAGTTTTGTTAAATCAGCGAAATCACCAATTCCTAACCCCTCTTCATTGCATAAGCTATAAAGCTGAATGGATAAGCCCAAACGCTTTTTATCATCAATAGAAAAGCTTTCTTTAGGTGTGATCCATAGCTGACTGTGAGCTTGCTGATCTGCCACTGTAATGAGTGCATCATGGTAACCGATTGGCATTTCAGGAACTGGCAATGCAAGCTCAAGATAACGAATGCCGTTTAGGCCGTAATCACCTAGTACAGCTAAACCTTGCAAGTTTTCACAAGTAAAATGAATATCAAGCGAAGGCACGCTTAGAGTACATGAGCGTGTTAATAAACGCTCA
The DNA here is from genome assembly GCF_016464105.1 of Pseudoalteromonas sp. bablab_jr010. NCBI lineage: Bacteria > Pseudomonadati > Pseudomonadota > Gammaproteobacteria > Alteromonadales > Pseudoalteromonadaceae > Pseudoalteromonas > Pseudoalteromonas sp. bablab_jr010. The sequence goes on along the minus strand of NZ_JACDWV010000135.1, from coordinate 2,093 downwards.
TCAACGCGTACTTTCAAAATTGGATGGTGTGCCTCAATAATGCTCGTATGAGGCAACAAGTTCAGCCAAGTACCTGCATCTAATGCAAAATTAAGTTGGTTTATTACATCAGAATCTTGGGTATCTATACCGCAACAACTAAGCGCCTGCTTGCGTGTACTTTCATCGAAAATAACATGCTCACCAGTGTATTTAGTATATTCATAGCCTATGCCATGCAGGTAATATAACTGAGATAGTGAGTGCATCAAAACACCTAAGCGCGCTGGGTATTAACAATGCTGTTATCAGTACCAAAACCGTTAGGAATATAACCATCAGCTTGGTGGTCGTTGTCCCATGTCTCGCCATTGATTAGATAACGGAAGTGAAACTCTTGATCAAGTGGTAAACGCTGCTTGCATTTGAAAACTTGCTCTTTTTTATTGAACTTCATTGGCACAGGCTGCCAATCTGTAAACTCCGCAACTAATTGCACATCTTCAGCATCAGGATGCTTAAATTCAAAAGTAACTTCGGTTTCGTCTTTAGTTTTAAAAAAGCGTTTGCTTAGCATAGTGGGCTCCAATTCAACCAATTGGTAAATTAATCCTTGCCACAGTACCGCATTCAACGACTCTATAAGCGGAGGCTGTGCGTTCCAGGTTTCATAAACTTGATTACCAAATCATCAAGTTCATTAAGTAAATCAAACCTATATTTACGCATTATGACAGTGCAAATGTTTATTTTTCGCACCAAGATAGTGCGTAAATTAAACAAAAATTACAACAATCATATTGCTGTATTATTACGAGCAATAACTGAACCAAGTTGATGATAAAATACACTTTAATTTCAGTATGTTTTATCTACTCTCGTAATGACTTATAAAAAGTAGATAACAAATTGGGTTGGGTAAAGTGAATTAAATTGAAGTGAACAATTAGAGCAAAAACACTAAAAAGACACTATTTCATTTAGTAAAAAATATAAGCATATAATTTACAAAAATAAATTACATTGTTTCTGTAAGGTAAATTATATAAATCTATATGAGACATATATAAATCGTTATTCCTTCCAGAAAAAACCTACAAAACAAAGCAAAACCAACCGTTAATTTTTACTACCCAATTAACTTATTTAAAAACTACCCAAGCAGAAAGACAAAAACAATAAGTACAAAATCGTAAATTTAAAATTTAAAACTAGTTATCAAACCAACATCAGACCAAGCTTTAAAATAAAAATAAAAACCTTTTTAAAATTTAAAAGCGGACGTTTTTCCAGTGAAGTAAATTTATTTTACATCGTAAACGCTAAGCGAATATTATTAGCTCACTACCACCCCACAAATAGAGCTTATACTCTAAACGATGTGAATTTTCACATTTTGTACCAATCTAAACACCATTATCAATAAAACGCTTTTGCTAACTTATCTGTAACAATATAATTACTGACATTATAAAGGTGAGCACAACTTATAAAAATGCACCAAAATGGTACTCTAGATGACAAATGCAATACGAACTTCATTCACGATTATTATTACTATAATTGCTTTCGCTTATGGGATGAGTATCTTATTAACAAAAAAAATTAATGATTTAAATTATATTGATAGCGGAATAGAGCTGTACTATTTAACTGGTGTAGAATCGCAGATAACAAAAACGGCTTGGTATAATATTTTATTAAGTGGGCAAAACATAATAAGAAAAGAGAATGAAACCTATATAGTAATAAATTCTGAGCAAGGGCTGACTGTCGCGGCACTTTCATCAGATATAATATTATCTACACTGTTAGCTCCAATAAATATAATTATACTATTATTATTGATAATGGCAGTAAGCTGGATAGTTAATATAAGAGTACAAACTCGAAATGAGAGTTACACTCTCAAATTGCTTAATACTCAAGCATCTGATTTACTTAAAAGTCTCAACTTAGCTACCAGCTCTACAGGGCCTTGTTGATCAAATGCAACTCTCTAACAAATTCACTTAACTTACTGATATTTAGGCAGACCAAGGGTGTTGATCTTATTTAGCGCCTTCACTTTGATCATCGCTTCAACCAGTTGGCGATTGTAATCACGCGCATTT
>NZ_JACDWV010000015.1:0-493 GCF_016464105.1 Pseudoalteromonas sp. bablab_jr010 | reverse complement strand
AGATGTGTATAAGAGACAGGTTTAATAGAAGTTATCAACGTGTTGGGCATTTTACGATGGACAAGCACAAGCTCCAGAGTGGCTTGAAATCGACAAAGTGTTACTTCAATTTGGCAAATCTAAAGCGATAGCATGCCGAAAGTTTGCGCTATTTGTCGAGCAAGGAAAATAATTGGGTGATTATTTTCAATTACACTATTCTCGTGTTAGTAAGATTGTTGCAAAAGTAAAGACCTGACCCCTAGATGCTTGCTGACACTGCTACAATCTCAATGACCCCAGTTGGTAAATAATGGACAAAATATTAGAAAAATTTTTACGTAAGCGTAAGCTGGCGATAAAAAATCCTGAAAAGTATAGAAAGGTTTATATAAATAATACAAAAGAGCTTAATTTTTATATTGAGCAAGGAGAAACGAAAAGAGGTATACCTAGCAATGATAAATTGCCTTTCTTTAACTGGGAGGTATTAAATACAGAGTTGTCAATTCCA
>NZ_JACDWV010000134.1:0-144418 GCF_016464105.1 Pseudoalteromonas sp. bablab_jr010 | reverse complement strand
TAACCCAGTTCATTCCCCAGGTAGGTTGGGTAGAGCGGAGCGAAACCCAACATAATCCATATGACCTTCTTCATAACCCATGGTTAAAAATTCTTAAAATCTCTACTGCTCTAACAGGTTAGCGATCTCTAAAATGGCTTACTTCACCTTGCGCTAATTCGTCTTTTATTAATGAGCTTTATCTCTTCATTCTGCATGACGAATTACCACGCTGTTGGGTTTCGCTTCGCTCTACCCAACCTACGCCAGACCTTCAAGCTTTACCTTGCTAATAGAAAACTCTGAAGTGCCTCTGGCAGGGCTTTATTGTTTAAGGAGGCTCTGACCTAAACACCCACACCGCGGCTGATCGCTGACGGCTGAAAGCTGATAGCTCTGTGTTTGGTTTCGCTGCGCTCTACCCAACCTACGCCAGATCTCAAGCTTTACTCTTTCAACTTTACTCTCGCTAACTCGCAACTCTCGTTTATAACACTCATTCCCCTTGTTTTTGCTCTGCTTTGGCTAGTTGAATGTATTTTGTTTCGACTAGTTGTGAGAGGGGAACAAGTTCGAAGCCTTGTTGTTGTAGTTCTGGGAGGGCTTGTTGCAGAAAAGCAACGGTTTCTGGGTAGGGGTGGGCAATGGCGATTGCGTAGTTGAAGTGTTGAGCTTTGGTTTTTAGCTCTTCTAGTTGGTGTTGTAGCTGACTTTGGGTGACATTGTTATCAAGAAATACATGGCGAGATACATTTGCGACACCATACAGGTTAGCAACATTTTGTGCTTCACTTTGACTCGTTGTACGGCTGTCTAAGAAATACAAACCACGTTTCTTTAATACTTCCATCGTCCATTTCATTGGCTCGGTAAGCTGTGTTAGCTCAGATCCCATGTGGTTATTGACCCCTTTTACTTGTGGTAAAGAGGCTAATGCATGGCCAAGGGTTGTTTGTAACTCTGACTTACTCATAGTATCGGTGAGCGCACCCGGACCAAGTGCTTTAGTTTTATCAAGCGCTTGCATTGGTACATGTAAAAGTAACTCTTTGTGGGTTTTACTGGCGCGCTCTGCAAATATTTGTGAATAGGGGGTATGGGGCAAGATCGAGAAGGTCACTTGCCCTGGTAAGTTTAATATTTCAAGATCGCGCTGATGGTTGCCTATATCATCAATTACTATGGCTATTTGCTTTGCTTGGCAGAATAGCGGTAGGCAACATACGGCGAGTAATAAGCCTTTTTTTAAGTTCACTTTTTGTAATTATTATATCCGTTGTGAGCATTTACTTACTGCATAATAACGAGCTGCTTTGCTGTAAGTTGCTTTTTGTCTTGTCTATCTAGAAGTGAGCTAAAAAGCGCCAATTCTTGGATATTTTTTATTATAACGCCTTGGTCAATTTCTGAAAGCATTGTTTGATTAATACTCACATCTGGAGTGATCCCCTTCCCATCGATAGATTGACCTAAAGGTGTGTAATAACGTGCTGTAGTCAGTTTTAATGCGGTATTACCATTACCTAATGGTATCAACGATTGCACTGAGCCTTTACCAAATGAAGTTTCGCCAATTAGCACCGCTCGTTGATTGTCTCTCAGTGCTGCTGCGAGTATTTCAGCTGCAGAGGCTGAGTTTTCGTTAATTAGCACGGCAATAGGAGCGCCACTGAGTATGTCGCCTTTATGGGCTTTAAACTTCTGATTAGCTTCATTAAAGCGACCTTTGGTGGATACGATGGTGCCGTTATCTAAAAACAGATCTGCAACTTCAATCGCCCCTTGTAATGTACCGCCAGGGTTATCGCGTAAATCAATGATTAAACCTGAAAGAGGGAAGCTATTGGTGACCTGCATTTTTGCAAGCTCTCGAGCAACATCGTGCAATGTATGATTGTTAAATGCATTGATACTGATCAGTGCAACGCCTGTATCTGCTAAATGGCCACTAACACTTTCTAGGTTAATCTGTTGGCGCTTAACCGAGAAATTAAGCTCAGTATTTGTCTCTCTTTTAACAACTACATCAACGGCGTTCTCACCGCTTTGGCGAATCAACTTAGCCACTTCTTCGATGCTTTTGTCTAAAATAGGCTGTTGATTAATCGCAATAACTTCATCATTTACCTGAAGACCCGCAAGCGCCGCAGGTGAGTTATTAATAGTGTTAACAATATACACTCGACCCTCTTCAATTTTTACTTCTATACCGAGTCCTGTGTATCTACCATTAGTGCTACTGAAGATAGCATCGAGCTCAGTTTCGTCGAGATATTTTGAATATGGATCAAGGCGCTCGAATAACGCTTCGACTTGTAAGTTATCAGGTTGAGTTACAAATGCGTTTTGTAGCTTCAGATCATCAACATAATACGTATGAATATTAAATAGGATTTCGTTTAGTTGCTGATGCTGTAGTGATTGTAACGAGGGTTTTGCAACAACCTGAAACGATTGCAATATCAGGCATAGCAAGCTGACAAGTAATAGAAAAGACAGCTGAGTAAAAAACTTAGCTGGGGAAAAATGAGCATTGTAAGAGTAAGTTGTGTTTAGCATCAGCTGCTCCTCATAGAGTGCAGCTATTTAATCAATTAAATGCGTCTGCACCATTTTACAGGATTTACTGCGCGTCCTTTGTGGCGTATTTCAAAGTATAGACCAGGATCTGGTTGTCCGCCGCTTTGACCGACTAAAGCAATCGTTTCGCCTTCTCTAACAAGGTCGCCAACATCGCGAAGAAGGGTTTGAGCGTGACCATATAAGCTCATAAAGCCATCGCCATGATCAATAGCGATAACCCAGCCAAAGCCATTTAGCCAGTCAGCGTAAACCACTTGGCCGTTCTGTACGCTTTTAACATTACTGCCTTCTTTAGCGCTGATAAGTACGCCTTTCCAATCTATGTTGCCGTGCTTGCGTTGTCCAAAGCGGTGGCGTAATGCTCCTTTGGTTGGCCAGTCGAGTTTGCCCTTACTACTTTGTAAGCCTAGTAATTCAACTTTTTCGTTTCGTTCTTGTTCAAGCTCTTCAATGGCGGTGATCAGGGTTTGCTCATTTTCTTTTAAATAATCAATTGAGCTCTTCGTTTCTTTTAACGCTGACTGGAGTTTATTGAGGTTAGTTTTACGCTCTTGCTGTGCATTGACTAGAGCTTGCTGGCGTCTTTTTTGCTCATCATATAAGGCAACTAGACGTTGTTTGGTTTTTTCAAGCTCAGCTTGGTTGTCTGCAATTTCTTGCTGCAGTGCTTTGAGTTCTTCAATTTGCTCAATACGTGCTTTATTTAAGTAATTATAATAACTTAGTGTACGCTCAATTTTGGCTGTGTCTTGTTGGTTAAGCAACATCTTTGAATAGTCATGACTACCCGCCATATAGGCGCTTTTTAGTTGTGCAGCTAATAAGGTTTGGCGTTGTGCTTGCTGGGCTTTAAGTTGCTCAGCTTTAGCTTGTTGTTCGCGTTGTTGTTGCTCATTTTCTTTAACAGATTGGGCGGCAAGGTTTAATGCTTTGGCATTTTTGGCGATGTCGAGCTCATGGGCGCGCAGATCTTTACGCATTTGGGCAATGGACTTGCGTTGACCTTTAAGCTCAGCCTCTGTTTTTTGTAAAGCTGATTGAATGTCTGATAAGTCTTTTTTGGTTTGATCTTCATTAGCAACAACCGTAGTTGCTACTAATGAAGTCAGTATTAAACCAGTTTTAAGGAAGTGGTTAATACATTTACTCATAGCTTATTTCAGCGTCATGATTGGTTTACCAGTCATTTCACTTGGCTGCTCTAAGCCGAGTAGGTGAAGCATGGTTGGAGCCACGTCACTCAGTGTTTTACCATCATGTGGTGTCGCATCACGGCCAACATAGATAAATGGCACTGGCTCACTGGTGTGTGCGGTATGTGCTTGGCCCGTTGCTGGGTTAGCCATTTGTTCAGCATTACCATGATCGGCTGTAATAAGCGCTTCACCACCATGTTCTTCAAGTGCTGCAACTACACGACCAATACAATGATCAACTGCTTCACACGCTTTCACAGCAGCCTCAAATACACCTGAGTGGCCTACCATGTCTCCGTTAGGGTAGTTACAGATGATGGCATCGTATTTGCCGCTAGCGATTGCTTCAACAAGTTTATCGGTCAGCATTTCAGAGTTCATTTCTGGTTGCAGATCGTAGGTTGCTACTTGTGGTGATGGAATCAGTTCGCGAGTCTCACCAACAAATTCATCTTCACGACCACCACTAAAGAAAAAGGTCACGTGTGCGTATTTTTCTGTTTCAGAAATACGTAGCTGTGTTTTACCTTGTTTCTCTAACCATTCGCCTAATACATTTGTTAAAGGCTCCGGAGCAAACGCAATCGGCGCTTTAATGTCTGCTGCGTACTCTGTCATCATTACAAAAGCGCTTAACTTAGGTGATTTTTTCTTATCAAAACCACTGAAGTCAGCATCAACAAAGGCACGAGTCATTTCACGTGCTCGGTCTGCTCTGAAGTTAGCAAAGATAACAGTGTCGCCGTCATTGATCTCTGCAGCTGCTTGGCCTTCAGGTACAACCGTTGTTGCAGCCACGAACTCGTCGTTCTCGTCACGTGCATAAGCGGCTTCTAGTGCGGTTACACCGTCAGTGTAGCTGTATTCAGCAATGCCACTCACCATAACATCATAAGCAAGCTCGACACGATTCCAACGGTTATCACGGTCCATTGCATAATAACGACCAACAAGCGTGGCTAAACGGCCACAGCCAAGTTCAGCAAATAAGCCTTCGATACGCTCAATTGAGGCTTTTGCACTGCGTGGTGGCGTGTCTCGACCGTCTAAGAAACCATGGAAGTAAACTTCTTTTGCCCCGCGCTTAGCAGCTAGTTCGATTGTTGCAACAATGTGGTCTTCGTGACTATGAACGCCACCTGGGCTTAAAAGGCCCATGATATGCACGGCTTTGCCTGCATTTACAGCTTTATCGATATTATCAACAAGTGCAGGGTTACTATCGAACTCACCATCTTCAATGGCTTTAGTGATACGCGTGAAATCTTGGTAAACGATTCGGCCAGCACCTAAATTTACGTGACCTACTTCAGAGTTACCCATTTGTCCTGCAGGTAAACCAACATCAAGTCCCGAACCTGAAATTAATGTATGTGGGCGGGTTGCCCAAAGGTTGTCGAGTACTGGGGTATTAGCAGCAAGTATGGCGTTACTTTCTGTGTCTTCACGGTATCCCCAACCGTCTAAGATCATTAATACCAATGGTTTTTTATGCTCTGTCATTATAGCTCCTGAAGATTGGCACTTATATATCACTAGCATACCGTGTTTTATGGTTTTGATCAGCTATCAATATGTCATATTAAAATATTTCACGCCCTAGCATTTTCAATTCAAGCACGTATACTTGCGTGGCAAATTTTAATTAACCCATGGCTATGCGCTGTGGTACCTAAATTTCTTAGTGGAAAACGCATGGATCAATATATTGAATTTATCTCGAATCATCCGGTTTTGAGCATTATCTGGTTGGCATTAGTTGCAATGCTGATCAGCAGTTGGTTTAAAAGTAAATTTTCGGCTATCCGTCAAATCAACCCACAGCAACTTACCTTGCTAATCAACCGTGATGATGGCCAAGTGATTGATATACGCTCACAAAAAGAGTTTAACTCTGGCCGTATTGCAGGCGCAACTCACTTAAATCCGGAAAAAGCAAAGCAATCTGATTTTTCAAGCCTTGAAAAGTTTAAGACGAAACCCATTATACTAGTATGTACCACGGGCATGACAGCCTCAGGTATCGCAACTGCAATGCATAAAGCAGGTTTTGAGCGTGTTTATGTATTAGCGGGCGGTATGGGCGCTTGGCAATCAGCTAGCTTACCAACAACGACCGGTCGTTAATAAGGCTCACTGCCCGATAGAGGAATTATTATGAGTAATGTTGTTCTTTACACAAAAGCATACTGCCCATTCTGCCAACGTGCTTTGGCGTTATTAGACAGTAAAGGTGTAGACTACACGAATATCGATATTGGTGTTCACCCTGAGCGTCGTGATGAAATGATCGACAAAGCAAATGGTGGTTACACAGTTCCGCAAATTTTCATTAATGATGAACATATCGGCGGTTGTGACGACATGATGGCAATTGAAGCGCAAGGCCTTTTAGACGCAAAGCTTAACGCTTAATAAATTTTAAATATAAAAACGAATACAAGTTAGGAATTACAATGAACGAAGAAAATCAAAACGCAGCAGCAGAACAAGCCGGCGCTCAATTCTCAATCCAACGCATCTATACTAAAGATGTTTCATTTGAGACGCCTAACTCACCTGCTATTTTCCAAAAAGAGTGGACTCCTGAAGTTAAGCTTGACTTAGATACTCGTTCTAACAAATTAGAAGAAGGTGTGTTTGAAGTTGTTCTTGCTTTAACAGTAACGGCTTCAATCGGTGAAGAAACTGCATTCCTATGTGAAATCCAACAAGCGGGTATTTTCACAATTGGTGAAGTTGAAGAAGTTCAACTTGCACACATGTTAGGTGCTTTCTGCCCGAACGTACTTTTCCCTTACGCTCGTGAAGCAGTATCAAACCTAGTTAACCGTGGTACTTTCCCACAATTAAACTTAGCGCCAGTTAACTTCGACGCACTATTTGCTCAATACATGCAACAACGTGCAGCTCAAGATCAACAGGCAACTGCAGACGCATAAGCTATGAGTACAGCACAATCAGCTGTTACAGTATTAGGGGCGGGGTCTTATGGCACCGCCCTTGCTATTTGCTTTGCCAGAAATGGCCACCCAGTTACTTTGTGGGGCCGCAATAGCGATGACGTTGCTACGCTTGCAGCTGAGCGAAAGAATCAACGTTATGTTCCAGATGTTAGCTTTCCTGAAACCCTCCAACTAGAAGCTGATTTAGAAACGGCAGTTAAAGCAAGCAAGATCATTTTGGTTGTTGTGCCGAGTCATGCTTTTGCTGGCACGCTGCAAAAAATCAAACCTTGGTTGTCAGAAGGTGCTGAGGTTGCATGGGCTACCAAAGGTTTAGAGCCAAATACAGGGCGTTTGTTGCAAGAAGTAGCGGTACAAGAGCTAGGAGATGATGTTCCTCTGGCTGTGCTTTCAGGACCTACGTTTGCAAAAGAAATGGCAATGGGATTACCAACTGCTATTTCGGTATCGTCGACTTCTAAAGACTTTGCTAAGCAATTAGCTGACCTTTTACACTGTGGCCGCTCATTTAGGGTGTATAACAATGATGACTTTATTGGAATACAGCTTGGTGGCGCAGTTAAAAATGTCATTGCGATTGGCGCAGGTATGTCTGACGGTTTTGGCTTCGGTGCCAACGCACGTACTGCTTTAATCACTCGCGGTTTAGCTGAGCTATGCCGTTTAGGTTGTGCATTAGGTGCCCGTTCAGATACCTTTATGGGTATGGCCGGCCTTGGTGACTTGATCTTAACCTGTACAGATAACCAATCTCGTAACCGTCGCTTTGGCCTTGCTCTTGGCAAGGGTGAAGGCGTAGAAGCTGCGATTGAATCTATTGGTCAGGTTGTTGAAGGCTATAGAAATACCAAAGAAGTGTATTTACTTGCTGAACGCACAGGTATTGAAATGCCAATAACGGAGCAAATTTACCAAGTGCTTTATGAAAATAAAGATGTAAAAGAAGCTGCGATGGCACTACTTGGCCGTGAGCAAAAATCTGAATAATTTAGATTGTGCACTTTTAAATAAAAAACGCGATTTATTAATCGCGTTTTTTATTTAAAGTATATTTCTAATCATTAGCTTGATTGTTGCTTTTTTAATTTTTCGTTAATAAATTCGCTAACTTGCTCAGCTTTTAATGGCTTACAGTAATAATAACCTTGTTGAAAATGACAGCCCATAATATGTAGCATGTAGGCTTGTTCTTCTGTTTCTACTCCTTCGGCGACCACATTAATATCTAAATATTTAGCTAGTCGCACTATGGTGGCGGTGATATTACGATCTTGGTCGTTTTTATCGATGTCTTTTACGAATGACTTGTCGACTTTTAGCGTATCAATAGGAAAGCGTTTTAAGTAACTGAGTGATGAATGGCCGGTTCCAAAATCATCTAGTGCAATATGTACACCTAGTGATTTTATACGTTTCATTTGCTGCTCTGCAAACTCAGGGTTATCCATCATAGCGCTTTCTGTGATCTCGAGTTCTAAGCAATGTGCTGGGACGTCAAATTTAGCCAAATTATCAACGAGTGTTTCTATAAGACTACTTTGTTGAAAGTGTAGGGCTGAAATATTAATAGCTACATTACCAAACGAAATGTTTTGTTTTCGCCACTGTGCCAGTTGATTAAGTAGTTGTTCCATTAGTAATTGGGTAAGCGGAATAATGGCACCATTTTGTTCAGCCAGCGGAATGAACTCATCGGGGTTAATCACACTGCCATCTTCTTGTGGCCAGCGAACTAATGCTTCAAAGCCGTATAACTGATTATGCTGGGCATCAAACTTAGGCTGAAAATAAAGCTCAAACTCATTGTTGTTGATAGCTCTAAATAAAGCGCTTTCTTTGGTTAACTCGGTTGGGTCGAGTGTGTGGCGGTCTTTGTCAAAAAATTGATATGTATTATGGCCCATTTTCTTAGCATGATTCAAAGCACTGGTTGCGCTGCGCATTAAGTATTCACAGTTGTAGGCGTTGTCTGGATAGATAGCAAGGCCGCAACAGGCAGATAGCGAAGTCTCAAAACCATCCAACATAAAAGGGGTTTTGAATTGCTGCAGCACGATGTCTGCGGTCTTTTTGGCGAAGAATACCGTTTTACCTGAGTAGAGATAGGGCGGCACAAGAATCGCGAATTCATCTGCGCCGAGTCTTGCAATGGTAAAAGCTGAGTTGAGTGCGCCAGTAAGACGGCAAGCAACTTCTTTTAATAAAACATCTCCAACAGTATGGCCCAAAGAGTCGTTTATTTTTTTGAAGTTATCTAGGTCGATAAATATGATTAGCAAGCTTGGGTATGTGTCGTTACAGGCTTTAATCGCTTTTTCGAGCGACTCTATAAAAATGGCGCGGTTTGATAAACCAGTGACAGTATCTTTGGTTGTAAGCTTGAGCATCGTGCGCTCGTTATTCTTACGGGCTGTTATATCTGAAAATACTCCGACATAGCGAACAGATTTTTTGAAAAAGCGTGAAGTCGTAATTTTAGTAATGGATAAATCAAGGGCGTAGGGTTTGCCATTTTTACGGACATTCCAAATTTCACCAGACCAATAGCCATCATCTATAAGCTCTTGCTTTATAATTGCTTCTAATTGTTGGTCACGGCCATTAGATGTATGTGCTTTAAATCGTTTACCGATGACATCATCCTCGCTAAAACCTGAGATTTCGCTAAATGTTCTATTAACCTCAATGATATTGAACTCATCATCAGTAACCCAGACAGCGTCTTTCGATTTTGAAAGTAACGCATCAACAAAAACCAATCTCTGTTTTTTACGCTGTAGAGCAATACTAATAATTATCACTACTGCGATGAGTAATAACAAGGTAAGTGCTGCGGTGATAACATAACTTGTTAAAGCAATCGGTGGGTTGGAAGTGAAAACTGTTGCAGCACTGGCAAAGTGCTGTAACAGTAAAATGATACAGCACACTAGGGTGAAAATACGCATTACTTTCCATCTAAAGTATTAAATCAGCCCTTTTAGATTAGTATATTAAAAAAGGTCGTGCTAAATAATTAGTGGATAATTTTAAATCACATTTTCAGTGCATTATTGACCGTTCACAAACCCTAATTGACGCCAAGATTCATAAACAAATACAGCCACTGAGTTAGATAAGTTCATGCTACGGCTGTCTTTTTGCATTGGAATGCGTACACGTTGTTCTTTCGGTAATGATTGAATGAGTTCATCAGGTAAGCCACGCGTTTCTGGGCCAAACACTAAACAATCGCCGGGTTGGTATTGTGCTAGATGATGAAATTGGCTGCCCTTTGTTGTGCAAGCATAGACTTTTTTTGGTTGGCATTTTTCAAGGTATGCTTCAAACGAGGCATGGCGCTGTACATGGCTAAACTCATGATAATCAAGGCCAGCTCGCTTTACACGTTTATCATCCCACTCAAAACCAAGTGGTTCAATTAGGTGTAACGCATAACCTGTGTTTGCGCATAAGCGAATGATATTACCCGTGTTTGGTGGAATTTCTGGTTGGTACAACACAATATCAAGCATGTGAATCTCATTTTAAAGGATTTGATCTGCTGCTGAGTATACACGAACTAGAAAGAAAAGATGATATACTCAATACAGTTACTCACTTAAGGTAAGTTGTTGTGCAGCATCGTAGTTACGAGTTTTGGGTTAAAACAGCGAGTCTAGTCACCATTGTTATGGTGAGTTTAATGATTGCGGCAAAAAGCTGGGCATGGCTTGCATCTGGCTCGGCATCAATGCTGGGTTCTTTAACTGATTCGTTAATGGATATCACCGCATCACTGATGAGTTTTTTAGTGCTTGGTTATGCACTGCGTCCTGCTGATGACGATCATCGCTTTGGTCACGGTAAAGCCGAAGCATTAGCAGGGCTTGCACAAGCCGCTTTTATAGCAGGTTCTGGTTGCTTCTTGGCGTTTCATGGTATTGAGCGCTTATTTAATCCGGTAACTTTAAAGCATTCTGACCTTGGTATTTGGGTCAGTATTTTCGCTATTGTTTGTACGCTCGTGGTGGTGTTTGTGCAAACTAAGGTGATCAACCACACCGAATCCATTGCCATTAAAGCAGACTCGATTCATTATAAAGGCGATTTAATCTTAAATTTGGCCGTACTACTGGCAATTGTGTTAGCTAAGTACGGTGTTGCTTATGCCGATCCATTATTTGCTATTGGTGTGGCTGTTTATTTACTTTATAACAGTTGGGACATTGCTCGTGACAGTGCTGATCATTTAATGGATAAAGAGCTGCCAGATGAAGAAAAAGCAGAGATACTCGCCATTGTGAATAGTCATCAAGACGTATTTGGCGCCCATGATATTCGCACCCGCCAAGGTGGTAAAATTAAGTTTATTCAGATGCATTTAGAGCTGGAAGACTCTTTATCATTATTAAGAGCACATCAAGTTGCTGATGAAGTAGAAGCGTTAATTCAAACGCATTTTGCTTGCGAAATGGATATTTTAATGCACTTAGACCCACTTTCAGTAGTTAACAAAACACGTCAAAGTTCTGCACAAAATTGATAAAAATCACAGAGTACTGCTTGTCTGATCTCGTCGCGTTCACACAATAACTCGTGGCGAGCACCTGCGTAGCTTTTTATTTGTGCTTGCTTTTGTCTATGAGTAAGTGCAAATTGCGCAGCGTTATCGACTACGGTATCTTGCTCTGCGCTGGCGATAAACAAAGGAATATCGACTTTTTTATCCACTAAAGAGGCAATAAAATCAAACGACGCATTAAGCCAACCATAGGTGACGCCACCTAGTTGTAAATCACCTTCTGCTGCATACAGCTCTCTGAACAGCTTATATCGAATTTCACTACTGGTTAGTTCATTAGCTGCAAAGTCGACGGGTAAATAATCGCTTTGGCCAAATGCGTAACTGCGGCCAAGACCAAGTAAGGATGCAATTTTAGCAGCCAGTTTTGCTACAGGCTTTGGCGTGCCTTTAGTATAGATATCAAACATCGGCGCTGATAAAAAAGCACCCGCAAATTGATGTTGATAACGCGACAGGTAATCATAGGCAATGGCACTGCCCATAGAGTGGCCAAGCAAAACCTGCTTACCTTGCCAGTGTTGCTGCACCACTTTTTCTATAAATACAGCAAAGTCATTTGCGTAATCAGTAAAACGGTTTACATAGCCTTTATGAGTATTTTTTAGATGACGATAAGAGCGACCTTGCCCCTGGTGATCAACACTAAAAACCGCAAAACCATTTTGATATAGCTCCCAAAGCAACTCTTTGTACTTAACTAGAGATTCTATACGGCCAGTACTGATAACGATGGCCGTTTTTGCTTGCTGAGGAATAGCATAGCCGTAATAAAGCTTGCCATGAGCGGTGCTCAGAAATTCTTGCTTTAATTGCTCAGAAAAAAACTGGTTAATATTAGGTAGGTTACTAACAAGACTTGCTTCGCTACTGTAAAACATTTACTCACTCTTAAATGGGAGACGGATGTTTACGCATAGTCCGCCATGTTCTTGGTTTTCAAGTGTTAGTGTACCATCATGTGCTGAGATAGCATTCTTTGCAATTGCAAGACCTAAGCCTGTGCCGCCAGTGCTTCTATCGCGAGCATGTTCTTGGCGAAAGAAGGGTTCACATAGCCTTGCAAGGTTCGCTTCATCAACCCCTTTACCATCATCACAAACAGTAATGTAAATAGCATCTGATTCAACTAAGCCTATTGAGATTGAATGTTCTGCGTATTTAATGGCATTACGTAGTACATTTTCAAGTGCGCTGGCAATTAAGGTTTCATCGCATTTTAAGTCGGCAGTTAGTGTACCATTGACAATAAGCTCTTTATTGTTTTGCTTAGCTTCAAATTGAGCATCGTTAAGTACATGATCAACAATCACTTGTAAAGACTGCGTACTCAACGCTAGAGTTTGGCTTTTGGCCTCTAAGCGAGAAACTTGAAGGACATCGGCAATCATTTTATCGAGCTGATTGGCCTCTTTTTCAATGCGTTCTAAATAAGTTTGTTGGGCGTCATCAGCTTGCATTTGTGCAAGGCCTGTAGCCATTTTTAAGCGTGTTAATGGTGAACGTAGTTCATGAGAAATATCTGCTAGTAGTCGTTTTTGAGCGCTAATAAGCTGCTCAAGTTGAACCGCCATGGTATTAAAGTCACGACCAAGTACACCTAACTCATCTTGACGAGTAGGAGATACATCGGCACGAGCTGTTAAATCGCCATGAGCAAGTTTTTTTGCGGTTTCTTTTAAACTATTAATGGGAGCTATTAAGTTACGGCTAAAGAAGAAACTCAGCATCAATGAGGCGATTAAAGCAATGAGTAGCTTTAGCCAAATTGGCATTAGCCATAAGCTAACAAAAAACGGTTTTTTACGTTTTTCATCAATCTCATAAAGATAAAACTTACCTTCAGGCACATTTAATGCTATCGGTCCATAAGCTTGGTATTCATCGGTAAAAATAATTTGCGGGCGCATATATTTGGTAAAGTTAAGCAAGCTTAAATCAATCTCTTTGGATACAGGCTCGCTAAGCATTTCAACACCATGCACCTCACCATTTAAGTACAATAACTTATGCTTAGATAAGCGCGGATGAGATAAAACCTCTTGAGTTGGTTTGCCGTGCTTAGCAACAATGCGTTCAATACTTTTAGCAGTGTACTCAAGATTTTTCAGCATGGGTCCACGCAGGTCGTCATTGCCGACATTGCTCGTTAACTGGCTTAAAAACACCAGTATTGTGATAGTCGCTATGACAGTAACCCAAAACCAAGCAAATATTTTTAAAAACAAATAATGGCGGGGATGCTTTAGCCAGCTTGGAGTTTGCATATTATTCGCCTTGTATTAATACATAACCACTGCCGCGCATGGTTTTGATCCGTTCATTACTAACGTGTTCTGCAATCTTTTTACGGATGTTGCTGACATGCATATCGATTGAACGGTCAAAAGGGGCAAGGCGTCTACCAAGGACTTGCTCACTTATTTGTTCTTTGCTGATCACTTCACCGGCATGTTGTACTAGCATAGCAAGGATCTCATACTCAGTGCCGGTTAGGCTAAGTACGTTGTCTTTAACAGAAGCCTCACGAGTTGCGAAATTAACATTGATGCTGTTAACACTCAAGGAGCTGGCCTGTTGGTTCGATAAGCTGTTGATATGCTCGATGCGACGGGTAATTGCTTTAACGCGGGCTAGCAGTTCTCTGTGGTTAAATGGCTTAGGAATATAATCATCTGCGCCTAGCTCTAAACCAAAGATACGATCAAAGTCTTCACCTTTAGCGGTTAGCATGATCACTGGAGTAAGCTTATGTTGCCTTAACTGCTTTAGCACCTCAAAGCCATCCAAAGAGGGTAGCATCACATCAAGCAATATTAGCTCATAGTTATGCTTTATAGCTTGTTTTAGGCCTTCAGCGCCATCATGAACACACTCTACTGTAAAACCTTGTGCTGATAAGTACTCGCTGAGTAATTCGCACAATCCTGTATCGTCGTCGATCATTAATAGTTTCATTCTGACACCTAGCTATTTATTTCTTTAAGGTTATTTTACTCAGTAAATTGTGTAAAAGTGAATCTTTACACAACCTTTACACTGGTTTGCGTTCCTTTGCATTGAATTAGTTATAGTTAACCCATCAGTCGGAAACGACAACAGAGCACAACCCAACAAAAGGTAATGATTATGACTATTTCAAATAAGCTTTCTAAATTCGTACTTGTTTGTGGTTTAGCAGCAGCGAGTGTCGGTGCTACTTCAGCAATGGCGAAAGGTGACTTTAACCGTGGGATGAATCCACAAGCACGTTTTTTACTTTCTGAGCGTGGTATTGATAAATTACAACTTACAGAAGATCAGCAAACGCAACTTAAAGCGATTTTTGCCGAGCAGAAAACACAATTTGCAGCACTGCGTGGTGATAAAGATGCAATGAAAGCCGCTCGTACTGCACACAAAGAGAAAATGGATGCATTATTAGCAGCTAAAACATTTGATGAAAATGCCGCATTAGAACTAATTAATGCGCGTCAAGAAAAAGGCCAGCAGTTTGCAATGCTAAAAATGAAATCTGATCATGCCATTTGGCAGGTTTTAAATGCAGAGCAGCGCGAAAGCTATCAAGAGATTAAAAAGCACCTGCGTAAAAAAGGTCACAAAAAGGGTCACCATGGTCCACGCGGAGAGCGCAAAGGTGAGCGTTCTGAAGGTTAATACCAAATTACTATTAATATAAAAAATGCGGCAAATGCCGCATTTTTTATATTTGACGCTTTATTCTTTAAAGAATGAATCATCGTTTTTAGCTAGCATCGCTTCGATATCTTCAATCATATCTTGGCTCAAATCATTAGCATTGCTAATTGGGCTAGAAATTTTATTGTTCTCAAACGACCACTCACCTAAATCTATTAGCTGGCAGCGTTTTGAACAAAATGGGCGATGTGGACTTTGTTCTGACCATTCTACTTTGGCTTTGCATGTTGGGCAGTCTACAACTGTTGGCATGATATCACTCTTAATTAAGCACTTTCGTCAGATCTTACTGAACAGTTAGTTGAGAATCCAGTAACGAATTTGTTTAGAAACTCGTTACTCGGTTTATTTCAGCCAGAGAGGTAACACCATCGGCGGCTTTTTTCAGGCCTGATAAACGTAGATCATTAAAGCCTGAGCGTAGAGATACTTCAGCGATTTCGAGTGAGTTACCACCACGCATAATAATTTGCGCTATTTCAGGGGTAATTTGCATTACCTCGTAAATACCAACTCGACCTTTATACCCTTCAGTACAGCTGTCACAGCCTTTTGGTGCGAATAACTGAACCTCATTGAGCTTGTCTTTATCAAAACCTTGGCGAATCAATTCTTCATCAGGGAGTGTTTCTGGTGTTTTACACTTAGGACAAAGTCGTCTTGCTAGACGCTGCGCAATAATAAGACTGATTGAACTTGCGACGTTATAAGCAGGAACACCCATATTTAAAAGACGAGTAAGGGTTTCTGGTGCTGAGTTTGTATGCAGAGTCGATAATACCAAGTGACCTGTTTGCGCCGCTTTTATTGCAATTTCAGCGGTTTCAAGGTCACGGATCTCACCAACCATTACGACATCGGGATCTTGTCGTAAGAAAGCCTTTAATGCATTGGCAAAGGTCATGTCTGCCTTTGGATTAATTTGTACTTGGTTAATCCCTTCAAGGTTGATCTCTACTGGATCCTCGGCAGTACTGATATTACGCTCTGGCTGGTTAAGAATATTCAAACCAGTATAAAGTGATACGGTTTTACCAGAACCTGTTGGACCGGTTACTAAGATCATGCCCTGGGGCTGTTCAAGTGCATCCATGTAGAGTTTTTTCTGCTCTGGTTCATAACCAAGTACATCGATACCTAGCATAGCACTTGATGAGTCAAGAATACGCATTACGATTTTCTCGCCCCAAAGGGTAGGTAGCGTACTTACACGGAAGTCGATACTTTTACGTTCAGTGATTTTAAGCTTAATACGACCATCTTGAGGTTTACGCTTTTCTGCAATATCAAGTCGAGACATAACCTTGATACGCGCCGACAAACGGCTCGCTAAGCTATTGGGTGGACTTGCCATTTCATGCAAAATACCATCGATACGAAAACGTACACGGTAACGGTGTTCATAAGGTTCAAAGTGTAGATCCGATGCACCTTTTTTTATCGCATCCATCAAAATTTTATTGATGTAGACAATAATAGGCGCATCGTCTTTGTCTTCATCTTTGCTGGTTAAGTCTTTAGGAGCTTCGGTTTCAAGATCGCCAAGTTCTTTAAACTCATCTTCACTTAAGTGTAAACCGCCTGCAGCATCAAGTAATTGTTCTATTTTATTTTCGAGCTGAACGTAATCAACAACAACTACTTCACATGAAAGGCCAGTACTAAATTCAAAGTTTTCAAAGGCTCCGTAATCGGTTGGATCAGAGGCGGCAATGTAGAGTTTACGGCCTTTTTTTACTAAAGGCAGAATGTGGTGTTCACGAATGAGTTTGTCTTTAACAAGTTCTTCAGAAATGTGTGATACATCAAAATCTTTGATGTCAAAATAAGGGACTCTGAAAAGATCTGTGCATTGCTCTGCTAGCTCATGGCCAGCCATACCACATGTTTTAGAAATTAGCTCCGCAGTAGAGCTGTATTCGCGCTGCTTTGATTTTACGGTCTCTGCATCAATGCGACCTAGAGTGATAAATTTTCGAAGTAGCGGTGAGTTAATATTCATTGCGCACCTAGTTTGATCCTTTATTTGCCACAATCTAACAGAAAAAGTAAAACGGTTACATCAGTCTTGTCTGATTTTGGAAAAATTGCAAAATAAATTAACCATAAACTCAAATGTTTAGCTAGTTAATTGGTACTTTGGTATTGTTTTTCTGTGGCTGCTTTTTTACAAAAATAAGTATTTAAATCAATAATATCGTTAAATTAAAGTCAGGTATTTCTCATGCAACTTTTGTACATCAATTTTTACCTCAGAAAGAAGGCGGTTATTATCTAATGTATCTGTCGCTTTTTGTTGCTTATCTGCTCTGGGCATTTGTGAAGCGATGATTTGCTTAGCTAATTCAACAGAGATATTGTCTCGAGCTGTGGTTCTCGTTATTTGCACTTCAACAGGAACATCTATCAATAGAGTATGATCGCTGAATTTATCTAAGCCATTTTCGAAAAGTAGAGGCGCAACTAATATCACATATTGGCTGGTGGCTTTCTGTAATTGAGCGAGCATTGACTCTCTAATAAGCGGATGCAATAAATTATTTAGCCATTGCTTTTGTGATTCATCAGCAAAGATAATTGCTCTTAGTTTTGCACGATCAAGGCTGCCATCAGTAGTGAGTATCTCATCACCAAAGTGTTCAGTAATTTTTTCAAGTCCCGTTGAACCTGGCTCAACGACCTCTCTAGCCACGATATCAGCATCAACCACTTGAATGCCAAGCTCTTCAAACATGGCGCTTATTGCACTTTTCCCTGATCCGATTCCACCCGTTAATCCTAAAATCCAGCTTGCCATAATCAGTAGCCCAAATAATTAAAGTAGTAAGCTTGAATTTGCTCACCCCAAAGCAAGGTTAGCCAACCGGCAATGGCAAGGTAGGGTCCAAATGGAATTGGCGTGGTTTTATCTTTACCTTGAATAATGATTTGCGCAATACCGATGATGGCACCAACGACACTTGATAACAGCACTATGGTTAAAATATCTTGCCAACCTAATAGCGCACCAAACACGGCTAATAGTTTAAAGTCGCCATAACCCATGCCTTCTTTACCAGTAGCAAGCTTGAATAACCAATAGACACTCCATAAGCTCAGGTAGCCAACTGCTGCGCCGATAATGGCATCGCTCGGTGCAATGGTAATATCCATAGTGGCAGCAATCAGCGCTAACCAAACGAGTGGCAGGGTGAGCTGGTCGGGCAATAACATGTGATCTACATCGATAAAAGTTAATGCAACTAAAAACCAAGTAATCAATATATAAAGAAGAGCAAGCGTTGTTGGGCCAAAAACAGCGGCGACAACTAAACTTAAAACCGCTGTAAGCATTTCTACAATAGGGTAGCGCACAGAAATCGGTGTTTGACAATTTGCACAGCGACCTTTTAGCAATAGCCAACTTAAGACAGGGATATTTTGCCAAGCTTTAATCGGTGCTTTGCATTTAGGGCAGGTCGAATTAGGTTTTACTAAATTAAAGGGAGCTTGTTCTGTTTGCTGTTTTGAGTTGAGCTCATCGGCCAATACAATACGGCACTCAGTTTGCCATTCTCTTTTCATCATCAGTGGCAAACGATAAATCACCACATTCAAAAAGCTACCAATACACAGGCTTACTAAGCCCACCGTCAAAAAATAAAACCACTGCTGACTTTGCATCGCAGTGGTTATATCAAGAAAAAAATTTTCCATTAATATACCTAACTTCAGGCCATTTTCAGGCCGCCATAATTTCGCTGTGTTGAACTATTCTAATTATTTATTTTATGTTGCAAGTCATCAACTAGCATTTTGCTTACAGCTTATACTTTAAACAACTGAACCAAGTTGGAAAATTGGTAAATACATAGCAATAATTAAACCACCCACGAGTACGCCTAAAACCGCCATTATAAGTGGCTCAAGTAAGCTTGATAAACCGTCTACTGCATCATCGACTTCTTGCTCATATATGGTGGCTACTTTGGCAAGCATACCATCTAGTGAACCAGACTCTTCACCAATGGCCACCATTTGCACCACCATATCAGGGAAAATTTTTGTGTTGCGCATTGCCCAGTTCATTAAGTTACCTGAGCTCACTTCGGCTTTAATCTCTAAAATAGCATAGCGGTAAACCGCATTACCAGAGGCGCCTGCAGCTGAGTCTAGGGCATCCACCAAAGGCACACCAGCTGCGAAGGTGGTTGAGAGAGTCCGTGCGTAGCGAGCAACTGCCGCTTTATTTAAAATCATACCAATGACAGGTAGTTTTAATATGGCTCTATCATTAGCATCTCTGAGCTTTTTACTTTTAAGTAGTGCTTCTTTATATGCAAAACCAGTTGCGATAACACCAATGAGTATTATCCACCAATATTCCTGCATAAACTCAGAAATACCAATCACCATCAGAGTGAATCCTGGTAGCTCAGCACCAAAGCCATTAAAAATATCTTGGAATTGCGGTACTACAAATATCAGAAGAATTGAAGTTACAATGACCGCAACAACCAAAACGGCAATAGGATAGAACATGGCTTTTTTAATTTTTGATTTTAAAGCCTCTGCTTTTTCTTTATAAAGTGCAACACGGTCAAAAATTTTATCAAGGGCACCTGACTGTTCACCTGAAGCCACTAAGTCGCAATATAAATCATCAAAATAACGGGGGTGCTTTCTTAGACTTTGTGAAAGTGGCACCCCTGCTTTTACTTCATCGCCTATACCTTCCATTAATTTCTCGACACTTTTATTTTTTGTGCCGCTCCCGATCATCTCAATAGTTTGGATTAGTGGTACACCTGCCATTAACATGGTTGCAATCTGTCGTGTAATTAAGGCGATATCTTTTGGTGTAATTTTTTGAACAGATTTAATACCAAACAGAGGTTTAGGTTTACGTTTTACTTTAGAAGGAGTGATACCTTGTTTGCGCAGCTGAGCCTTAATAAGAGCAATACTACTTCCTGTTAGCTCCCCCTCTAGTTTTTTCCCCCTAGCATTTACACCTATCCATTGGAAGGTATCTAGGTTTTTTGTTTCTTGAGATTTGGACATTATTGTTCATTCCATTTTTGATATATTTTAATTAGAAACTCATCCGGCTGTGAACACTTCTCAAATAAATTATTGATTTCATCTTTTTTGTAATGTGAACATAAGGCATAAAACATATCTTTTACTAATTTTTTATCGTCAACCATCGATGCAGGTTGCCATTGATTTGTTTGTAAATTAGTAAATATAAGATCATCTTCCATATCAGGAAAAGTTGAAAGAGAAAATTTATTTCTAATAACGCTTCTTTGTTTTGACTTAATAGCTTCATTATAGATATCTGGTTTAACTATCAGTTTTCCTTTATTGTTAACACTGTAAAACTTTATACCTTTTGCTAATGTTTGAATCTTATCGATTCTAGATTTAGATAAAACTATTGGATTAATCGAGCTTTCTATGAAGATATCTCTATCATTGGCTATTTCACTAAAAATTAAACCATCAAAATAATTAGTTTCTTCTATTTCTATACATCTGAAAATTGATGGCATTAAATCTACTAAAGAGTAGTTTATTTTCTTATCGGTTTTAAATATAGCTTTACATTTTTTTGCTTTTCCCTCTAATTTAATTGAGAGTTGCACCCTAAACTGAGGTAAAGAAAGTACATTTGTACCATGCCCTGATGAATTGCTTTCAAAATCTGTAAATGTAAATTTAGGAGTCGGGCCATCGTCTATACCACCAAAGCTTTCTCCATGATCTGATAGTAGTATTATAATTGCATCCTGGAAAAATCCTTTTTCTTCTAGATTTAAAAGTAGTTTATGAAATTGTTCATCAGCATGTTTAAGCATTCCTTTGTACATATATTTATAAGGAGAGTCTGAATCTAAGGTTTCCCCTTCTAAAAAAACTGGTCGGTTAAAAGAAAATGGGTAATGTGGTAGTGTGAAGTGATTAACATAAAATATTGGACTTGGTACATTTAAATTTTCGTTAAGTTCTTCAGAAAAATCGTTAGGTATATATGTTTTATGCGCCCCCCTATTTGCTTTTACATATGGTAATAAAAAGTCTACAAATGGGTGCTGAGTAAACAAGCCAACCTGTGGTAGTATAGAAAGTTTTGAAATAATAAATTCAGCAGCACTTGCCGGCGGCCCGACTACTTTATCGAATCCTTCACCTTTTCCAATATTACTAAATCTTCTTTCGTCTTGAGAAAAAATATTTGTATATCCATTTTTTGATAGTGTGTGTGTTACAAATTGGGTTTGTGATTCTGACCTTTGTTCAGATAAATTAAATCGAATATTGTTATTTACTGGATATTTACCCGTTAAGATTGATGACCATGATGGGTAGGTTCTAGCTATTGGAGTATAAGCATTTTCTATGTTGATTGAGCTTTTTATGAAGTTTGTAAAATTTGGTGTTAGTTCTTTCGTAACATAATCAGGCCTGAGTGAGTCTACCCCAATTATTATGATGTTTATTTTATCTTCATTTTTTATAGTAGCTTCTATTTTATTAGAAATATTTATATTTGGATATGAAATTATAATGAGAATTAATATTAAAATAGCATAACGAGTTTTCTTTTCTTTTTTTTTGATAAATTTGTAAGTTACTAAAAGACCTAAAGCTGAGGTGGATACAGCAATAGGTAAAGCTATTTTTTCATCTATAGATAGTTCTAGTAGTGGGAATAACAGACTACTATATGAAATGATAATTGTGAGTATAAATAACCAAGAAAAAGAAAAGGTAATTTTATTTGGCTTATTTGATATGCCATTTTCAAATGAGTAGCAAAAACAAGCAAGAATAAAGTGGATAATTAAAAGAGAAACTAATGATAGTATTATTTCACTAATGAACTCTAATGAGCTTAAAGTTAATTCAAGTGAGAAGTCACTAGAAGAAATAGGGGAATTTATAACTGGTATTAATAGATAAAGAATACTTAAAATAAATATTGAAAAGCTAAGTAATATATGTTTTTTCATGTACAAGGTGAGTAAGTAGCCGGATTGTAAGTAAGCTGGCCTCAAATTTAAATTGAAGCCAGCATATCAGCTACCTTATCTACAGTTAGCTGGGCGTAGTTTAGCAGGTAAACTTCCTGAGCAAGTCCAATTGATTGAACCGTTTTCATCTTTAGGGGTTAATGTTAAATTTCCACTCCCCACTTTTGTTCCATCAAATACAACTGTAATTTGACCTGCAGTGCCTACAGTCACAGATGTAACCGCATTACCTTTGATTTTACTTGCAGCTTCAATGCCAGCACCTGAGTTTGATGTAGGGAATTTTCCTGTTGATGAATATGTTTCTGTTACTGCAGCTTTTGCTCCAGCCGCTAAACTCATACCTTCGCTAACATGTGCGCGTTTTGTATAATCTTGATACGCAGGCAGAGCTACTGCAGCAAGAATACCGATGATTGCAACTACAATCATTAATTCAATTAGGGTGAAACCCTGTTGGTTTTGTTTTGTCATTTGTTCCTCTCCTAAAGGATATGATGATTTTGTAAGTTTAGCTGTAACTTCAGCGTTGTAAACCAAGGCTCAATTTACAGGATAAATCTTACAGTTTTAATTAAAACTTCTTTAATAAAGCTTGATTGATAACATAAAACTCTTAGAACTTCCTATGTTCTGAAAACATTAATTAACTTTAGCATTATTCAATGATTTTGAAAGCTATTTTCCTGTTAGCTAGAGGTTTTTTCAGAACTTTCCTACTTTAGTTTGAGACAGGTCAAGCTAATTCAATTATTGCACTGTTTGATATGGCATCCTTGCTAATACTTTGAAGAGTGAAACTAAAATGTGCGTAAGAGCCTAGGGTGCAGACATACTAAAGAGTGATATTTTGCCGTATAAATGTTTGTTTTTTGTTACTATTACAAGCTTTGTACGTATTTAATGCTTTTTTTATTTCGTTGTCAACGGATTAGGTAAGCATTAAATACGTGGCTAGCTATTTTTAAGCACTAAAACGCATTGAAAGGTCGATTGATTGTAAATTTTTTGTAAGTGCGCCACTTGAAATAAAGTCAACGCCAGCCTGCGAATAGGTTTTTAAGGTTTCGAGTGTCATGTTGCCAGATACTTCGAGCTTTGCTCGCTTGTCTGTCAGCACGACTGCTTGTTGAATTTGTTCGACTGTAAAGTTATCAAGCATGATGATATCAGCACCTGCTGTGATTGCTTGCTCAAGCTCATCAAGTGACTCCACCTCAACCTCAACTGGTTTTGTAGGGTGATTGATTTTTGCTTGAGCTACTGCTTTATCAATACCGCCACAGGCAGCGATGTGGTTTTCTTTAATTAAAAACGCATCAAACAAACCGATACGATGATTCGCACCGCCACCACATTTTACAGCGTATTTTTGTAGCGCACGTAAACCAGGAATTGTTTTACGCGTATCGAGTAGCTGCGTCGTTGTACCCTCAAGCTCTTTTACATAATGAGCTGTTGTTGTTGCTGTACCTGAGAGTGTTTGTACAAAGTTAAGGGCTGTGCGCTCTGCAGTTAAAATTGCGCGAGCTGAGCCTGATGCGGTGAAGAGCGTGCTATTGGCTGCTACTTTGTCGCCATCATTTACAAGTACTTCAACGTTTACTGTAGGATCGACTTGGTTAAAAACTTCTAAAATAATGTCTTTACCACAAAATACGCAGTCTTCACGGGTAATTACCTTGGCATTGGCTGGCTCGTTTTCTGGAATTAGTTGCGCGGTAATATCACCGTCATTTGCGCTTTGGTAATTTAAATCTTCATCAAGGGCAAGTTTTACCAGTTGGCTAATTAATGTGTGTGGGACTGACATGTCGAAAGCTCATTGTTTATTAATAAATTGGCGAAATTTTACTATGTTTACCCCCTCAATAGAAGACAAAGATTGGCTACAGTAAAGTATCCCCACTGTTACTTTAAGTGATTGAATCAAAGCAACTAGACCCTGAGATTTTAACCCTTTACACTATTTAACTTTATTGTCATCGTTAGTTTTTAATATGCATATAAATGAATTGGGTCAATTAAACAATGTGTTACAAAGACCCTGTACACATTACGATGAACGCCCAGAAGGCGAGGTATCATTACTTGTTATTCATAATATTTCATTGCCAGCAGGGCAGTTCGCAACGCCTTATGTTGATGATTTATTTATGGGAACAATTGATTGTACGGCGCATGAAAGCTTTGCTGATTTAAAAGGCTTAAGAGTGTCTGCACATTGCTTTATTCGTCGTACTGGTGAAGTTATTCAGTACGTGCCTTTTGAGAAACGAGCTTGGCACGCCGGTATCTCAACGTTTGAAGGTAGAGAGCGCTGTAATGATTTTAGCGTGGGCATTGAGCTTGAAGGTACAGACACCAAAGCGTATACCCAAGCCCAATATAATGCATTACACTTAGTGACTAAGGCGTTGATGGCAAAGTATCCTGAGATAAACCGTTCGCGCATTGTTGGCCATTGTGATATTGCACCGGGCAGAAAAACTGACCCTGGTGCGAGTTTTGATTGGCAATACTATTTTGATTTAGTGTTTTAGTTAAAGGATATAGGTAAAGGCATGATCTTAATTTCAATAATTATTGCTTTGGTGATTGAGCGTTTAGGAGCTCGAGCAGATTATTGGCAAATCGGTTTTTATGCCAATAGATATCTTAAACACTCGCAAAAACAACTCTCAGAAAAAGGCTTATTTAATTCGCCAATTGGCTTTTTGATTTGGTTAATGTTGCCTGTCGTTGCCGCAGGTTTAGTCTATCAACTCTCTGATTTTATTATTTGGCAGCTGGCAGTGAATGTTGCTGTACTGCTAGTTTGTTTTGGCTGTGCTAAACAACGTGCTTTATATAAGTCTTACTTAAATGCCTTAACACGTAACGATCAAGAGGCGGCGACCTTATATGCATTACAAATGGGCCAAAAGAAAACAGAAGATGAGCCTCAAGGTGAGACTTTTGGCCAAACTCTAGCTTGGTTAAATTTTCGCTTTTATTGTGCAGTCATTTTTTGGTTTATGGTTTTAGGTGTGCCTGGCGCGGTTCTTTATGCGCTAGTTCGAACCTTTGCTGACAAAGTCAGAGACGACCATAAAGTGGCGTACGCTAAGCGTTTTAAACTGATCCATAGCTTACTGTTTTGGCTCGATTGGTTACCAGCACGTGTTGCTAGTTTTGGTTATTTAGTGATTGGTAACTTTAATAAAGGCACCAGTTGTTGGCTCAAGTATGTGCTCGACTTTTCAGTGAGTAACCGTAAAGTTGTTACGCAAACCGCACTTGCCGCTGAGCAAATAGAGCAACAACATTTTGGTTGTACTTATGAAGCCACTTGCATGATGAAGCTTGTAAAACGAAATGTATTGTTCTTTTTAGTGATCATCGCAGCGCTTACCTTATTTGGTGGTTTGGCGTAGGCGCGATTTTATATCGCGTTTAAATTTTTGGTCTTTGTGGTTTTTGTCGTGGGATGACCCCGCTGCTACAAAGCTACTCAATTCAACTAACATCTAAAACCTGACCTCTAAAAGCTTTTGTCGCTCAATCTGGTCTGACCATTTATTTTTTATTGTTTTTTCCTTCAGAAAAAGCCACTTTAATCCATACTGTTTAATCTTTAGACGAATTACGTTAGGGTGTAACTAGGCGCTGAACGTAGTGAAATTGACAGAAATACGGGTTTTTGATAACGTATGCGACAAATTTGGTATGACCAATTTACCTTTTTGGTCAAAGCACAAGGCTAAATACCCGATATTTATGGGGTTAGCGCATAACAATGCGGACGTTAATAAATGTCTTTAAAGATTAAAGCAGCAAAATTATCTGATGTAATTTTACAACAACTTGAGAATATGATTCTTGAGGGGTCGTTAGCGCCAGGCGAAAAGCTGCCTCCGGAACGTGAATTAGCGAAACAATTTGAAGTATCGCGACCTTCACTGCGTGAGGCGATTCAAAAGCTAGAAGCTAAGGGGTTAGTAACGCGTCGCCAAGGTGGCGGAACGTTCGTAAAAAATCAGCTTGAAGAGGGGCTCACTGATCCGCTTTTTGATTTGATTAGTAAGCATCCAGAGTCACAATTTGATTTACTCGAATTTCGTCATGCCCTTGAAGGAATCGCAGCATATTATGCAGCTATGCGTGGCACAACGAATGACTTCAAAAAAGTAAAACAAAGCTTTGACAACATTGCGCTCGTTAATGACGACATTGTGCAAAAAGCAAAAGCAATTAATGCATTCCATTTTAGTGTGGCAGAAGCGTCTCATAACGTTGTACTGCTACATTTAGTACGTGGTATGCAGGCCTTGCTAGAGCAAAATGTATTACAGAATTTAACTGTACTGTTAAAAAAACCACAGATCAGCCAACAGCTCGCAGAACATAGACGACTGTTGATGGATGCGGTTATTGAAGGAAACCCAGAGCAAGCACGTCTTGCTAGTAATGCTCACTTAGCCTTTATCGAAGAAGCCTTACTTGAGGCTGGCAAAGAGCATTCGCGGATTGAACGTAGTTTAAGACGCACCAAACAACATTAAGCAAGTGATTAGCTAAGTTTAGTTAACTACTTAATTTTAAGATTTATTAAAATAATTAGTATTTTAAACATAAGGAAACCTCCATATGTCTGAAGTCAATAAAATTGACGTAGACGCGCTAGAAACACAAGAGTGGTTACAAGCCCTTGAGTCTGTTGTGCGTGAAGAAGGTGTTGAACGTGCTCAATTCTTACTTGAGCAAGTGTTAGAGCAAGCCCGTTTAGACGGTGTTGATATGCCTACTGGCACAACCACTAACTACGTTAATACCATTCCGGTAGATCAAGAACCTGCTTACCCAGGTGACGTAAACATTGAACGTCGTATTCGTTCAATCATTCGTTGGAATGCGATCATGATCGTATTACGCGCGTCGAAAAAAGATCTAGACTTAGGCGGCCATATGGCGTCTTACCAGTCTTCAGCTGCATTCTATGAAGTATGTTTTAACCACTTCTTCAAAGCACCAAACGATGTTGATGGCGGTGATTTAGTTTATTACCAAGGTCACATTTCTCCAGGTATCTATGCACGTGCATTTGTTGAAGGTCGTTTAACTGCTGAGCAGCTTGATAACTTCCGTCAAGAAGTTGATGGTAAAGGTCTTCCTTCATACCCACACCCTAAGTTAATGCCTGAATTCTGGCAGTTCCCTACGGTATCTATGGGTCTTGGTCCAATTGCTTCAATCTACCAAGCTCGTTTCTTAAAATACCTAGATGGTCGTGGCTTAAAAGACACTAAAAACCAACGTGTATACGCTTTCTTAGGCGATGGTGAAATGGATGAGCCAGAATCACGTGGTGCAATCTCATTCGCTGCGCGTGAGAAGCTAGATAACCTATGTTACCTAATCAACTGTAACCTACAGCGTTTAGATGGCCCAGTAATGGGTAACGGTAAGATCATTCAAGAGCTTGAAGGCCTATTCAAAGGTGCAGGCTGGAACGTGATTAAAGTTGTATGGGGTAGTGGTTGGGATATCCTACTTGCTAAAGATACATCAGGTAAATTACTGCAGTTAATGAACGAAACGATTGACGGTGATTACCAAACATATAAAGCAAAAGACGGTGCATATGTTCGTGAGCACTTCTTCGGTCGTTACCCAGAAACAGCAGCACTTGTTGCTGATATGACTGATGAAGAAATCTTCGCGCTTAAGCGTGGTGGTCATGAGCCTTCAAAACTTTACGCTGCATTCAAAAAAGCGGAAGAAACCAAAGATCGTCCGACTGTGATCCTAGCTAAAACTGTAAAAGGTTACGGCATGGGTGAAGCGGCTGAAGGTAAAAACATCGCGCACCAAGTTAAGAAAATGGACATGACCCACGTTGAGCACCTACGTTCACGTTTAGGTCTACAAGATTTAGTTTCTGATGAAGAAATTAAAGACTTACCATACCTTACTCTTGAAGAGGGTTCTGAAGAGTACAAGTATCTTCACGCTCGCCGTGAAGCGCTTCAAGGTTACACACCTAAGCGTATTCCTAAGTTTACTGAAAGCTTAACATTGCCAGAAGTTGACGCGTTCAAGCCACTACTTGAAGAGCAAAAACGTGACATCTCTACAACAATGGGCTTTGTACGTGCACTTAACGTGTTACTAAAAGACAAAGGCATTGGTAAAAACATCGTTCCTATCATCGCTGATGAAGCGCGTACATTTGGTATGGAAGGTTTATTCCGTCAAATCGGTATTTACAACCCGCATGGCCAGAACTACACACCACAAGACCGTGACATTGTTTCTTACTATAAAGAAGCAACATCAGGTCAGGTACTACAAGAAGGTATCAACGAGTTAGGTGCAATGTCATCATGGGTTGCTGCTGCAACATCATACAGCACTAACGATTTACCAATGATCCCATTCTACATCTACTACTCAATGTTTGGTTTCCAACGTGTAGGTGATATGGCGTGGATGGCTGGTGACCAACAAGCACGTGGTTTCTTACTAGGTGCTACGGCAGGTCGTACTACACTAAACGGTGAAGGTTTGCAGCACGAAGATGGTCACAGCCACATTCTTGCTAACACGGTTCCTAACTGTATTTCTTATGATCCGACATTCGCATACGAAGTAGCGGTAATCATGCAAGACGGTATCCGTCGCATGTACGGCGAAGATCAAGAAAACGTGTTCTATTACCTAACGCTAATGAACGAAAACTACCATCAACCGGCAATGCCAGAAGGCGCTGAAGAAGGTATTCGTAAAGGTATCTACAAGCTTGAAACTGTGGCTGGCGATAAAGCGAAAGTACAGTTACTAGGTTCAGGTACTATCATGATTGAAGTGCGTAAAGCGGCACAAATCCTGAGCGAAGAGTATGGTATTGGTTCAGATGTATTCTCTGTAACGTCATTCAATGAGTTAACGCGTGATGGTCAAGACGCTGAGCGTTTCAACATGCTTAACCCTGAAGCAGAGCAAAAGACCGCTTACATCACGAACGCATTAACAGATGCCGTGACTGTTGCAGCAACAGACTACATGAAGAACTACGCAGAACAAGTTCGTTCATTCGTACCAAGCAGCAACTACAAAGTGTTAGGTACTGATGGTTACGGTCGTTCTGATAGCCGTGAAAACTTACGTCGTCACTTCGAAGTGAATGCTGGTTATGTTGTGGTTGCAACACTATCTGAGCTTGCTAAACGTGGTGAAGTTGAGAAGTCAGTGGTTGTTGAAGCAATCAAGAAATTCGACATCGACACAAACAAAGTTAACCCGCTATACGCATAAGAGGTTCCAATGAGTATTGAAATTAATGTACCAGATATCGGTGGCGATGAAGTTGAAGTAACCGAAATCCTTGTTAGCGTTGGTGATAAGGTTGAGGTTGACCAATCGTTATTAACGGTTGAAGGCGACAAAGCATCAATGGAAGTACCTGCTGCACAAGCAGGTACGGTTAAAGAAATTAAAGTAGCTGAAGGTGATACGGTAACTACTGGTTCACTTATCATGATCTTCGAAGGTGAAGAACAAGCTGCGGCTCCTGCAGAGGCTAAAGAAGAAGCGCCAGCTCCAGCAGCTGCGCCTGCAGCTTCTGCTACACAGGAAGTAACTGTGCCAGATATCGGCGATGATGAAGTTGAAGTAACTGAAATCATGGTTGCGGTAGGTGACACGGTTGAAGAAGAGCAATCTTTATTAAGCGTTGAAGGCGATAAAGCATCAATGGAAGTACCTGCTCCAATTGCGGGTACGGTTAAAGAGATCAAAATCGCGACTGGCGATAAAGTGAAAACGGGCTCTCTAATCTTCGTTTTTGAAACAGCTTCAAGCGGTTCAGAAGCGCCTGCTGCAGAATCAGCACCAGCTGAAGCAGCGCCGGCAGCAGCGGCATCAAGCACTAAAGAAGTTAACGTGCCTGATATCGGTGGTGATGAAGTTGAAGTAACCGAAGTGATGGTTGCTGTAGGCGACAAGGTTGAAGAAGATCAGTCAATCTTAAACGTTGAAGGCGATAAAGCGTCAATGGAAGTACCAGCACCATTTGCCGGTACTGTTAAAGAAATCAAAGTAGCAGCTGGGGATAAAGTATCAACTGGCTCACTTATCTTTGTATTTGAAGTAGCGGGTAGTGCACCAGCTGCAGCGGCACCTGCTCCTGCAAAAGCTGAAGCAGCGCCTGCAGCAAAAGCGCCTGCGGCTGAAAAGCCTGCATCAGCACCTGCAAGCAACGAAGGCTTTGCAGATAACAAAGCGTATGCACATGCATCGCCTGTGGTACGTCGTTTAGCACGTGAGTTTGGTATTAACCTAGCGAACGTAAAAGGCACGGGTCGTAAGAATCGTGTTGTGAAAGAAGACGTACAAAACTACGTGAAAGACCTTGTGAAGAAAGTTGAGTCAGGTCAGCTATCTGCAGGTAAAGGTAATGCCGGTGGCGGTGAGTTAGGTCTTATCCCTTGGCCTAAGGTTGATTTTGCTAAGTTTGGTGAAATTGAAGAGAAGAAACTTTCTCGTATCCAGAAGCTATCAGGTGCTAACTTACATCGTAACTGGGTGCAAATCCCGCATGTTACACAGTTTGACGAAGCTGATATCACCAGCCTTGAAGCATTCCGTAAAGAGCAAAATGCCCTTGCAGAGAAGAAAAAGCTGGGTGTTAAAATCACACCACTTGTATTTGTGATGAAAGCAGCGGCGAAAGCATTGGCTGAATTCCCAACGTTTAACTCTTCACTGTCTGAAGACGGCGAAAGCTTAATCTTGAAGAAATACATCAACATTGGTGTTGCAGTTGATACGCCAAATGGCTTAGTTGTTCCAGTGTTCAAAGATGTTGATAAGAAAGGCATCATTGAACTTTCTCGTGAGTTAATGGATATTTCTAAGAAAGCACGTGACGGCAAGCTAACGTCATCTGATATGCAAGGCGGTTGTTTCACAATCTCAAGCCTTGGTGGTATCGGTGGTACAGCGTTCACACCAATTGTGAATGCGCCAGAAGTTGCTATCTTGGGTGTATCTAAGTCAGAAATGAAACCTAAGTGGAATGGCAAAGAGTTTGAACCTAAATTAATGGTTCCATTATCAATGTCATACGACCATAGGGTTATTGACGGTGCACTAGCAGCACGCTTTACTGTAACGCTAGCAAGCTACATGAGCGATATTCGTCAACTAGTGATGTAATCGTTTCACAGTTTATAAGAATCAAATCCTAGCAAGTTGTTTTTTGCTGGGATTTTTACCATTGGCAATGATACAATCTTTGCTATAGAACAATCTTGGTATAGATATCTGCTCTCCCTTTCTGCCTTGCAGAAACATGGCAGTTAAACTTAGGGGCAGTGTCCCGTTCAAACATTTAAGGTAATAGCATGAGCAACGAATTAAAAACTCAAGTTGTTGTACTAGGCGGTGGTCCTGGTGGTTATTCTGCGGCTTTCCGTGCTGCTGACTTGGGCTTAGAAGTTACACTGGTAGAATCTCGCAACACATTAGGCGGTGTATGTCTAAATGTAGGTTGTATTCCTTCAAAAGCACTTTTACACGTAGCTAAAGTGATCGATGACGCTGCTGAAATGTCATCTCACGGCGTTACTTTTGGCAAGCCTGAAATCGATCTAGACAAAATCCGTTCTTGGAAAGAGTCTGTAATCGGTCAATTAACTGGCGGCCTAGACGGCATGGCTAAAATGCGTAAAGTGAAAGTGGTTAACGGTTACGGTAAATTCACTGGCAGCAACACCATTGCTGTTGAAGGTACTGACGGTACAACAACAATCACGTTTGACAATGCTATTATTGCAGCAGGTTCTCAACCTGTTAACTTACCTTTCATCCCTGAAGATGACCGTGTAATTGACTCAACAGGTGCGCTAGAGCTTAAAGACGTTCCTGAGAAACTACTTGTTTTAGGTGGTGGTATCATCGGTCTTGAGATGGGTACTGTATACCGTGCACTAGGTTCTGAAATCGACGTTGTTGAGTTTGCTGATCAATTAGTACCAGCAGCTGATAAAGACGTTATCAAGATCTACCAAAAATACGTTAAGAACAAGTTCAACGTAATGCTTTCTACTAAAGTTGTTGGTGTTGAAGCGAAAGAAGACGGTCTATACGTTTCATTCGAAGGTAAAAATGCACCAGCTGACGCAGTACGTTACGACAAAGTACTTGTTGCAGTAGGGCGTACACCTAACGGTAAATTGCTTGATGCTGACAAAGCGGGTGTTAATGTTGATGAGCGTGGCTTTATCAATGTTGATAAGCAACTTAAAACAAACGTTGATCACATCTTCGCTATCGGTGATATCGTTGGTCAGCCTATGCTTGCACACAAAGCGGTACACGAAGCACACGTTGCTGCAGAAGTTATCTCTGGTCAGAAACACTACTTCGATCCTAAGTGTATTCCTTCAATCGCATACACAGATCCAGAAATCGCATGGGTTGGTGTAACTGAGAAAGAAGCTAAAGAGCAAGGCTTAAGCATCGAAACTGCTGTATTCCCTTGGGCTGCTTCTGGTCGTGCAATCGCTTCAGCACGTACTGAAGGTCAAACTAAGCTAATCTTCGATAAAGACTCAGGTCGTGTTATCGGTGGTGCTATGGTTGGTATCAACGCAGGTGAAATGCTAGGTGAAATCGGCTTAGCAGTTGAAATGGGCGCAGACGGTGAAGACCTAGCGTTAACTATTCACGCTCATCCAACGTTAAACGAATCAATCGGTCTAGCTGCTGAAATCTTCGAAGGTTCAATCACTGACCTTCCAAACAAAAAAGCAGTTAAAAAGAAGTAAGTTCTTTTGACTAATCATTTTAAAAACCCAGCTCCGGCTGGGTTTTTTGTTTTCAACCATCAGCACATTTTAGTTATTCGCAATAAGACTGAATCAAAAGCCAGCTGTTAGCTTCGTTAAGAATTACT
This sequence comes from Pseudoalteromonas sp. bablab_jr010, assembly GCF_016464105.1. Taxonomy (NCBI): domain Bacteria; kingdom Pseudomonadati; phylum Pseudomonadota; class Gammaproteobacteria; order Alteromonadales; family Pseudoalteromonadaceae; genus Pseudoalteromonas; species Pseudoalteromonas sp. bablab_jr010. The sequence continues at coordinate 111,473 of NZ_JACDWV010000134.1, read as the reverse complement.
ACAAAAAAACCGCGTTTGCTTTCACAAACACGGCTTCTATTCTTCATTAGCTTGTAGCTTACTATACTTTAAACGCATCTACCGATAAACGCAGTTCTTCAGCCAGTTTTGCTACTTCAGAGCTTGAGATATTAGTTTGGTTTGCACCTTCAGCTGTTTGCTCTGCGATTGCTACAATCGACTCTAAACGTTCACTGATCTCTTGAGATACTTGCTGTTGTTCGTGAGCGGCTGTTGAAATCTCTTCACTTACATTATGAGCCTGTGCAACGGCAGCAGTGATTGAATCAAGGGCCGTGTTTGCAAGGTCTGATTGCTCAACACACGACTCAGCTTGTTGCTTACCTTTCGACATAGCCGATACAGCAGCCTCAGCGCCAACCTGAAGCGATTCAATCATTGCTTGGATCTCTTGGGTCGACTCTTGAGTCTTGCTTGCTAGAGAGCGTACTTCATCAGCAACTACGGCAAAGCCTCGGCCTTGTTCACCGGCACGGGCTGCTTCAATGGCTGCATTAAGCGCAAGTAGGTTGGTTTGCTCAGCAATGCCACGAATAACATCTAAAATGCCACCGATTGAAGCGCTGTCTTTATGAAGCTGGTTGATAACTTGCGATGCATCATCGACTTCACGAGCTAGTTGCTCAATGGTTGCTTTATTTTGTGATGAAATGCCTTTGACACGATCTGCTTCTTTGTCAGCGTTCTTTATTTCACTAAGAGCTTGTTGAGCACTGCTACTTACCGCTTGTGATGTACTGCTCATCTCAGTTGTTGCCGTTGCCGCTTGTTCAACCTGTGCTTGTTGATTACGTATAGCTTGGCTAGATTCTTCAGTGATTGCCGATGTCTCTTCAGAAGCAGCAGCTAGCTGTGTAGAGCGAGAGATTATACCTTGGATAAGCGTACGCAAACTTTCAATTAGCGTATTACAGCTACGTGATAGTTCACCGAATTCGTCTTTAGCTGAGTCGTCTAGGCGCTGTGTCATGTCACCGCTTGCCACAATATCAAGGATACGGTTTACTTCAGAAAGGGGCTTGGTTATACGATTAACAGTCACAGCAGCAACGATGATAGCAATTAAAGTAGCAATCACCATGGCAACCCAAGTCCAAATAGTTGCTGTTGAGACATTACCGCTGACATCTTGCTGCAAGTCAAAAGCCAGCACTGTAGCTTGGTCAACTAGTTCTTTTAATTGCTTTAATGCTTCACTAGTAGAGTTTTCTGCGTTTGCTAATTCAGCTTCTGTTTTAGCAATTGCATCAATTAAACGTTTTTTATTTGCAGATAAACTGTTATTACCACGAACATTATCTGAAAGCGTTTCAAAGTAGCCGTTTAAATCATTATACAAACCGGCGTTATTATCAATAATTGCTGGGCGAATGAGCCCTAAACTACGCTCAACTTCTTCTAAGTAATAAACCTGTTCATTTTTTACGATGTCTAATGTGTTGAGAGTTTTCACCGTTAGCATATCAGTGCTGTTAGTGACGACTGATTGGAAGTTGTTTTCCATGTTATTGGCGGCTTGATAAGCACGTGAATGGTTTTCTTCAAGTCCATCTATATCAATAATATCAAGCACCACTGAATTTGCATCTTCAGCACTGATTTCGATGTTTTCAAGCTGGGTGCGTAGTGTTTTATTTAGCTCAAGTTGGGTTTGTTTATCTGCAAACAGGTTGTCGACAGACTTAACAAAGCGCTTATAAGTTTGCTCAACTTGTTGGCTGCTTTGTTTTAGCTTTGGATCGTTGCTAACAATTTGTTGAAGCTCTTGGTAGGAATTATCATATCGTTTTTTTTGTTGGTTGAAATTTTTTCTTAATGTCGCCAGTTCATCTTGCGCACTAGTATAAAAACTTGCCTGAGCTGACTTACTCATTAAAATAAATTCAACCTGTAACTCATAACTCTTATCGAGAGCTGGTAGCGAAAGCTGGTTAACTCGCTGTGTTGATTGATCTATGTTGGTAATTTTTACCAACGAGTTACCACCAATAAAAAGCAGGAGTAACGTAATAACAATAAAGCCACCCCAAATGCGCTGTCTAACGGTCAAGTTCATATGCAATTCCAGAAAATAGTACTAATCAACACTTATCGGCAAGGTTGCCAATTAGTTAAGTATTTAAATTTAATTAGCTTTAAATTAAATTTATTTTAATTGTTATAAATCTAACAGATGTTCAGCTATTTTTCAGTTTATTTAGATAAAAGAGTGGGATTTTTCGACGAAATAGTCTTTTGTGTTGAGTTCCATTAGGGTCATTGCGCCACCCCAAACACAGCCTGTATCAAGTGCGTGGATGTTTTCTTGTTTGACTTTACCTTCTAAAGCAGCCCAGTGGCCAAATGCAATATGCTGTTTTAACTTAGAAATATCAGGGTGATCGAACCAAGGTATTATTGAGCTGTCTTCACTAATACTGGTTTTGTTTGCAAAATCGAGTTCACCTGTAAGGTTTACGAACCGCATCCGAGTGAAATAATTAACAATATAGCGAAATTTAGCTTCACTACTTAAATTCGATTGCCACTGTAACGGATGGGGATCGTACATATTGGCGAAGTAATGAGTTGCATCAGCTCCTTGATAGCATTGTTGGGCAAAACTAGCACGTTTCAATGCTTTTTTTATTGACCAGCTAGGATTTAGGCCAGCATGACTTATCAGCATGTTATAGCGTTCAAGCCAAATAGCTAATGGCTGTTGCTGTAAAAAATGAATATATTCAGCGCGTTTTGGACTATTAAAAACATCGGCCAGCTTATCTTTGGGGTTTGCAGGTTTATTTAGATAATGACAAGCGATAAGGTGTAAATCATGATTACCAAGGGTAATAGTTACACTGCCTTGCATAGTATGAAGACGCTCGAGACAGGCGAGTGAGTCAGGACCTCGAGCGACTATATCGCCGACTAAGTAAAGGTGATCTTGGCTTGGGTTGAAGTTGACCCGTTTCAATAACGCATCAAATTCACTATAACACCCCTGTAAATCACCAATTGCATAATCAGCCATCGTTATTTAGTGCAATATGTTTGGGCGAGCTAAACGAAACACCTCGATTGGCGCTTCGAATTCAGTCCCAAATTCGTTACGCATGGTGTAATGACCTTGCATTGTCCCAACTGGGGTATCAAGCACAGCGCCACTGGTGTATTTGTAGCTTTCACCTGGGGCAATGGTTGGGGTTTCACCAACAACACCTTCACCTTGTACTTCCACTTCTTTACCGTTAGCATCAGTAATTAACCAATAACGGCTCAAAAGCTTAGCACTGCATAAACTGTGGTTTTTAATGGTGATAGAATAAGCAAAAACGTATTTATCTTGTTCAGGCTCTGATTGACCTTCTACGTAGAAGGTCTCAACCGACACCTTAATTGGAGAACCTAGATTACTGCTTGTTGTCATAAATCCAATTAGCTATATCAATAAATTGTTGTAAAGACAGGCTTTCAGCACGCAGCGTGATATCAATGCCGATGCTTGTTAGTTCTTCAGCTGTAAGTAAGTTAGATAAACTATTACGCAGAGTCTTACGGCGCTGATTAAAGGCTTCTAAGCATACTGTGTTAAGAAGTTTTGTACTTTTAGCTGAACGCTGTTCAGGCTTTTTAGGGATCAAACGAATTACTGCTGAATCGACCTTAGGGGCTGGCTTAAAGCACTCTGGTGGCACATCAATCACTGGCATTGCGTGACAGTAATATTGTGTCATTACACTCAAGCGGCCAAAAGCTTTGCTGCCTGGGCCTGCGACCATACGTTTAACCACTTCTTTTTGCAGCATAAAGTGCATATGCTCAACATTGTCTGCAAATTCAAATAAATGGAATAACAGCGGGGTCGAAACATTGTAAGGTAAGTTACCAAAAATCTTTAATTTTTCGTCTGACTTTATCAAAGAGCTAAAGTCGAACTTCATTGCATCGCCTTGATGCACTGTTAACTTTGGCCCTAAAAATGGGTGGCTCGTTAAACGTTCTGCTAAGTCTTTATCTAACTCAACAACCGTTAGGTGGCCACTTAAATCAGCGACTGGCTCAGTGATAGCACCAAGACCCGGGCCGATTTCTACTAAATTATCTTCAGGTTTAGGATCAATGGCCGTGACGATTTTGTCGATGATCATGTCATCGTTTAAAAAGTTTTGACCAAAACGCTTACGAGCGCGGTGTCCTAAATGTACTTTATCTGTCATTGATTCTGTGCTTTTTCATGGGCGAGCTTAATTGCTTCGCGGATCGCTAATTCAAAACTACCTACATCAGCAGTACCTGTGCCGGCTAAATCGAGAGCCGTGCCGTGATCTACTGAGGTGCGAATAAATGGCAGGCCAAGAGTGATGTTGACCGAATTGCCGAAACCTTTGTATTTTAGCACAGGTAATCCCTGATCGTGATACATTGCAAGCACTGCATCTGCTTGCGAAAGATATTTATCTTGGAATAGGGTATCAGCAGGCAATGGGCCAATTAAGTTCATACCTTGGTTATTTAATAGCTCAAGAGTTGGCGTTATAGTGTCAATTTCTTCAGTGCCTAAATGACCATCTTCGCCGGCATGTGGGTTTAAGCCACATACGAGAATGCGTGGCTTTTCAATGCCAAACTTTGTTTGTAAGTCATGATTTAATATTGTGGCTACTTTGCTTAAACGCTCAACGGTGATTGCGCGCGATACATAAGCAAGCGGTATATGGGTCGTAACAAGTGCCACACGCAAGCCTTCAGTTGCTAACAACATCACCACATCAGCAGTATTTGATTGCTGTGCAAAATACTCTGTGTGACCGCTGAACGAAATCCCCGCTTTGTTGATAATCCCTTTATGAACAGGGCCTGTAACAACAGCAGCAAAAGTACCATCCATATTTTTTTCACTGGCAATGCGCAGTGTATCCAACACATATTGACCGTTAGCGTCATTAAGTACGCCCACTTCAACGTCTGTGCCTAAATCTACTTGGTGTAAGTAAACGCTGCCTGCAGGGGCAATGCTTGGTGCTTGGCTATCATCGAAGTCAATTAAATTGATATCTAAACCAAGCAACTTAGCGCGCTGTTTTAATAACGCGCCATCAGCAATCACCACCAGTTGGGCATCCCACTGGTGCTGCGCTAACTTGATAAGTAAATCAGGGCCAATACCAGCTGGCTCACCTGGGGTAATTGCAATTCTAATGGTCATAATTATTATTCTGTTGGGAAAATATCAACGTGTGCTTGCTCACGCATTTCTTGCTGCCAGTTGAAACTTTCTTCTTTAAATTTACGATTAAACAGTAGTTGGTGAGCGCGGTTACGTTTAGCTTGCTCTGTTTTATCTGCTACACGCTTATCAAGTAGCTGTACAATGTGCCAACCAAACTGAGTTCTGAATGGCTCACTGATTTCATTTTTATCTAGAGAAAGCAGGGTATTTTTAAACTCTGGTACATAGGTGCTTGGGTCAGTCCAGTCGTATTCACCACCTTTTAGTGCTGAACCTGGATCTTCAGAGTACTCTTTAGCAAGTTCTGCAAAGTCAGCTTTACCATCACGAAGATCTTTTGCAAAGCCTTTAAGCATGTCACGCGCTTTTTCTTCGCTTAAAATAATTGATGGTTTAACTAAGATATGGCGTGAACGAACTTCTGTTGTTTCAACAACTTGACGACCACGAACATCTTGCACTTTGATGATGTGGAAACCAGCACCTGAACGAAGCGGACCAACAATGTCATCTTTTTTATGACCTTTTACGGCTTCTGCGAATAGCGATGGCATTTCGTTGATGCTCATCCAACCAAGCTGACCACCCTCAAGTGCCTTTGAGCCGCTTGAAGATGAAATAGCAATACGCTTGAACTCTTTGCCTTCTTTTAAAAACTCAATAACTTTCTCAGCTCGCGTTTTAGCGCTCGCAATTTCATCCGCAGTAGCATCACTAGGAATATCAATCAAGATATGGCCAATGTCATATTCTTCGGCATTTTTACCTTGTGTTTCCATGATTTTTAACAGGTTATCAATTTCTTGCGTACTGATATAAATACGGCGATCCACGTTCATACGAGTTACTTGTTGCGTGGTGATCTCTTTACGGATTTCTTCGCGATATGCAGGGTAGCTGTCTCCAGCCGCTTCAATTGTCCGACGTAAGTCAGCAATACTGCCACCTTGCTCACGCGCCATATTTTCTAAAGTTTGGTCTAATTGCGAGTCTGAAATCTCAAGACCCATACGCTCAGCAAGTTGCATCATTAGTTCTTGGCTAACTAAACGCTCAATGGCTTGAATTCGCAGTGTATCATCAGAAGGTAATTCTTGACCTTGCTCTGCAGCCTGAGTCTTTACGCGATTAACAATGGTGTCTACTTCACTTTGTAAGATAACACCTTGGTTAACAACGCCCACCACTTTGTCAATTTCAACTGGTTTTGCGAAAACGTTTTGGCATAGGCCAACTGTTAATAATGCTGATGCAAATAATTTTTTTAAATTCATACTTTTTCTAATACTCTTGCTAATAGTACTGCGGTACTAGTTATTAAGAAAATACGGTCTACGATAGCCAAAAATACCTTGTTGTAATAATTTTTGTGCATCATAACGGCTTTTGCTTCCAAGCCCTTTTAAAACAATATTGAAACCAATACTTGTGTCAAAGGTTGCTTGCTCTTGACCAATCGCCTGGTTCAAATCAGTTTCGATTTGACGACGGCCTGTGATTTGAAACGCCCAACAGCATGATTCATACTGAAGACCGCTGAAAACCTCAATACTACGCCCGCTCTCTAAATCACGGTGGTAGCTGCCAACAAACTGCCAATCTTCTGATAGCGGAATGCTGGTAAATAGACCAACTTGCTCGATTGTATTGCCTGAGACATCATTTGCATAGCGATGGTTCAATTGCACGAGCTGTTTATCGTCACCTTTATAATCTAAGGTGATATTTGACTGAATAATTTCTTTACCATCAGTGTCGTACTGGATACCACCTGATAAATACCAACGACGGTGCCAATGTAACATGGTTTGCGCTGCAAACAAGGCATTGTAGTTAGTGTCGGAGTCGATACCTTGTGATGTAGGCTTGGCATCATTACTTAAATAAAAAATTTGTCCGGCACTGAAGTTAAATACTTCTTCATTTTCACTACTAAATAAGCGTGTTGTTGCACCTAACGTAAATTGGTTTGCGGTTGCTATCCGGTCGATACTTGAAAAACGGCGATCTCTAAATAAGCCAAAGAAATCGTCTTGTAATTTTGCTGTATCGTAAAGGCCAATATTTGATTGGTCTTTATTTGGCGTATATAAGTACTGAATTTGTGGTTCAAGAGTTTGAATACCGTCTTTAAAGAAAAATGCAGTATCACGCTCAAAATTTAATTGGCTGTATAAACGCACTTTAGGTAGGGTTCGAGTGACATTTTCATCAAACTCGGTACCAGCTAAATCACCATGTTGGTTGTATTCGGTATGTAATAAGCTGAACTCAGATAAAAATGACCATGCGTATTCTTGGTAACCAAAACTTGCTTTAGGCTCTATATGAACACGGCTTGCTTCATCAATTACAGCTTTATCATTAGTGAAATAACTGAGCTCACCATCAAGGGTTAAATCAATGCCATAAAAATCATATGCATCAGTTTGCGAAAAACTAATTTGTGGCAGCGCCGCATATGATTCACGGTGATCACCAAGTACTTCAAAACTTTGCAACTTGATATTGGTGCGCCAAGTGTCACCTAAGTGGGTTAGAGAACCGGTGCGGTACAACTGAGTATCGGTGCGAGTCGCATAACCAGAGTTTAAATCGGTTAAGTAGTTATCATCACTGACGTTTGTTATGTCGATATTAGCACGCCAGTTTTCACCTAAATAACTTTGCTGTTGCCAGTGGAACAGGTAACGAGAGTCTACATTTGGCTCTTCGTCATCTTTGTCTAGGTACTCAACAGCAACTAAGCCATTATTTTGCTCAGATAAGTAACGAAACTCCCCAATCATTTGTAAACCGCGTTTAGACATATAGCGCGGTGTTATAGTCGCGTCGTAATTTGGTGCAATATTCCAGTAATAAGGAGTAATGGTTTCGATACCATAGCGGCCTGAGCTCGAGAAGTTAGGTGTTAGTAAACCTGACTTACGACGGTCATCTAATGGGAAAGTAAAATAAGGAACATAAAGTACTGGGGTATCAAACACTCTAAGCACAGTATTATGTGTTTCGCCCCAACCTTCTTCTCTTGATAAGTCGATTTCGTCAGCTTCGATGGCCCACACAGGTGTTTCACCCGGACAGGTAGTAAAGCTTGCGTTCATCAGGTTTAGGCCAGACTCATTAACTGTTAGTTTTTCTGCGCCGCCATGACCAAGTTGATCAGTAAACTTATAGTCTGCGCCTAGCAAGCTCAATTCAGAATTGTTTAAATCTGCATTGAGTCCAGAGCTATTAATTTGGCTTACTTTATCGCGATAAACGATAGGACCGGTTGCATTAAGTAACCCACGTTGTTTGTCAATCAGTGCACTTTGTGCGGACAAATTCATCGTTAGGGTGTTAATATCTACATTACCGGTAAATTCTGCGCTTTGGGTACCCAATAGTTCAATATCATCGGATTTGATATCGATCATATTAAGTTCAAGGCCAGGGAGCGGTTGCCAAGCTCTGGTTTGCATTGAAGTGCCACAAAAATTGTGTGTCAGTTCAGTTTCGGCGAACGATGGTGCGCTAAGTACGCTTAGCATCATTATGCCCCAGGTTTTGCTCATTTAATGACCTTAATGCTCTTTGGTTGGATATAAGCTAGACATAATAAAGGAAAACAATGGCAAATACAGTAATTGACTTAGTGAAAAATAGATATCTTACTAAATGAATCGTTATAAAAGTTTACAGCAGTTTTTAAATCCTCACTTTAAAGAGGATGAATATCAATTAGCCGCCATCACTGGGGATGCGAGTTTTCGCCGGTATTTCCGCGTAAATACAGGTGATCAAAGCTATATTGTCATGGACTCAGATCCAGACAAACTGGATAACACACCTTATATAGAACTCAACAAAGTATTTTCTCAGCATGGGTTTAAATTACCAAAAATTCTTCAGGCTGATGAAAAACAAGGCTTCTTCTTGCTGAGTGATTTAGGCAATACTCATTTGGCTGATTTACTGGGCGACAAAGACCGCACTTTACACTACAAACATCTAATAAAGTTAAGTGCACAGTGGGCGCAAATCCCGCCTGCCCAATATATGAAAGTATTTGATGGCGAGTTTTTACAGTTTGAGCTAAGTATTTTTAGAGATTGGTTAGTCGATAACTTTATCGCTGAGCAACTCTCTGCTGATGAACAGCAAATGTGGCAACAGGCTTGTGAGTTATTAGTTAACAATGCCCTTGAACAACCAATTGTTACGGTGCACCGAGACTTCCATAGTCGCAATATTATGCGCACAGGGCAGCAATGGGCAATCATCGATTATCAAGATGCCGTACAAGGGCCGGTGTGTTATGACCTTGTTTCGTTATTAAGAGATTGCTATTTCAAGCTACCAGAACAAGAGCTCGACTACCTTTTACATTACGCTTATGACGAATTTAGCGAGCAGCAGCTATTGCAAGACACCTCATTTGCGATGTTTAAACGTTGGTTTGACTTAACCGGCGTGCAGCGTCATTTAAAAGCTGCGGGCATATTTTGCCGCTTAAAATTACGTGACGGTAAGTCTGGCTATTTGAATAATGTACTGCCAACCCTTACATACATCAGTAATGTCAGTAAAGAATACCCAGAGTTAACAGCCCTTGGTCAGTGGATAGAGCAGATAATTATTCCACAGACTAAGCAGCGTTTAACGAAAGAGTCCAAATGAAAGCAATGATCCTAGCGGCGGGGCGTGGTAAACGCATGATGCCGCTAACCGAAACGCAACCAAAGCCGATGCTAAAGATTAACGGCAAGCCACTATTAGAGCATCATATTAATAACTTACGTCAAGCCGGGGTTACCGATATTGTTATTAACCTTGCCTGGCAGGGCGACAAAATAACAGAGTATTTCGGTGATGGTTCGCAGTTTGGTGTATCGATCACTTACAGCCAAGAGCAGGCTGGGGGGCTTGAAACCGCCGGGGGGATCATTCAAGCATTGCCGTTATTGGGCGAACAATTTATTGTCATCAATGGTGATGTGTTTACTGATTACGATGTGACTTCGTTAATGCAGTTGCACCTGCAAGCCGGTGAGGCGCATATTGTCCTTGTTGAAAATCCTGCGCATAACCCTGATGGTGATTTTGCACTGAGTCACCTAAGCCCAGATAGTCAAAAGTATACTTTTTCCGGTATAAGTCGTTATCATGCTGATTTCTTTAAAGGTCTCAGCACAGGTATTCGCCCGCTTGGGCCAATCTTGCGCGAAAAGCTCAGTGAGTACCAGGTTTCGACTGAGCTTTATTTGGGGCAATGGGATGACATTGGCACACCTGCCAGACTCGACGAAATCAATCAACGTTTCGCTTTGTAATAACAACAGAGGTTTGCCAAATTATGTGGGGAAAAGTACTCGGTTTTTGTTTTGGTTTTATGTTTGGCAAATTTATAGGAGCCTTACTGGGCCTATACCTAGGCCATATGTTCGATCGCAGCTTAAAACAAGACTTTGATAAAGCAGGTGGTTTTTCTGGTTTGTTTAAAGGCGATGATATTAACGAGCGCCAAGCACTTTTCTTTTCTAGCTGCTTTGCAGTGATGGGGCATATCGCCAAATCGAATGGTCGCGTTAGTGAAACGCATATCCGTGCTGCAAGTTTGTTTATGGACGAAATGGGTTTATCGGGTGATGAGCGAAGAGAAGCACAAGATGCCTTTCGTAGTGGTAAAGAAAGCGACTTTTCATTAAAAGAAACCGTTCATGACTTTAAAGAGCGCTTTGCTCGACGCCATGATTTATTGCAACTGTTCCTCGAAATACAAATTCAAATGGCCTTTTCTGATGGTCACCTTGCAGAGCAAGAAAAGCAGCTTTTGCAAGAGGTGAGTAAGCAGTTAGGTATTTCACGTACTCAGTTTGCAATTTTATTAAAACGCTACCAAGCCGAATTTGCATTTCGTCAGCAACAACAGCGTTTTTATGAACAGCAGCGTCAACAAAGTCAGCAAAATCGCAGCAGTCATAGTGAACAAAGAGGGCACAGTGTGCCACCGAATAATGGTATGAATCGCGCCCAAGCGTTGGCTCTTTTAGGCTTAAACAATGATGCTTCAGCGAGAGATATTAAAGTTGCTTATCGAAAGCTCATGGCTCAGCATCACCCCGATAAGCTGGTATCGCAAGGTTTACCAAAACATATGATGGAAGTTGCGGTAAAGAAAAGCCAAGATATTCAAGCGGCTTATGAGTATTTAAAAAAGGCGGCGTAAAAATCCGTCGACTTCTTTGAGCAGCCGCTGGTGCTGCTCAGGCTCTGAAGGCACACCAAATAACTCTCTTTGTCGGTAGTCATATTTTGCGTGTTTTCTTACCCAACGTTTTCTGTCTTTAACACTTTGCAGCGTGTCAGGGTTACCCTCACTATAAAAAATATCCAGTAACGGTGGGCTGATAGTCGAAAGCGTCGCATTGAGATGCTGGTTACGAACACTGTTAGGTAAATAACTACCTAGGCTAATAAAAGCGTTTAGTTCGTTATTTGGAAAGCTCGCATAATGTTCAATCAAGAGCCCCGCACTGGCACCTTGTGCTACCACAATAATATTGCCGCCTTCATCCATTGCACTGTTATACAAGGCATTGAATCTGGCAATTAGCTTTAATTTGTAATCATCAAGCACGGCTTCACTAATATTAGGTTCACCCGTAACAAAATGCGGCGCTTGTTGCGTTTCGGCTGGTGGAGCAGGAGTTGATTGCTCATCGCCTTGTTGACTACTTTGTGTTGTTGACTCAGCTTCAGAGCTTTCAGGTGACTCGGGCGTTGCCATATCAGCAGGATGCCAATCAATGTCAGGCATGGTCATGGCAAGGGTTGCATAGCCAATTTCGTTTAACTGCTTGCGCAAAAAGTTAATACCAGCATTATTAGTGGGTAGATGCTGCCAATCAGGAATAATGAGCACAATTCCGCGTTGACTGGCTGCCATCGATTGACGGTATAAACTAATGAACTCATCTTCACCGGCAAGCAGAGTACGTACTTCATCACTTGGTAAAAAGCGTTGAATATCGTTAGTGACCAAGCTTGACCAAGGGGTGGGTTTAATAAAATCGGCAGCATTCACATTGCCCATCAACGCAAAACAGGCTGCGTAAGCTAAGCGATGTGCGGGTTTTAAATTCATGCCGATATTACCTGAGTCTTTAATTAAATCAGTGATTAATTAACTATCGGCAGTCTTTATTAAATATTTAGCGAATTGTCTTAAAACTCAGGAGCGGCTTCAAAAATCAGTGTTTTACCGCTTGCAGGGTGAGCTAAGGTAAGCATTTCGGCATGCAGTTGTAAGCGGGGAGACATGGCGAATGCCTCGGGGTGAGCATACAACTTATCGCCTAAAATAGGGTGACCTAATGACAGCATGTGCACACGTAGTTGGTGAGAACGCCCAGTAATAGGAGTCAGCTCGACACGAGTTGCATTCTGTTCATGCTCTAGCACTTTAAAGTGGGTTAATGACGGTTTGCCATTGTCGTGATCAACCATTTGCTTTGGGCGGTTCGGCCAATCACAAATAAGTGGTAAATCTACAGAACCAGTTTCTTGCTCAAGCTTACCAAATACACAAGCAATGTAGCGTTTCGCGGTTTTTCTATCTTGAAACTGAATGCTTAAATTACGATGCGCTTCTTTATGCATAGCTAAACAAATAATGCCAGAGGTCGCCATATCAAGGCGGTGAACAATTTTTGCCGTTGGGAAAACGCGATTAATGCGAGCAATAAGGCAGTCGGCGTGTTTTGGGTCTTTTCCCGGCACAGTAAGTAAACCACTTGGTTTATTCACAATAAGTAAGTCATCGTCTTGATAAACAATACTTAAATAAGGTGTCATTGGGGGATTATAATTGAGTAACACAGCCAGCCTCGATGATATGCAAGGGCGCTATTTTAAAGGAGTATGAGCGCATACACAATGCCAGAGCTGGTTTTAGAAAAGTAGTTAAGATACAGTAAATTCAGCTATGGAGTTTTAAGAAAAGGACAAACAAATGTTTCGCTTTGGTTTAATTCGCAGTAAGCCTTGTTCACGATGTGGCTTAGAAGTAAATTATCTTGAGCCAGAGTGTCCGCACTGTAAAGGCTTATCAGATTTACAGGTCGTGTTTTTGAAGAAGTCCCACAGAGATGATTTACGTAATAAAAATAGCGATTTAATAGCCGTTTTTTGGAAGCTAACCCTTGTTGCATTTTTTATAACACTACTTCTCTTCATTTTTTAGAAATAGCTTGCTCTTTGGGCTTGCAGATATCTATTCCCCTTATTTTTAGCTACAATACGCGCCGTTTAATTATCTGGTAAATACAGTGGCTACTATCTCAAAAAATTCCGTGTTAAAGCTTCGTGCTCAGCAAATGACTGAGTCTCGTCGTGAATTTAAAGCGCGAGGAGCAAAGTTAACGCGTTGTGAGCGATGTTTATTAGCCGAACACTATTGTATTTGTGATGGTGTTGAACAGGCAAAGTGTGATGCCGCGGTTTGTTTACTTATGTACCATAATGAGAGTTTTAAGCCGTCAAATACTGGCCGTTTAATTGCTGAAATCGTGCCAGATAACCATGCCTTTAAATGGGATAGAACAAATCCAGATGAAGCCTTATTAAGCTTATTGGCAGATCCCCAGTATCAGCCAATGGTTATTTTTCCTGCTAGCGATGTAGACGACGAAGAGCGGGTGATCACCGAAGTAACCCCTGTTGAAGGTAAACGTCCATTGTTTATCTTTTTAGATGGTACTTGGCGCGAAGCTAAGAAAATGATCCGTAAAAGCCCTTATCTAGATAATTTTCCTGTGCTTTCAATTACACCTGAAAAGCTTTCGGATTATCGATTGCGTGTTGCCCCGCATGAGCATCAACTAGGTACTGCTGAGGTGGCTATTATGGTTCTTGCTCTTGCTGGTGAAGAAGATGCAACTCAAAAGCTTGAGCAACATTTTATTAAGTTTAGAGATGCTTACCTGCTTGGTAAGCGAAATAAGGGACGCCCAGAGCAATAACTCTTTACTAAATTGTAGGCAAAAGAAAAGCGCGTACTATCTCTAGTCGCGCTTGCGGAATCTTCTTAATTTTTTGCATCCTGCAATTGAATCTAATCAACTCCCTAAACTTTGCCAATCCATGCGATTACACTTTACTTATTGGTTCTGTGTAATATAAGGCAATCCCGCCTTGTTTCCTTGTTAGTCCTTTACATCCTTGCTGGTAATCACTTTACCATTCCCTTACATGCCATCCCGACACTATCCCTTTATTTGCAAATCCGTTGCGATGCCCTAACGGCCTGTCCTTTATTCCACTTTTTGAACTTCCTGTATAACAACATCCTGTTGTTATGCCATTCCACATCATCCTGATGCTGTCCGTAGGTTGTCACTCCATTGCGTTACTCTTCCTGAGCCTGTCCTTGATTCCTTATTCTCCTAATGAACCTTATTCCGCGGTATTATGAGTAATGCTTCCTTATCCATCTACTCATTAAGCTTCTTGCTTAGTTGATGTAAGTAATTATAGAGAAATAGGCAAAGCTGAGTAGGTCAAAATCTTACTTAATCTGCTGGTTATTTTATTGTCATTTAATATATTTCATTAAATTTCAGTTAGTTAGGTTTTTTTATGCAGTGTTTGCTGGTGCTTTTTACTCAATAACTGCCATGTGGGTGAGATATGTCTTACATGCAAATTCCTAAATGGCAGCTATGTTGATTGAAATATAAGTTTAAACGGGTGCACTTTGCCCTAATTCTAGGTAAAATATTTTGATAATTGTTATTATTTAGGTGCTATAAAATGAAAAAAACAGCCTTAGTATTACTTAGCGCATTATTAAGCGCGCCTACATTTGCTGCAGATGTAGTAAATATTTACTCGTTTCGTCAACCATTCTTAATTCAGCCTATTTTGGATGATTTCACTAAGCAAACAGGTATTAAAACCAATGTGGTTTTTGCCAAAAAAGGGCTGATTGAACGTGTAAAGCGTGAAGGTAAACATAGCAAGGCTGATTTAGTATTAACCTCAAATTTTAGTGCGCTGATTCAATTAGAAGATTTAGGCTTAACGCAATCAATTAATAGTGATGTAGTTAATGCGAATGTGCCAAGTACTTTTCGCGATTCCGACGGTCAATGGATAGCACTTACTAAACGTGTACGTAATGTTTACTCTGCAAAAGAGCGCGTTGGTGCGCTTGGTGAGTTAACATACGAAGATTTAGCGGACCCAAAATACAAAGGTAAGATCTGCACTCGCTCTGGTAAACATCCTTACAATTTAGGTTTAGTTGCTTCTATGGTTGCTCACCATGGCGAAGCAAAAACTAAGCAATGGCTTGAGGGCGTAAAAGCCAATTTAGCACGTAAACCGCAAGGTAATGACAGAGCGCAAGTCAAAGCCGTAAAAGAAGGTTTATGCGATCTGGCGTTAGGCAACAGCTATTATTTTGGCAAAATGATGCAAGATGAGCAGCAAAAATCTTGGGCAGAAGCGGTATATATTAACTTCCCTAACCAAACAAACCGTGGTTCTCATATCAATGTATCGGGCGTTGTTATGACCCGTTATGCTAAAAACCCTGAAAATGCCTTGAAACTGATTGAGTATATGACCGACAATAAGGCGCAAAATATGTATGCTTCAGTGAATATGGAATACCCTGTAAAGCAAGGGGTTGCATTATCAGAGATGGTTGCATCATGGGGTGAGTTTAAAGAAGACAGTCTACCTCTTGATGAGATCAGCAAATATCGCCCTGTGGCACTGAAGCTGATTGATGAAGTAAAGTTTGATTTATAACGAGAACATTCCTCGTTACACAATTTTATAAAAGCTGTTTTTTAACAGCTTTTATTTTATCTGGTATTAATCCACTTATGCATGTGAAGTTTTCGCTGTCGCGTTGGCAGCTTATAGCCTGGCTTATTGGCCTGTTGCTTGTTACGCCATTAGCCTTTTTATTATTTGAATCTCTGCAAGGAGATTCAGATGTATTTCAGCACCTTTTCGATACCGTGCTGTGGGATTATACCCGTAATACTCTCATACTCATTGCAGGGGTAGGGCTGTTAAGCTGTGTAATTGCATTGCCGTTAGCTTGGTTAACTGCATATTGTGACTTTCCTGGGCGTAAGCAATTTGAATGGGCGTTAATGCTGCCTTTAGCAATGCCAACTTATCTTATCGCCTACGTGTATACCGACTTACTTGATTATGCAGGGCCTGTACAGATCGCACTCAGAGACTGGTTTGGTTGGCAATCACCAGACGATTACTGTTTTTTTGATATTCGTACATTGACTGGGGCTATTTTTATGATTGCCTTGGTACTCTATCCTTACTTATACCTAATTTTTAAAACGGCACTCAGAGAGCAGTCTTTTAAACTAGTGCAAGCTAGTCAACTAATGGGGCTATCACCATTACAAAGTTTTTTACGCGTTAGTTTGCCTCTTGGTCGTGGGGCGATTGTGGCAGGGGTTACATTGATCAGTATGGAGGCTATGGCTGATTTTGCTACTGTTAACTACTTTGCTGTGAGCACACTGACGACCGCTGTTTATGATACATGGCTTGGTTATTACTCATTAACCGCAGCGGCGAAAATCTCAGGTATTATGTTACTGATTTTGTTTTTAACCATCATGGTTGAGCGCTTTAGTCGTCGCAATCAAGCTGTGTATGAACGTCAGTCAAGCGTAAACAGCGCAACTTTGTATCGCTTAAAAGGCGGTGCGGCATGGGCTGCAAGCTTGGCTTGCACCGTTGTGCTGGTATTGGCTTTTATTCTGCCGGTTGGAGTATTAGTTAAATATGCCATTGTCTATGCAGATGAAGCATGGAATGGGGCATTCTTTAATTACGCTTGGCAAAGCTTTAAAGTGGCTGTAGTGGTAAGCATTGCAACTATCCTATTGAGTTTATTAGTATTGTTTTATCAACGTATTGCGAAGCAAGCTTACCCTTTGGTCCCTGGGCGTTTAGCAAGTACTGGCTATGCCTTACCTGGTACTGTATTAGCGATTGCTGTATTGCTCCCATTAACTCAGCTAGATGATGCATTAAATAATTGGCTTGAGCCTTTTGGTCTATCACCAGGGTTACTTTTAAGCGGTACTTTATTTGCGATGATTTTTGCTTATGTTGTACGTTTTTATGCGATTGCGCATGGCGCGCTTGAAAGCAGTTTTTTACGTATTAGCCCATCGTTAGATATGGCCAGCCAATCAATGGGCAAAGGGCCCATGCAAACCCTTTGGCGAGTACATTTACCGCTATTAAAACGCGGTATTTTAACAGCTGGTTTGTTAGTGTTTATTGAGTGCATGAAAGAGTTACCTGCAGCTCTATTACTCAGACCTTTTAATTTTGAAACGCTGGCCACCCATGTTTTTCAATATGTTAGTGATGAGCAATTGGAGCTTGCGTCAATTTCAGCCTTGTTTATCGTGTTAGTTGGGTTAATCCCTTTGTATTTCGTTAATCGTTCGATGGAGCAAAATCACTCATGAGTCATTTGATAATTAAAGACTTAGCTTATCAGTACAATGCGACTCAGGTGTTGAGTGAACTAAACCTCAATGTTGAACAAGATGAAATCGTCTGTTTGCTTGGCGCAAGTGGCTGCGGCAAAACCACCACCTTAAAGGCAATTGCCGGGATTTTACAGCCTGATCAAGGCTATATGAGTATTGATTCAAAAGTGGTCAACGATAGTGGGCTGTTTGTTGCACCGGAAAAACGTAACATTGGCATGATGTTCCAAGACTATGCGCTGTTTCCTCATTTAACGGTAAGCGACAACATTGCGTTTGGTCTTAGCAATATGAGCAAAGCGCAAAAGCGAGAGCGTGTAGATGAAATGCTTAGCCTTGTTAAACTCGATGGTTGTGCACAGCGATACCCTCATCAGCTTTCTGGTGGACAGCAGCAACGTGTGGCAATAGCCCGTGCACTTGCTTACAAACCAAGTTTATTATTACTTGATGAGCCATTTTCGAATATTGATACACAAGTGCGTTTTGAGCTTATTGCAGATATACGCCGAATTATTAAAGCTCAGCAGGTTTCTGCGGTATTTGTTACCCATTCGAAGGAAGAAGCTTTCGCATTTGCTGACACGCTTGCGGTTATGCATGGTGGAAAAATAGCCCAACAAGGCTCTCCTGAGCAGTTATTTAGCCAACCTAACTCAAAGGTGGTTGCAGAGTTTCTTGGTACGGGCATATACTTAACGGCAAAAGTATTAACGCCAACTGAATACGAAACGGCGTTTGGTGTGGTTCACTCATTGACACCGAACAATGCAGATTGTCAGCAAGGTCAAGTGTATATAAGACCGCACCATATTCAGTTGTGTGAAGCTGCGCACAGTGACGCAAACAGTTTAACTATTTTGCACAGGCGCTTTATCGGTACGCGTTATGTATATCGAATTAATATTGCAGGGCAAGAGTGTGAAGTTGCTGCAGAGCAAGACCGCATGTTAGCTGTTGAGCAACCTGTAAAAATAAAAATAATGCCGCACACAGTCAATTTTTTTCATGATTAGTAATAAATAACAATCTTGAATCCTTGGCTTTGTGCAAATAACGAGAAGCTAAGGATTCACTATGGCGCAAGCGCAATCTGGGATTTGTGCTGAAGCAAACTTACATGGTTTGCACCTGTTTTTTAATGTTTACGATGGCCACGATGAGTCATTACGTAAAAAACTAAAACGCGTTAGCGTCATTCAAGATGAGTTTGCTGATCAGTTCTCAGAAGCCATGCTATCGTGTGTGGTTGCCCTTGGCGCCCAGTATTGGCCGCATATTCTGCCCGAGTTTATCCCTAGCCAATTGCAAAGCTTTCCGAATGTAACTCATAGTGAGCATGTGATTAGTGCTCAGCCATTTGACTTGTTTGTACAAATTCGCTCAGACCGTGAAGATGTAAACCATCTATTTGCTCTGCAAATCCTAAAATTATTAACACCGGATGTTGAGCTGGTGGAGCAGGTTCGTAATTTTCGGTTTTTAGATGGACGTGATTTTAACGGCTTTATTTATGCAGGCGATACACCTCATGGCCGTCAAAAGCGTAGTACAGCACTTATCGACAAACCGGGTCACTTTGAAGACCAAGGCAGCTATATCCATGTTCAGCGCTTTGTGCATGATTTGAGTGTCTGGCAGCATTTATCGTTATCAGAGCAAGAGCAAATCATGGGGCGCACGCGTCTAGATAACACCTTGATTGTGCCTGCTGTAGAAACCAGTCATGCGGTTCGTAGTGAATTAAAAGATGAGCATGGCCAGCCTCTTTTGCTAAACCAAAGCATGCCATTTGGTGATGTGCATAAGCAGGGAATTTTAATGGTTTCGTGTGCGGCGCAAGGGGATGCGTTTGAACAGGTATTAAAGAGTCGCTTGGGGCAGGGCGATTGCTATGATCATTGGCTCGATTTTACTCAAGCCGATATGGGATCTGCGTTTTTCGCCCCGTCAGTAAACTTCTTAAAGCAGCTTTAAACGGTATCGAATAAAGTGCGTACGCGATCAAGCGTCACATCGATTTCAGAAATCTTCGCAGGGGCGATAAAAATAGTGTCGTCGCCTGCAATAGTGCCTAGTACGCCATCTGCTTTACCGAGTGAATCAAGTAAACGAGCAATTAATTGTGCTGCGCCTGGACTGGTGCGAATAATAATCATCATTTCGTTATGCATAATATCAATAACAAGCTGACGCAGTGGGCTTTTCGCTGTTGGCACACCCATTTCAGCCGGTAAACAATAGACCATTTCTTGTTTTGCATTACGAGTACGTACCGCACCAAATTTGCTTAACATGCGAGATACTTTACTTTGACTAATATTATCAAAGCCTTGCTCTTTTAATGCTTCGACAATCTCACCTTGTGAACCGAAGTTTTCTTCTTTTAATAGCGCTTTAAACGCTTTGATCAGTGCTTCTTGTTTGTCTTGTGGTTGCATGTTGCCGTTTCTTTATTCATAAAATGTAGGGTAATTCTACACAACTCTGCATATTTATGCAGTATTAGTTTACAAAGTCGTCCAAAATGCTGTGTCTTTACAGCCAAGTTTACAACTATGGTCGAAATTATACGCGAAATAAGCAGGATAAATTTGTTTTTAGTCGCTAATTTCATTATCTTTAGGGCCACAAATATTTCCTACCTCAAATTACGGAGAATTCCAATGAAAGTTGCTGTTTTAGGCGCAGCTGGCGGTATCGGCCAAGCATTGTCTTTATTATTAAAAACAAGTTTACCTGCAGGTTCTGAATTATCGTTATACGATGTTGCCCCTGTTGTTCCTGGTGTAGCGGTTGATCTTTCTCACATCCCAACAGACGTTAAAGTTGAAGGCTTTGGTGCTGACAGCTTAGACGCAGCATTAGCTGGTTGTGATATCGTTCTTATCCCAGCGGGTATGCCACGTAAGCCAGGCATGGACCGTGCGGACCTTTTCAACGTAAACGCAGGTATCATCAAAACATTAGCTGAAGGCATCGTTAAAAACTGTCCTAAAGCGTTAGTAGGTATCATCACTAACCCAGTAAACGGCACAGTGCCAATCGTTGCTGAAGTATTCAAAAAAGCGGGTACTTACGATGCAGGCCGTGTATTCGGTATCACAACGCTTGACGTGATCCGTTCAGAAGCATTTGTTGCTGAACTTAAAGGTTTAAGCGCAACTGACGTTAAAGTTCCAGTGATCGGCGGTCACTCAGGTACGACAATCCTTCCTCTTCTATCTCAAGTTGAAGGTGTTACTTTCACTGACGAAGAAGTTGCGGCATTAACTCCACGTATCCAAAACGCAGGTACTGAAGTTGTTAACGCTAAAGCGGGTGGCGGTTCAGCGACTCTTTCTATGGGTGCTGCAGCAGCACGCTTCTGTATGTCTTTAGTTAAAGGCTTACAAGGTGAAGAAGTAGTTGATTACGCATACGTTGCAGTTGAAAACGGTGACGCAGCATACTTCGCACACCCAGTTCGTCTGGGTAAAAACGGCGTTGAAGAAATCCTTTCTTACGGTGAGTTAAGTGCATTCGAAGAGCAAGCTAAAAACGACATGCTAGCTACACTTAACAAAGACATCCAAGAAGGTGTTGATTTCATCAACGGTTAATTCCGACAGATGATAGGCGATTTTTTAAATCGCCGAAAACAAAAAAGCCTGCAAATGCAGGCTTTTTTAATGGCTCGAATAAATAGTGTTTAGTGATCGCGGGCAACGGCGATACGGGCCAAACTCTCTAAGGCTTGTTTGTACGGTGTATCTGGTAAGAACGCAATACAAGCAATTGCTTTGTCAGCTTCTTGCTCAGCTTTTTGCATTGCAAACTCAAGGGCTTTAGTGTCAGCTAATGCCGCTAGAATGCTTTCTAAATGGTCCATACCATTACCAAGCTCAATAGCTTCGCGTACTAGCTTAACTTGCTCTGGTGTGCCTTTTTGCATTGCGTAGATAAGCGGTAGGGTAGGTTTACCTTCAGCTAAATCATCGCCAATGTTTTTACCAAGTTGCTCGGCATCGGCGTTGTAATCAAGTACATCATCCACTAATTGGAATGCAGTGCCAAGATGCATTCCATATAAGTTTAATGCTTCAAGGGTTTGCTCGTCTTGCTCGGTAATAATTGCAGCAAGGCCGGTTGCAGCTTCGAACAATTTTGCCGTTTTGCTGTAAATAACCTGCATATAGCTTTGTTCTGTGGTGTCAGGGTCATTACAGTTCATTAGCTGTAATACTTCACCTTCAGCGATGACATTGGTTGCATCCGCTAAAATTTGCATGATTGGCATTTTACCTAGGCCAACCATAAGCTGAAATGAACGTGTATAGATAAAGTCACCGACCAAAACGCTAGCTGCATTACCAAACTCTGCGTTGGCTGTAGGCGTACCACGGCGCAAATGTGACTCGTCGACAACGTCGTCATGCAATAAAGTGGCGGTATGAATAAATTCGATGATAGTGGCAAGCGTAATATGGTCTTTGCCCTCATAACCAAGTGCTTTTGCCGCTAAAATGGCCAACATAGGACGAACGCGTTTACCGCCACTGTTTACTATGTATAAACCGAGTTGGTTAACCAATGCGACATCTGAGCGCATTTGGGCATGTATAAGTTGATTGACGTCATCCATTTCATTTTCGATTAACGTCTGGATAGCTTTTATATCCATTGATCTCCGAGCCAATATTTATGGGTATACGGGGCTGATTGTACAACAAAAAAAGCGCTTGCTCGATATTTTGTGATGATTCAGTAAAAAAACACTGTAAAGTTTTTTATTTGAGATCAATTTTGCCAATATAAATTTATAACCTTGATTAATAAGTGATCAGCTTTTTGAATTTTAAAGGTGCCTATTATTAACGTAATTTAATTGTCATGAGATCGTAAAAACCGCTTGGCATGTGGTGTTTTTAGGATAGAATAGGGGAAAATATTGAATTGCTCTCAATGCAGCTATTTTTTATTCATTTTATCGAAAAAGAGGCTTGCTAGTTTTTGCACATTAGCGTAAACTTCGCGCCCTATTGAAGAATATTTTAGTTGCGTCGATTTGAGGGCGCACAGACGGAGTTAATTATGTACGCGGTTTTCCAAAGTGGTGGTAAACAGCACCGTGTGACTGAAGGTCAAACAATTCGTCTTGAGAAATTAGACGTTGAAACTGGTGCAGCAGTTGAATTTGATTCAGTACTTTTAGTTGCTGATGGTGAGAAAATCGAGATCGGTGTACCGTTCGTAAACGGTGGTAAAGTAACAGCTGAGGTTGTTTCACACGGTCGCGGTGAGAAAGTTAAGATTGTTAAATTTAGACGTCGTAAGCATTCTCGTAAGCAAATGGGCCATCGTCAATGGTTCACTGAAGTTAAAATCACTGGCATTAGCGCTTAATTAGAGGTACTGAGAAATGGCACATAAAAAAGCAGCTGGTAGTACTCGTAACGGTCGCGATTCAGAAAGCAAACGCCTAGGTGTTAAGCGTTTTGGTGGTGAATCAGTTCTAGCGGGTAGCATCATTGTTCGTCAACGTGGTACTCGTTTCCACGCTGGCGCAAACGTAGGTATCGGTAAAGACCACACTATCTTCGCAAAAGCAGATGGTAAAGTTCAATTCGAACAGAAAGGTCCTTTAAACCGTAAATACGTAAATATCGTAGCTGAATAATCATCTCGATATTTGAAAAACCCCGCCTTTGCGGGGTTTTTTGTTTTAAGGCACATAATAGTGCGTATAAATATATACCTAAGCTAAGCCTGCAATCAGAAGGGCTTAGGTATATAATAGAGTTATTAACAAGCCAATCTTAAAGTGAGTAATCATGAAGTTTGTAGATGAAGTAGAAATTCGTTGTGACGCGGGTGATGGCGGCAGCGGTGTCGTATCTTTCCGACGTGAAAAATATGTACCAGATGGCGGTCCTGATGGCGGCGACGGCGGCGATGGCGGCAGCGTTTATCTACAAGCCGATGAAAACTTAAATACGTTAATTGATTACCAATTTGAGCGTTTTCATAAAGCAGAGCGCGGCACAAATGGTCAAAGCCGTAACATGACAGGTAAAAAAGGCGCTGATTTAACGCTTAAAGTACCTGTTGGTACACGTATCATTGATGTTGACACTGAAGAGTCATTAGGTGATTTGACCAAGCATGGTCAAAAGGTTGTTGTTGCAAAAGGTGGTTTCCATGGCTTGGGGAATGCACGTTTTAAATCAAGTACAAACCGCGCTCCACGTCAAAAAACACTAGGTACACCTGGTGAAGTTCGCAGCTTACGTCTAGAGCTAATGCTACTTGCTGATGTTGGCTTACTTGGTTTACCAAATGCTGGTAAATCAACGTTTATCCGTAGTGTTTCTGCAGCTAAACCAAAAGTGGCAGATTACCCGTTTACGACGCTTATTCCTAATCTTGGTGTAGTACGCCCAGATGCGAATAAGTCATTTGTAATTGCTGATATCCCAGGTCTAATCGAAGGCGCTTCAGATGGCGCAGGCCTTGGTATTCGCTTCTTAAAACACTTAGAGCGTTGTCGTGTATTACTGCATATCATTGATGTTATGCCTGTTGATGGCACAAATCCGGTTGATAATGCCTTTGCGATTATTAATGAGCTACACCAATACAGCCCTAAACTTGCTGAAAAGCCGCGCTGGTTAGTATTTAACAAAATTGACCTATTACCAGAAGATGAAGCTGAAGCCCTGTGTAATGAAATTGCCGAAGAGCTAGGTGAAGAGGTTAATGTTTACCGTATTTCTGCTGCGAATAAACAAAATACTCAAGCATTGTGTCATGACATTATGGCGCTACTTGATAGTATGCCGAAAGAGAAATTCGCTGAAGAAGAGAAAGAAGAAGTTGAATTTAAGTGGGATACTTATCATCAGAAAGCGACCTCTCAAGATGATGATGATTGGGATGACGACTGGGATGATGATGACTACGATGTGGAAGTTATCTACCAACGATAAAATTTAAAACTGAAAAGGAGCCATGCGCTCCTTTTTTATTAATAAGAAAAAAGTATTAAGGTTTAGTGTGAAAATTTCAATGATTGCTGCGATGGCAAATAACCGAGTAATTGGCCAAGACAACCAAATGCCATGGCATTTACCCGCCGATCTGCAACACTTTAAAAAAGTAACCATGGCAAAGCCTGTGATCATGGGCCGTAAAACATTTGAATCAATAGGTCGGCCTTTACCGGGTCGTCAAAATATTATTATCACGCGTAATGCTGATTACACAGCTGAAGGTATTGAGGTGGTTACTTCACCAGAGGCTGCGCTGGAATTGGTTGCTGATGTTGAAGAAGTAATGATTATTGGTGGCGGAAATATATACGAACAATTCCTGTCTCAAGCAGATCGTCTATACTTAACTTTTATCGACCTTGAAGTGGAAGGTGATACGCAGTTCCCAGATTACGAAAGTGTTGCTAATTGGACAGTTGCCGAGCAAGAAAAGCATCAGCCTGATAACAAAAACCCTCACTCGTATACTTTTGTAACCCTGTACAAAAATTCGTAACATTATTGCGGTAAAATTAATTAGTTGGTACAATATTACACAATCTTGGTAAGAAAAAAGTATTACATAAGGGCAAAATATGATGAAGTTACCAAATATGTTACTTGCAGCGGCTGTTGTATCAGCGTCAGTTGCGTATACAGCACCAGCAAAAGCTGATGATCAATTAGCGGTTTCTATCTGTGAATATATCGCAGCTGATGATAAAAACCGTTTGCGTAGTAAGCTTAAAAGCTCACGTGTGAAAATTCGTAACATTTTTGATGCTGTGAAATGCAATGGCAATAACATGCTTCGTCATGCAATCGAAAGCGGCGCGGCAGATACTGGTGAGTATATTGTTAAGAACTTATCAAAAAGCTCTTTAGAAGATGGTGCTGATATTGCTTGGGCTGAGTCGAACGGTCACGGTGGTTCACCACTAATCGCTGTTATTAAAGACCGCGCAGGCCTTTAATTTAAGCGCCAAAAGAATTTAAGAAACCGCACTCGTTGCGGTTTTTTTGTGCCTGTAAGGTAAGTAACTTGTTGAGAATCTCTCGTTTATTAAAAACTGGAAGCTTCTAAAGTTGAAGCCTTCCAGTTTGAGGCATTTACTGCTTGTTATTTATGGTAGCTTAAACAGGTTTCTACTTCGTTCTTCGAACCTAAGATCACCGCCACACGTTGGTGAATAGCGTCAGGTTGAATGTCCATGATGCGCTCAGTGCCTGTAGAAGCTATGCCGCCAGCTTGTTCGATTAACATTGCCATTGGGTTTGCTTCGTATAATAAACGTAATTTGTTTGGTTTGTTTGGATCTTTCGTGTCGGTTGGGTAAGTAAAAATACCACCACGACATAATACACGGTGCACATCACCCACCATTGCAGCAATCCAGCGCATGTTGAAGTTACGACCACGTGGGCCTGTGTCACCAGCAATTAAGTCATTGATGTAATTTTGCATCGCCGGTTGCCAATGGCGTTGGTTTGAAGCATTGATAGCAAATTCGCTGGTCTCTTCAGGTACGCTTGCAAAATCTTGTGTTAATAAGAAGGTACCGTGCGTTTTATCTAAGGTGAAAAAGCGTGTGCCCTTGCCGGTTGTTAACGCCAGCACGGTTGATGGGCCATATAATACATAACCCGCTGCAACTTGGTTTTTACCCGGTTGCATAAAAATACTAGGATCAGCTGGATCTGAACCTTCAGGCGCCGCCATAATTGAGAAAATCGTACCAACGAGTGAGTTGATATCAGTATTTGATGAGCCATCAAGTGGGTCGAATGCAACAATGTAGTTGGCATCTGGATTACCCGCAACGGTGAAGTCTTCTTCTTCAGAGGCAATGGCTTTTACGTAGCCCGATTCTAATAAAATATCTTTTAAAAGTTGGTTAGTTAGAACATCGAGTTTTTTCTGAGTTTCACCCTGAATGTTTTCGTCTAGGGTTGAGCCTAATACGCCAGATAGGGCGCCTTGACCAACACGAAATGAAATTTCTTTACATGCCGCAAGTACCGTTCTGATCAATGAGATCAGTTCACGAGGGCAACCATCTTCTAACAATACCGGTGGGAGTCTACGCATTCTATTTTCCTGATAACGTTGTAGCCAGACATTTTTAGTGTGAGAGAGAATGTCTTAGCAAGCGCTGAATTTCGTCTTAAATAGCTGATTTTTATAAACGGTACTTTATACTGCTTAATACCTATACAGTATTTAAAACGCGAATAACAAAGATAAGATTATGCAAAAAATACCATTACTACGATATCTGCTCTTAGCTGTGCTACTTACTATGATAACTCAAGCACACGCAGCAATTAAGTCTATAAATGATTTTACTGAAAAAATGACTCATTTTTCAGGCTATTTTTCATTTTACTACGACACAGAAAACGGCAAATTGTATCTTGAAGTGGATAAACTCGAGCAACAATTTTTACTACAACAAAGCCTACCTTACGGTGTTGGTTCAAATGATATTGGCTTAGATCGCGGTCAGTTAGGTGACACACATTTAGTACAGTTTGAGCGTTTTGGCGATAAGGTAATGCTAAGAGCCATCAATACATATTACCGCGCTAATACTAATAACCTTGCGGAACAACAAAGTATTAAAGAGGCGTTCGCATCAAGTATTTTAGCGGGTTTTAGTGTTGTAGCTCAATCAGATACTGCGGTACTTGTGGATTACACCCCTTATTTATTAAGCGATGTTCATGGTGTAAGCCGTCGTTTATCGGCAACTGGGCAGGGAAGTTTTAATCTAGATAGCAACCGCAGTGCGGTTTATTTAGCACGCTCAAAAGCATTTGAAAAAAATACAGAATTAGAAGCCGTGCTTACTTTTCATGGTAATAACCCAGGAAAGTATGTACGCCAAGTGAGCGCAGACCCTTATGCGCTGACAGTACATATGCATCACTCATTAATTGAATTACCTGATGATAACTACACCCCGCGCAAGTTCCACCCTCAAGCAGGTTTTTGGAGCATTGAACACAAAGATTATGCGGCAGCGCTGGATGAGTCTATGTATGTGCGTTACATCCCGCGTCATCGTTTAGCAAAAAAAGATCCGAGCCTGCCAATCAGCGAGCCCGTTGAGCCGATTGTTTATTACTTAGATCCGGGTGTACCAGAGCCAGTTAAAACAGCGTTACTTGATGGTGCTAAATGGTGGAATGATGCCTTTAATGCAGCAGGTTATAAGAACGCATTTATTGTCAAAGTGCTCCCTGATGATGCCGACCCTATGGATATACGCTACAACGTAATTCAATGGGTGCACCGTGCAACGCGTGGTTGGTCATATGGCAGCTCAGTGATAGACCCTCGAACAGGCGAAATTATCAAAGGTCATGTGACACTCGGGTCACTGCGTGTTCGTCAAGATATCCTAATTGCAGAAGCATTAGCAGCTCCCTATTTTGAAGGCAATGAAGCAGCTAAGCGTTTACAAGCTATGGCACTTGATCGTATACGTCAATTAAGCGCACATGAAGTTGGACATACTTTAGGTATTTCGCATAACTTTGCAGCGTCAGTGGCAGACAGAGCCTCTGTAATGGATTATCCACACCCACTACTGAGCTTTGATGAGCAAGGTAAATTAGATGTAAGCCGAGGCTATGCTGCTGGCATGGGCGTGTGGGATACCCAAGTTATTAAATATGGTTATAGCGATTTCACTAATCAAGATGAAGCACAGCAATTGGCTGCTATTTTAGCCGAGAACAAAAGCAAAGGGTTGGAGTTTATCTCAGACAGTGATGCCCGCGCTCAAGGGGGCGCTCACCCAACTGGGCATTTATGGGATAACGGCAGTTCACCGAGTGATGAGCTTATGCGGGTACTAGATGTTCGTAAACAAGCGCTGACGAGCTTTGGTATCGAAAACATCAAAACGGGCACTGCTTTATCACAACTAGAAGAAATGCTGGTGCCACTTTATTTGTTCCACCGCTATCAAGTTGAAGCGGCGGTTAAATTAATTGCCGGTGTAAATTACGAGTACGAAGTTCGTGATAGTTCACAACCAAAAGGGGCACAGGTTGTGGCAAAGCAAACACAGCAAGCGGCAGTGGATGCCGTACTTGCGACATTAAAAGCTGAGAACCTTGTTTTGCCTGAGTCGGTATTAGCGCTTATTCCACCAAAAGCGTATGGTGAATCAAAATCACGGGAGAGCATTGTTGGTCGCACAGGACTAACGCTCGATGCGATGGCACTGCCTGAGGTTGCTGCAGCACATAGCTTGAGCTTACTTTTTAATAGCCAACGCATTAACCGTTTAGCGCAGCAGCAAGCACGAAGCGATGCATTTTATGGTTTAGATGCGTTATTAGCACAAACTTATCAGCAAGTTTTCGAACAAAAAACTGCCTCAGGGATGGCAGGTAAAATTAGCCAACGTGTGCAGCTTTTAACGGCGAAACAATTTGCCGACTTAGTCGCTAGCAATGAGGTGGCACCCGAAGTACAAGCTCAGCTTCGTTACTACTTAGCTAAACTTGCAAAGAGTTACCAGCAAGAATCAATGCTAGGCAGTGTATCCGTTGGCAACAGTGCATTTAAGCAATATTTAAGCGAGCAAATCAGTCACTTTTTAGAAAGCGGTGAATGGCCTGCAAACTTTAAAGTGTTGCCAATGCCACCGGGTTCGCCAATTTAACTCACCTTTCTTTTAAGACGCCTAGCATAGCTAGGCGTTTTACTTGCATAAAATTGGATATTTGCTAATCTAGCGGCCTTCCTTTTTTGTCTTTTTGAGGTGTATATGGCGTTTTTTTCTCGCTCGTTGTTAGCAGCGGCCATTACATTCTCTAGCTTTTCCAGTTACGCAACCCTAGAAAAAAAACAATGCGATGTAGAGCTAAGCCATGGCTTGATCATCACTGATGATGTCATTCGTATAGTTGATAAAGGTCAAACTCGCGTACAAATCAACAACGATAACCAATTGTTTATACGTGGTTATTGGGTTGATTTAAGCCCAGAAGAAAGCCAAGTTGTGGAGCAATTCAGTCGGGGTATTAGGCAAACCGTCCCTGAACTTGTTGACTTAGCGACCGATGGTGTAAACCTTGGCTTAAGTGCTATCGAGCAAGTTGTTGAGGGCATGTCAGACAAAGAGCCTGAAGTGCTAAAAACTCAACTGCAATATGTTGAGCGTGCACTAATGGATAAATTTAAGCGTGGCGATGACTTTTTCTTTATTGCTCCGCAGTCGCTGTCGAAAATCGATGACTTTTTTACCAAAGAAATCAGCCAAAAAATTCACTCTGCAGTTCACGGTTCACTTGGCGCTATTTTAGTTTCGCTAGGTGATGCCTTTAAATCGCGCGAAGGTAACATCGAAGACCGTATCAATGATATGGGGCAGCGTATGGATATCATCTCAAAAGAAATTGATAAATCACTACAAAAGAAAGCAGAGCAATTAGAGATGAAAGCCTCAGAATACTGTGAGTGTTTGAACTCATTAGATGTCACTGAGTCACGATTACAACAAATGGTGCCGGGGATGGCCGATTTTGATTTGGTACAAATAAAGTCTTAATACGAACTTAAAACGAAAAAGCCCAGCAGTTGCTGGGCTTTTTCGTTTTTACTTGTTTGAATTAGCTAAACTTAGCGGTTTCAGTTTCTAAATCGCTAGTAAGGCCTTTGATCAAATCGGTTGCTGTATGAGCCTGATTAGATACATTAGCCGTTTGTGAAGCCGTGTCTGAGATAGTTACGATGCGCTTGGCGGTGTCTTCACCAGCATCAAGCTGCTCTTTTGCAGCAATAGCTATCTGATGGCTCATTTGCGCGATTGCGCTGAGTGAGCTGGCAACGCGTTTTAGTTCTTCATTGGCTTTAGTCGATTTTTCTACGGTTTGTTCACTGGTACTCATACTGAGCGAAACAGATGACTTGGCATCTAGGGTTGCAGCTTGTAGTTTGCCAATCATATTGCGGATTTCTTCAGTGCTGGTCTGTGTGCGTTGGGCAAGCCCACGAACTTCATCAGCAACCACAGCAAAACCTCGTCCTTGCTCACCTGCACGGGCAGCTTCTATTGCCGCATTAAGCGCAAGTAAGTTAGTTTGTTCGGCAATACCTTGAATAACACTCAGTACATTTGCGATGTTATTTACTTCATCATCAAGCACTTGAATGTTATTGCCAGCGCTGTCAATTTGCTGCTCTAAAAGCGCGATGGTATCAGCAGCCTCGCTGGTTAAGTGGCTGGCACTTTGACCTTGTTGCTCAGCTTCTTGCACTGAGTAAGCGGCTTGCTCAGCATGTTCTACAACGGTTTGTGCTGAGGCTGTTAACTCGGTAATAGCTGAAGCTACCATTTGAGTTTCTTCGTTTAGGCTACGAGTGAGTTTGTCGAGCTCAACAGAGCGAGACTCGTTATCAACACTTTGATTTTTTAAGCTATCTGTAACACCTTTAATGCCACCAACAACGCCGCGTAACCCTTGCTGCATATAATGCATGGCTGCAATAATGCTTTCAGGTGGGGTATCTTGGCGAATATGTGAGTTTAAGTTGCCACGAGAGACATTCTTAACAATACCAATTACTTCATCAATTTCGCCGCCCAAGGCATTAGTGAGCGATGAACCAAAGCGGGCAATGGCAAAGGTCAGCGCAATGGCAATAAGCATAGATAAGCCCAGCAGCCACTTTGCAGTATTCCAATAACGTTCATCAACTTCTTTGGCGCTAATACCAGTACCAACATACCAGCCAAACAGCGGTGTTTTTTGTACTACAGAAGTTAGATCAACGGTTTCACCATCTCGCACTGAATCCCAGTGATAGGTGATGATTTTATTGGTCGTGTTACCCACGAGATTTTCGACCATACGGCCGATACTGTTGCCGCTGGCATCTTTAAAATCGTTAAAGCTGGTGCCGTGTAGTTCTGGGTCGTGCGGAGTGGCGACAAAATCTAAGTTGTTGTCGACGACATACACATATTCTGAGTCGTGGTATTTATTTTCTCGAAGTACCTGAATCGCGAGCTTCTTTGCTTGTGCTTCTTCGAGTTGATTGCTTTTAACCATCAACTCAAATTGCTCAACAATATTGGTGGTGCTCTTCATGAGCTGGTTGATACGCGCGATGTTGTCGCTTTCGCTGGCATGGCGTAAAGATTGTAAGCCAAGTAATGCTATCGCCGATAACGCAATAAACATAGCGATAGCAAATAAGGTGATTTTTGTTTTTAAAGCTAATCCTGATAACACAGTCAGCCTCCTTTATTATTTCCCCTGTTAACTTCTACCACGTTTGTCTGGTTTTATTAAGGAAAAATGACAGCGTTATCATGATTTTTACTCAAGTACCTATTTAGAGCTTCAGTTCGGCTTCTGTCAGGGCACGATATTCACCGCTTGCAAGGCTTTCATCGAGGGTGATGCCAGCTATTTTTTCACGATGTAATTCAACAACTTTATTACCTACAGCTGCAAGCATTCGTTTAACTTGATGGTATTTACCTTCGCAAATTGAAAGGCGTAAGCTGTAGCTTGCAAGCTTTTCAACAATAGCAGGGCGGGTTAGTTCTTTTTCGTTGTGTAATTGCACCCCTTGCTCTAATGCTGCAATGGCTTCTTCATCAATAGGCTCTTGAGTTTCAACTAAATAGGTTTTGAATTTGTTATGCTTTGGTGCAGTAATTTTGTGTGACCAGTCGCCGTCATTGGTGATGATCACTAACCCTGTGGTGTCGATATCTAAACGGCCTGCAACATGAAAGTCGCTCATGTTTGGTTCATCAAGTAAGTCGAATACAGTTGGGTGAAGGTCATCTTTGTTGGCACACACATAGCCCGCTGGTTTATGGAGCATGAAGTAGCGTTTGCCTAAAAACACCAGCGGCTCGCCTTGCCAGCGCACGTCGTCATCTTGGTTGATTGAATAATCAAATGAGGTGATCACCTCGCCATTAACAGTGGCGTATTTACGTTTGATACCTGCTTTGGTTTTGCTTCGAGGTAACTCGGCAATATGGCTAATAAATTTATCTAAACGGCATGGAAATTTCATTGGGATCACATTTTTAGTCGGCTACAATGGCGGCGAGTATAGCGGATACTAGTTACCTATGACAGTACACCAAGGACAAATATTACAGCATTACCAAGCGCAAATAGCCAAAGGTGATTTGCAAGAAGACCGTGCCCAGCGCATAGCGATAAATGCTCTTGATAATCTAGCCACAGAATTGGCTGCACCAAGCCATTGGTGGCAAAGCGCTAAGCCAATAAAAGGGGTTTATTTGTATGGTCCAGTAGGGCGTGGTAAATCCATGTTAATGGACGTGTTTTTCAAGCTTGTTAATATTGACGCTAAGCAGCGTTTGCACTTTCATCATTTTATGAAGCAAGTGCATGAGCGCTTAACTCAGCTGCAAGGGCAAAAAAATCCGCTGACGGTGATTGCTAAAGAGTGGGCAGAGCACATTCGCTTGATTTGTTTTGATGAGTTTTTTGTGTCTGATATTGGTGATGCCATGATCTTAGGTGGCTTATTCAAAGCCTTGTTTGAGCAGCAAGTAGTGTTAGTGGCAACGTCAAACTGCCAACCGGAGCAGTTATATCGTAATGGTTTACAGCGAGCACGATTTTTACCCACTATCGATTTATTAAATGAGCATTGCCATGTTTTAAGTGTTGAAGGCGACACAGATCATCGCTTTCGCTTTGGCAAACAAACCGCACATTATTTTATTAATAACAAAGAGGCGCTAACAGAGCGCTTTTTAAAGCAAGAGCAAGTAATACAAAGGCAAACAACGATAGAGGTTTGCCACCGCGAGCTTAGCTGTGTAATGCAAGCTCAAGACGCCATTATGTTTGATTTTATGGCGCTTTGCTCAGGACCTAGAAGTACCGCGGATTATATTGATTTGGCAGAGCGTTTTCAGCGTGTTTATTTACTCAATGTGCCAGTAATGGGGCGCGGAGCCACAGGCAAACAAATTGTGCATGGTATTGAAGATAGCTACCAGCGAGAAAAGCAGGATTTACAAGAACACTTTTTAGATGATGAAGCGCGGCGCTTTATTGCTTTGGTTGATGAGTTTTATGATCGCAGCCGATTATTGGTGATTTCGGCCGAGGTGGGCATTAGCGATTTATATCAAGGACAAAAACTGGCATTTGAATATGCGAGGACCGAGTCTCGATTAGTTGAGATGCAAAGCTGGCATTGATAAAGAAACACGCCACTGA
The DNA here is from genome assembly GCF_016464105.1 of Pseudoalteromonas sp. bablab_jr010. Taxonomy (NCBI): domain Bacteria; kingdom Pseudomonadati; phylum Pseudomonadota; class Gammaproteobacteria; order Alteromonadales; family Pseudoalteromonadaceae; genus Pseudoalteromonas; species Pseudoalteromonas sp. bablab_jr010. The sequence goes on along the minus strand of NZ_JACDWV010000134.1, from coordinate 77,451 downwards.
GGCGTGCTTCTTATTTTCGAGCGCTGAGGCTAGAAGCTGTATGATACACCTATGTATGCATAGCGCCCCTTGCCACCACCGTATTTTGAATAATAATTACCGCGGCCTGATGGGTAAAAGTCCCCTTTATTATCAAAAAGGTTATTCACACCACCAAATAAACGTAAATCACTTTTGTTAGACAGTTCTAATTTATAAGAAACTGACAAATCATGTCTTAGGTATGAGCCGTAATCTTGAAAAGCTAGTTTTTCAGGGTTCGTAACGCATTCATCGCTTCCTTCTGCGCAGCGTTCATCATTATCTGCTAAGTAGCCTAAGTATTCTTCTTCTCTACTTTGGCTTGCTTTAAATGAGCCTAAGTATTTAGTGCGCCAACGGATCCGTAACTCATCTTTTCGCCAAGTTAAAGACATTGAAGCTTTATCTTTACTTTCGCCATAGCCCGCATAATGTGTAGTCACTTTACCGCCATCAGGGCTTTGGTATGTTTGCGAGTTCTCGATGACATGATTGTAGTCAAGTTTAAATGCCAACTGACCTAAACGTTGTAAATCATATTCATACTGAGCTGAAACATCATAACCACGTGCAGTTAGCTCATCGAGGTTGTATTTACGTTGTACTATTTCAATGATATTACCTTCATCATTACGGGTAATATCATTACAAAAAGAATTATTTTCACCCCATTGTGTACCTGAGTCATAACACTCTCGTTGAATATTATCATTACTTAATTCAGAGATAGCATCAGAGACAGATATGTCATAAAAATCAATCGCAAGATTAAAATCAGGGATAAACTGAGGGGCAATACTCACACCGAAAGTATAGGTATCAGCGGTTTCTTCTTTGAGCTCTTTATTACCCACACCCGGTGAATAACGGTTGTTATCATCATCAAATTCAAAGTTAGGATCTTCTGCAATTAGGGCTGCAAGTGTTGGCTCTTTGCGGCAGTTATCATGCCCTGCGTCAGTTGATGTAGCTGTTAGACCATCACAGATATCATCATAGCTGTCATAGTCGCCGCGTGGTGGTGATAATAATTCTGTAATAGTTGGGGCACGTTGAGCACGGGCATAGTTAGCTCTAAAAGCATAGCCGTTAGTAATTTCCCACATTACGCCTAATTTATAACTGGCAACAGTCCCGACATTATTCATACTGTAGTTAGCTACACGTAAAGATAGGTCTGTATCAAGTGACTTTGCAAATGTTGCATCCCTTAAAAGCGGGAGTGCAAGCTCAGCAAAAGCTTCATATACATCAACTTCACCATAAAAAGTAGGCACATAATTAAAAGTAATACCGCCTGCTTTTATATCATCACTGGTTTTGAGGTCTTGGCTATCTTTGCGGTATTCACCACCAAACACAGCTGCAACTGGCCCTGCAGGGAGCTCAAACAGGTCACCAGTAATGTAGCCTACCGCACCATATTGTTTTATCTCGGTATCAATAATTGGGTTGCTACGGATCCAAGCGGCCATCTCTTCGGTAATAGAGCCTTCACCAAATAAGTTAATTGCTACACAGCCTTCTGCGCGAGCCGCTTCATCAGTACACTGAATTGTGCCATCAGCTAACTCTTCAGCTTGTAAAGCTTGATTAAGTCTAACTGTATTTAATTCATTGCTCCGTACTTGATGTTGTTTAAATCGACCATAGCTGACTGAAAAATCCCAGTCCCACTCGTCATTAAATAGAGTGCCTTGAAGGCCAGCCCAGCTGCGAATAGTTTTTCGACTATTGTCAGTAGTGATGTTACCAACCTCATGAAAGCGACGATCCCAATAAATACGGTCTTTGTATGGGTTTGCATCAAGAATTTCTTGTGGAACATACGGATTGTCAATTGGAATATAACCCGGTTTTACAAGCCCTAAAGGCTCACCTGTAGCCGGATCAAACTGCGGTGCTGTGGCACCCTCATATTCGTCTTCTGGTGATTTATGATTGAACGAATCACTGTCACTGTATTGCACTTGCGCGTAAAACATCACATTGTCAGTAAGGTCATAATCAATTTTAACTGCAGTAGAGAAGTTATCGCTTGGTACATCAAGCATTACATACTGATTTGAATTGATACCATAAATTTCTTCATTACCTTTCCAATCATCACGCAGGGTTTGTCCGTCGTACCAGAACTGTGTGTCGTTTTTGCCATTTTCTAAAAACACACCACCAGAAAGACCATCACTTTTACTCACCCAATCAGCTTGCGTGATGTCGCGCATACATTGATCGCCATCTGCTGTTTGCATTACATTACACATGCGATCTTTATCGTAATCGTAGCTATCTTCTATTTGTGCGCGTTTACGGTCGTAAAAAGTCATACCGAAATCACGGTCCCAGTTTGAACTGAAATAAGCATAGCCGCGACCATCATCGAATGACGTACCATAGTTTAAGTCGAGGCTAAACTCTTTACTGCCTCCTTCAGTTGACTCGCCAGTTTTAGCTTTAAAATCAAACCCTTCTTTTTTTGATTGAGTGATGATATTAACAACACCGGCCACAGCATCGGCACCATAAGTTGCAGATGCACCGCCGCTTATTATTTCAACGCGATCAACCATGCCGCTCGGAATAGTATTTAAACTGACATAGTTGCCGCTGTAGCTATTAGAAACTACACGACGGCCATCGATCAGCGTTAAGGTGCGATTAGGGCCTAAGTTACGTAGTTCAACTGTTGATAGACCGGTAGTTGAAACGCTTGATTGGCTGGTGGTGTTACCGATGCTCTCGCTAAGAGCTGGCATGTTATCAACTAAAATATCTGATAAGTTGCTTAATCCTGTATCGGAAATAGCGTCACGATCCATCGTTACTAAGGGGGTTGAAATGGAAAAACTATCACGCTTTATTCGTGAACCTGTCACGACAATTTTTTCAGGTTCTTCAGTTTGCTCATTAGCTGTTGGGGTGGTATTGGCAGTGCGAGCTATTTCAGCCTCATCTGCAAAAGCATGTTGACTAAAACCACTGGCAACGGCAAGTGCAATGGCACAAGGTTTGGTTAGTAGATTTCTCACAGGCGTTCCTAGTTGTTATATTTTTAGTTTTTAGAACCAGAGTGATGCTCTTTTTAAGGGCAGTTAAAATTTACAGCGAACAACACTCTGGTTGGTCGGTATTGACGTTAAAATAATTATAGAAATGTGAACTTAACTACAATCTTAGGTTGCTCGTTTATGTCTCTATTTTATATCTATTGAATATCTATTCATTTAAAAACAGTGTGTTAGGAAAATTCTTATTGTTAATTAAATTGCAATTCTAGACTGGTTAATACTTGGCTTTTACGTTAGATTGGTAGGGGCTTACACTGCTGTTTATCTAAAATGAGGTTTTATTTAGAGTTAATGGAAACATCTAATCGCGCTTATCAGCTGGGCCCATGTGTTGTTAACCCGCTCGAAAATAAACTGATATGCAATGGCAGTGAACAGCTTTTGCAGCCTAAATTTATTGAGCTATTAGGCTGTTTAGTTGGGCGCTACCCTGAACCTATCACCCGTGAAGATCTTATTAACCATGTGTGGGAAGGTAATTTTTATGTTGGGGAAAAAGCGTTAACGAATGCTATTTGGCATTTACGAAAAACATTTAAAGAACTCGACCCAGAACAAACTTATATAGAGACATTACGTAAAACGGGTTACCGGGTACTGTTAAAGCCTGAACCAATAGCTACAGCCGATGAAGTAAAAACCGAGGGCTTTAGTATCACAGCAGTACAAATAAGGCAGTTGTTTGTGGCTTTTTGTTTAATAAGCCTAGTGGGAATATATTGGTTGTTCTCATCGCCCTCAGAGCAAATCAATTCAAGCTTTGTGTTGCCACTTAATAGCATCGAAAGTGTGACGGCAAGCCCTGGTCGTGAGATTTATCCTTCAATTTCAGATGATCAACACTATTTGGTGTATTCATGGCGACAACTTGGTAAACAAAATAACCTCTATTTACGCGATTTACATTTTCCTGAACACCCAGCCAAGCAATTAACAGACTCACCTTTTACCGAAGGACGCTCTGTGTTTAGCCCAGACTCAAATACTTTATACTATTACCGAATGGCGTCAGATGTTTGTGAAATTGTAAAACTGTCTTTGGTGAATGCCACCAGTGTTGTACTTGGCGAGTGCAGTAATAGCTATGCAGCAGATCTTGATATCAGTAGTGATGGCAAAACTCTAGCCTACATTGCAGATCACACTGGGCAGTCAGGCAACAGGGTGACTCGTATCAAGCTACTTGGGTTACAGGAAAAACAAACAAAAGAAACAGTTATTCCTTGTAATGATGACTGCGAAACTGTGTATGAGTCAGTGTCGTTTTCGCCCGATGCACAGCGAGTTGTGGTTACTCGTAATGTTAAAAACAACCAAAAAGCGTTGTTTTTAATAGATGTAAAAACAGGGCAAAGCCAACGGCTAACTCATGATTTTGTTGATATTCATGGTGTAGATTGGCATCCGTCTAAAGAGCAATTAGCGTTTAGTGCGGTAGAGGGCGGTAAGCGTTATGGCTATTTTTATGATATTAAGAATAAAACCTTAATCAACACGCAAATTGCTGGTATGAGTTCACCTAACTTCAGTGGCGATGGGAGTGTTTATTATCATCAATGGGATTTAGATAAGGTGATCACGCGACTGAAAATAGACGAACAGGTGGCAAGCTCGCCATTTTCTATGTTGTCGACTAACTTTAGCTCGCTCTTTCCCGAGTATAATCAGCAACAGAATAAACTGCTGTATGTGTCGAATGAGTCAGGCAGTTCGCAGCTTTGGATTGTAAACCCCGATAGTAGCTCGCGAAAACAGCTTACTAATATTTCACATAGTACCGCTGAGATCCGTGACCCGACCTGGTCAGCCGATGGACGTTATATCTTGTTTTCATTGAACGATAACGGCAGCGCTCGTTTATATTTTTATGATTTCAAAGTAGAACAAAGCCAACAAATCGAACTGCCATTTAGCTATGCTGCTAAACCTAAGTTTAGTGCTGATAGTCAGCATTTTTTAGTCTCTGATGGTGACTATCTTTACCGTTATGATTTATCAGGAAAAAACCAAGGAAAAGCTGTTGAAATGCCAGCACAGTATGGCGTTGAAACACAATCGGGCGATATTTTATTTACCAATTCGCGCCATGCTATTTGGATTAAACATCATGATACGGGTGTTGAAGAAATGCTGGTGAACGATGTTAAGTTGGCGCGCAAATATGCGTGGTTACGAGTAGCAAAAAACGCGTATCATGAAGGGCGTATTTATTATTATAAAGAGCGCCGAGGTGATTATCGTATTAGCTACTATGACTTAGCTAGTAAACAACATCATGATTTAATTGCTTTGCCTGAGCGCGCTTATAGCCGTTCATCGGGTCTGACCTACATACCCGATGAACGTTGGTTGGTTTACACTGCGTATCTATCGCCTGAGATAGAAATCAAGCGTTTACCCGCAGCTTATTTACCAAAGTAAGCTAGCACTTACGATAGATATCAGCATCCATATCATAAATATTAACGCTTAGACTATACGAGCGGCGGCAGTATGTTCTTAAGCAATTTAATAATTGCTCACTAAGCATCTGCTTTTGCTCTACGGTTCTTCCTGCCATAATTGATGCGCCGATGTGTATAAAGCCATCTTTACCTTCACCTAATTCGTAATGTTGATAAGCGATTGCACGAGTCTTTATGGTCGAAAGATCAAATAAGCCTGAGTCAAAAACGGCTTGGTGAACTTTTTCAACTAACACTTGTGGCAGAATTGGCAAGTCTTCTGAGTGTTCTATAACAATGTGCGGCATGGGGTTTTCCTTAAAAGCGGTAACTAAAACCGATGTTTGTTTGAAATTGGTTTAATACATCACCATCAAAGTGCCATAGACATTGGCTGTCTTCAGATGCTGGTAATGTGCATGATACGTTACTTGCATTATTTACAATAGTTGCCAACCAGCGAGTTTCAATATAAACCCGTGCTTGATCAGTAAATAAATACTCGGCGCCACCATAAAGACCTGTGGTAAAAAACGTATCGGAGTCGGCAAAGTCAGTGCTGACATGATTTGCGCCAATTTGGGCGCCAACAAAACCTACCATACGATTTGCTAATGGTACTTCTATAGCACTTTGAAATAGCAGGTATTGCATTTCAACTTGCTTGTTGGTTTGGTCTTTCATGTCGAGTTTGGTAGCTGAATAAAAGAAGCCATAGCGGGCATTATTAAGGGTTCTATCTAGGCTGACAGTAAAATGGCTGTCATCCTCAAGCTCAATTTTTAGGTTTTCTTCGGTTTGCACCGAGTTAGTAAAGTTTTTGCCGAAACCAGCGCTAATAGAGTAGCCAGCGTGAGCGGTACTACTTAAGAACATTAAACACAGTAAACCAAGCGATTTTTTCATTGTTTAGGTGCTCGTTGTTGAAGATATTTTGAGATAGTATTGAAACATAGCAAGCAAATCGTTGTAAACGGACAACTATCGCTTTTTAATAAGGAACACTAGGATGAAGTTACTAAAATTAGCTGCACTTACTGCGCCATTGATTTTGTTGAGCGGTTGCTCGGATGACGCTGCTTCGGTGAGTTTAGGATTATTCACGACTAAAGATATTAAAGTGGTATCACAACAAGACCCGCTTATAAGCGGTGTTACTTGCCACATCAGCCATATTGAAGCGAATCTTGATTTTGCTGATCCATCTGATATGTCTATTGCTTGTCGTCAAACAGGACCTATAACCGCTGAACAATTACAACAAATTGACCGCAGTAAATCAGGTGAAGTGGTATTTAAATCATCGAAAAGTATTTTGTTTAAATCGTTAAAAGTACGTCGTATTTATGATGCGCCAACACGCACTTTATTATATTTGTCTTATTCAACGAAAGAGTCGAGCGGTAGCCATCATCATGCTTTATCAACTGTGCCTCTATACAATACGGATGCATGGCAATGGGCACAATCACAAGAGTAATTTATGTTAGCGTTATTTAAGTCAGCCCCACTTGTTGATGAGCAAGAGCAGCAGTGGTTAATCGATACCTTTTTATGGGCTGTTGAACACTTTGATAGTGAATATTTTTTAAAACATACACAAATCATTTTACCTAACGGGCAGTTCTTTCCGGATAGGGTATCGAGCGTCAGTGAAATGGCTGAAAAAGTATTTAGCCGAGTTGTTGATTATGCGGGGATGCAGGCGTGGCCAATTAACTTAGTTGCGCCATCTGGGCTTACACCTCAGGTGTTTCCACACTTTGAATTTCAAGACAATTTACGCGGTAGCGAGGCGAGTTTAATTGTGCCGGCAAATCATCCGGTGAATATCTCGTTTAACCCGAACCAAATCAATCAACCGCAAGATTTAGTGGCAAGTTTTGCTGGTACCTTAGCAACCATTTTGATTCACCATGTGGGTGTCTTACCTCCCGGTGGTAAAGAGTACTTACCGCAAGCGAGCGATGCGTTGGCATGCTATTTAGGCTTTGGGGTGATGATGAGTAATACGGTGTATCAATTTAAAGGAGGCTGCGGCTGCGGTTATAACCCTTATGCTAATCGCCAAGCGGCGTTGACTGAGCCACAAACGCTATTTATGCATGCGCTGGTTACGCATTTTAAAGGGGATAATCAGTCGAAGAAGTTTTTAAAGCCCCATTTACGCAGCCAATATAAAAAAGCGCAAAAGCAAATTAAAGCATTGGTGAGTGACAGTGCAAATCCGTTGTTATTAGCATTAGATGAACAAGCAGTAGGGTAATATTGAGTGCAGTATTTAGATGAGTTTTTATTGATAGCCATTGCTCACTTTTTTGCAGTAGCAAGCCCAGGCCCTGACTTTGCAATTGTACTAAAGCAAAGTATTCAACAGGGTCGTAAAAATGCACTTTGGACCAGTGCAGGGGTTGGTGCGGCTATTTTGCTGCATATTGCTTATTGTGTATTAGGTGTGGCATTAATTTTATCCCAGTCACCTAGCTTATTCATGGCTTTAAAATACCTTGCAGGGGCTTATTTGGCTTACTTGGGTGTGCAAGCTTTACGAAGCGCAAAACCTAGCGATAGTAAACAGCAAACCCTTGCTCCTGCTGAGCCTGAATCTGTGTATAAAGCATTTCGACGCGGCTTTTTTACCAATGCCCTTAATCCCAAAGCAACACTGTTTTTTATGTCGTTGTTTACTCTTGTAATAAGCCCTGAAACACCTGTTGTAGTGCAGGCTGGTTATGGCGTGTATATGGCAATGGCGACTTGGCTGTGGTTTTCATTTTTATCATTGATGTTATCAAAAGCATCAGTGCGAGCATTTTTCTTAAAAAGCGGATACTGGTTTGATAGAGGCATTGGTGTGATCTTAATTGCCTTAGCTATTCGCGTTGTTGTGTGAGGTAAGTATGGCGTTATATAACTTTTCATTTGGTTCAAATATGTCATCGAGCAGATTGCTGGCAAGGTTACCTGAAGCAAAGCGGGTAGGCACAGCTACTTTAAAGGGCTATGAGCTGACGTTTGACATGGTGAGTACCGACGGCTCTGCAAAGTGTAGCGTGCGCAAAACAGATCAGGCAGATGCCTTGGTATATGGTGTTGTGTATCAGTTAAACGAAGCTGAAAAGTCGATTCTTGATGATATTGAAGGGCCGCGTTATGACTGTGTGGATATCACCGTTGAACTCATCGATGGTGAGCAACTCGCAGCACATTGTTATATTGCCAACACCTTAGATGAGTCATTATTGCCATTCGACTGGTATCTTCAGCATGTTCATCGCGGAGCGCTTGAAGCAGGTGTACCAAATCATTACAGTGAAGCAATACTCGCAAGACCAAGTTGCGATGATCCAGATAAAACCCGAGCAGCGAAAGAGTTCGCTATTCACAACAATAAAAATCACCAAGGGATATTATGATATTTCGTAAATTAGCCGTTGCCGCGGCGCTGTTATCGAGCTGTTCGTTTTACAGTTATGCCGATATTGATACTAAAAAAATTGAAAAAGTAATCGAAACGTCAATGGCACGTTTTGATGTGCCGGGTATGGCAGTGGCGATTGTTGAAAATGACCAAGTCGTGCTAGCAAAAGGTTTTGGTGTATCTCACCTTGATACCGGTAAAAAAGTAAATAAAGACACTTTATTCGGTATCGCGTCAAACACCAAGGCATTTACCGCAGCAGCGTTAGCTAAATTAATTGATGAAGGTAAGCTTAGCTGGGATGACAAAGTAATTGATCATCTTCCTGAGTTTCGTCTGTATGACCCTTATGTAACACGTGAAATGACCATTCGCGATTTATTAAGCCACCGTAGCGGTTTGGGTTTAGGGCAAGGCGATTTAATGATTTGGCCAGATACTGACAAATCAGTTGATGAAATTATCACAGGGCTAAAATACTTAAAACCAGCGAGTAGCTTTCGTAGTAAATACGCCTATAACAACTTAATGTTTGTAACAGCCGGTGAGGTAGTAGCCCGTGTTTCAGGCATGAGCTGGAATGATTACATCGAGAAAAATATTCTTCAGCCACTTGATATGAAAAACTCACGCGCAGGTTTTTCACGTATCCCTAGTAGCAATAAAAACTGGGCGACGGGTCATATTCCAATGGATGGCCAACTTCATCCATTTTTTGTGAACTACCTTGAAGATTTCCGTGGCGCAGGTGCGATTGCATCAAGCGTGAGCGATATGAGCCAATGGCTACGCACGCAGCTTGCTCATGGCAAAATGCCAAATGGCCAGCAGTTATTCACTGAAAAGCAGCAGCAACAAATGTGGCACCCGCATATTACATCAATGGCATCAAAAAGTGCTTATGAAGCTTACCACCAACAATTTAGGGGCTATGGTTTAGGCTGGAGCATTGAAGATTTCCACGGCATTAAAAAGCTAGGCCACGGTGGTGGTATCTTAGGCATGGTGTCTCAAGTGACTTTATTACCTGAGAAAAACCTCGGTATTGTTATTCTGAGTAACCAGCAAGCATTCAGCGCGCTCTCTGCGGTGACCTATGAAGTGCTCGAAGATGCATTAGATCTTGAAGATAAAGACTGGGTTGAAGATCTTGCTAAAAAGCACTTTGAAGGTAAAAAAGAAGCTTACGAAAACGCAAAACCAGAAACACCTGCGGATTATCAAGCGAAACTACCAAACATCAACTATACAGGCACGCTGCATGATAACTGGTATGGTGATGTGGTTATTGAAGAGTTAAATGGCCAGCTACGTATTGATTTTACTCATACAAAGCGTTTGAAAGGTCAGCTTGAGCATTACACCGGCAATACATTTATTGTTAAGTGGGATGAAAAGTTACTCGAAGCAGATGCTTACATTGAGTTTCAAATGAGCCCTGATAACCGAGTGAGTAGTGCAAAAATGCGCGCTGTCTCAACGGCGGTGACAGACTTTAGTTTTGACTTTAGGAATTTAGATTTACGCGCTAAAAAGTAAACCAAAGTCGCAAAGCCACCATTAGGTGGCTTTGTTATACTGGGGGAAAATAATTCAAGGAGCGTATTATGAGAACGGCAGTTATCTCACATCCATTTTGTCGTAAACATAAAATGATTGAGGATCACCCCGAATGCCCTGCGCGTTTAGATGTGATCACCGACCGCTTGCTAGCAAGTGGTGTTGATATAGCAATTACTCACTTACAAGCTCCTAAAGCCAGCCGCGACGACTTTTTACGTGCTCATGATGAACCTTTGGTAAGCCATGTAGAGCAAACAATTCCAGATGAAGGACTTGCTGAATTAGACGGCGACACTTGGTTGTGTCCTGATTCAATGAAAGCGATTGAACGAGCCGTTGGAGCTGGATTACTCGCCGTTGATGAAATCCTTGCTGATAAGTTGGATGCCGCGTTTTGTTCTGTTAGACCGCCAGGGCATCATGCAAACCGCAGTACCTCTGCAGGATTTTGCGTTTTTAATAACCTAGCCATTGCCGTGAAGTACGCGCAAAGCAAAGGTGTAAAACGCATCGCTATTTTGGACTTTGATGTACACCACGGCAACGGCACACAAGATATATTTTTAGATGATGACACTGTGTTGTTTTGCTCTTTGTTTCAACACCCGTTTTACCCAAATACCGCCGTTGAAAATAACGCGACGTTAGTGAACTCACCGCTGCCAATTGCCAGTGATGGTAATGACTTAAAAGCTGTTTACCTTGAGCAGTGGCTACCAAAACTCAATGAATTTAAACCTGAACTATTGTTTATTAGTGCCGGGTTTGATGCTCACCTTGAAGATGACATGGCAAGCCTGAAGTTTGTTGAAGACGATTACGCATGGCTAACCACGCAATTAGCTGAATTTTGTCAGCAGCAAGGTTGCAAAGGGATTATCTCTTATCTTGAAGGGGGCTATGCTTTATCAGCCCTTGGTCGCAGTGCCGTTGCGCACATTAAAGCGCTGGTGGATGCCCCTTAATCTACCAGCATCGCAAAGGCTTGCGCTGATGTAAGCCGAGTAACCTTACTTAAGCAGCACACTCCTTCTTGTGCTAGATACTCTGTCACTCTATTCGCAAGTTCAACGTCAGTTAACGCTTTCACGCTTTCTCCCTGCAAGTTGACATACAGCCCTGTTGTTAAAAGCAAGATAGCTTCTTGCTGCTGCTCTTCACTCAAACCATATACAAAGCTTTCTATATCGGCTTCATCTTCTACTAATGCTAATTCATGGTCTGAAAAAATAATCTTAGGAAATGATGAGTGCATTTATTGTCCTGTGTCAAAGCTGCCGAGGTTGAAATGATTATAATTGCCAATTCATGTAAGAACTAGGAAAGTCTACTTATGAATCAACCAAGACGACATCAAAAGGTGAGTGATGTTTTTTCGCAAAAGCTGGTATCGTGTCCTGCGCATACGCCTTTGGTCGATGCGGTGAGGTTGATGCATGTTCACAATGTAACGGCGATTTTTATCAAGCATGAGCAGTCTGTTGTTGGTATTTGGACTGAGGCTGATTGTTTGAAAATTGACATCAGCAGCCCGCTCTATAAGAACCTTGCCATTCACGAGGTCATGTCTGCGCCTGTTATTACAGTGCCGAATCAATGCTCAGTCAGTGATGCAACCCTGCGTTTTCAACAGCATGGCATTCGTCATTTATTGGTGATGGATAGTGAGAATCAGCCTGCAGGTATGTTGAACTTATCTGATATTGTGCATAACCAAGGTTTGGACCACTACCTACAATTTCGACCTATTCATGAACAGTATTGCACTGACCTAGAGATAGTTGATGCGCAAACACCGATAGAAGAGGTTGTGCAACTGATGCGTGCAGGCCGCCTTGATAGTGTACTGGTTTATAACCGAGAGCTTGAACTGCACGGTATTATTACTCAGCGTGATATTGTTGAGCTGATCATTCAAACTGAGTGGCTAAATCCTTGTTGGCAATATGCCAGCTACCCGCTCATTGAAATTGATTGTGAAAGCAGTTTATTTGATGCGTATCGCACTATGACAGATCGTAATGTGCGTCATTTGGTGGTCAGAGATGATGAAATTTGCGGGGTAATTTCATTCGCTGATTTGATCACTGAGATTGAGTCAGCTTATTGCTGCGAGCTTGAGCGGGCAATTGAGCAGCGTGATATTGCTTTGCAAAAGTCACAACGTAACTTGTTTTTGGCAAATAAAATTATTGATGCCTCACTCGATGGCATAATGCTAACCCGTAAAGACGGCACGATTATTCAAGTTAACCCTGCTTTTACTAAATTGACCGGCTTTGCTGAGCATGAAGTAATTGGAAAGCGCCCTAATATTTTAAGCTCTACAAAACATAGCCGTTCGTTTTATCAAAAGATGTGGCATGCCATTGAATACGAAGGGGTCTGGCAGGGGGAGATCTGCAATTGCAAAAAAGGTGGTGAAGAGTTTGTTGAGTGGCTCACCATTATCCAGATTAAAGATCCTAACTTTGATGAAGTACTTTATGCGGCAATTTTTAGCGACATTACAGAGCGCAAGCGTGCAGAAGAAAAAATTGCCCAGCTCGCCTATTACGATGAACTGACAGGCCTGCCTAATCGGCGCTTATTTCATGACCGACTCTCAATAGCTCTTAGCAGCGCCAAACGAAACCATGATCTATTAGCGGTGATGTTTATCGACTTAGACCGCTTTAAAGAGGTGAACGACAGTTTGGGGCATGACGCTGGCGATAACTTATTACAGCAAGTGGCAGAGCGTATTTTATCAATTCTTCCTGAAGGGGATACCCTTGCACGCTTAGGTGGCGATGAGTTTGTCCTGTTATGTGAAGTAAATCGGGTTGAAACACTGCTCAACTTTGCCGAACAAGTATTACAACAAGTGAGTATGCCGCTTGCTATTAACGAGCATGTGGTTGCAATTACAGCCTCAATTGGCGCTGCAGTTTTCCCTGATGATGGCGTAGATAGCGCTACGTTGCTCAAGCATGCCGATATTGCTATGTACCGTGCTAAAGAAGTGGGGCGTAATTCATTTCAATTATTCAAACCTGCGATGAATGCACGCTCTTTAGAGCGATTGGCTATGATGAGCCGATTACAAAACGCCATCGAAAGCGATGAGTTTGAGCTTTATTTCCAGCCTAAGCAGCAGTTAAATTCTGGCAAAATTTTAGGGGTAGAGGCGCTCTTACGTTGGCATGAGCCAAATCTTGGGGTGATATCACCCGCTAAATTTATTCCTCTTGCTGAAGAGCTTGGCCTAATTGTGAAGCTTGATTTATGGGTCATCGAGCAGGCCTGTAAAGAGTTAGAAAAATGGCAGCAACAAGGCATTGAAGCAGGGCGCTTAGCAATTAATATTTCGGCTAATCACTTACGTCAGGGGCAACTAGCATCAAATGTAGAGCGCTTACTCGAGCGTTACGATGTAGACCCACACAAGCTTGAAGTAGAGCTTACAGAAAGCTGTTTTATCAGCCACTTTAGTGAGGCTAAGCAAGAGTTACTCGCGCTTAAAAAGTTAGGCGTGCATATAACGTTAGATGACTTTGGCACGGGCTATTCGGCTTTAAGCTACTTAACCAAACTGCCAATTGATACGTTAAAAATTGATGCCAGCTTTATCGCAAAAGTGCCAGATGAATACGGTAATAGTGAAATTGTCACGGCGATTATTAGCCTGGCGAAAAGCTTGAGTATTCATGTTGTCGCGGAAGGGGTAGAGAAGGTAGAGCAGTTAAATTACTTACGTTCACTTAACTGCGATACCATTCAAGGCTATTACTTTTGCCGCCCAATAGCGAAGCAACAATGGTATGACTTTTATCTCAATACCGAAAAAAGAGCCTAAGCTAGGCTAATTTCGTAAGAAGTGAACTTACGAATATTAATGACGCCAGTATCAAAAATTAAGTACTGGCCTTTAATGCCTTTTAAAATACCCGATACTTCTGGTGCTTTATCAAAATTGAAAGAGCTGATCTTGCTTGGGTATTCACTTACTGGGTAGTCTAGCTCGACCACCTCTTCATCGAGCTTTTCAATGGCTGTTGCGCCAAATAGCTCTGCAAGTTCACTCAGCTTAGCATCAATTTGTGGGATCAACTCTGCTGCCGCAGCTTTTAAATCAATCGCTTCAGATTGGCCTTTTAGCATGTTTCGCCAATTGGTTTTATCAGCAATAAACTCGGCTAAAGCAACCTCAACTAAACCCGATTGAAGGCGGGTTTGTACTTTGAAGATAGGTAAAGCTTGCGTCGCACCTTGGTCAATCCAGCGTGTAGGAATTTGAGTATGGCGGGTAATACCTACTTTTAGGCCAGAGGTGTTGGCTAAATACACGTAATGCGGGATCATGCAGTTTTCTTCACCCCACTGTGGCTCACGACAGGTGCCTTTATCAAAGTGACACGTTTCAGGTTTCATGATACACATGTCACAACTAGCCAGTTTGCGCATACACACAAAACAGTGGCCTTGAGAGTAGCTTTTCTTGGTTTTCTTACCACAGTTACAGCAAAAAATATTGCCGGTGAAAGTCAGCGAGAGCGGCTTACCAATATAGTCATTTAATAAAACTAGCTCATCACCGATAGGTAATTGATATTCGACAGGAGAGGTCAGTGTCGACTTTAATTTTCTGATCGTACCTTGCATCTTTACATGGCCCCTAAAGATGTTAAAAAAGGGCAGTGTAACACGGCCTATTTAAATTGTGAGGCAATAAAGCTTAGATACTCATTAATCGGCACCGCTTTGCTGTAATAATAGCCTTGCCCTTGATCTGCGCCCATCTTGATCAGCATTTTTTCTGTTTCTTGGTCTTCAATGCCTTCGATGGTGATATTCATATCAAGGTTATGGGCCATATCAATGGCCGTTTTTACCACCACTTGGTTGGTAGTGTTATTCACTAAATCCAGAATAAAGCTCTTATCGACTTTAATCGTACTAAAAGAATAATTCACTAAGTAGTTTAACGACGAGTAACCAGTACCAAAATCATCGAGTACCACCTTGCTACCGAGTTTATTGAGTTCGCTGATAAAGCTGACCATTTCATCATGGTTCTTTATAAGCGCAAACTCAGTTAATTCAAACTTTAACTGATCCGCAGTAATGCCATGTTTTAGAATGGTGTTTTCGACTTTTTCGACCAGCTTAGGGATCGCGAGATTCTTAGCACTTAAATTAACGCTAATGGTATGGTCGCGATAGCCTTGTCGATTAAGCTTTGCAGCGGCTAGGCAAGCCTGATCAATCACCCATAAGCTCAATTCGTTAATTAAACCAGTGCGCTCAGCCAATAAAATGAGTTGCTCAATATCAAGATGTTTACCTGCTGTTGGCCAGCGTAATAATGCCTCAGCACCAGAAATAGCACCGCTGCGTAAACTAATAATGGGTTGTAAGTAAATAGCTAAGGTATTACTTCGCATTGCTTGTTGTAACTCAGCAGCAAGGCTCACATCCATATCAATATGAGCTTTACTAAAGTCTATATTTTGCTGTTTTTGCGATAAACCTAAGTAGCCACGTTGTAGCCAAATATCAAAGCCATCATCACTCACCGGTTCAGTAATGCTATAGCGGTAATAAAGCTGAAGGTCTAAGCCTGCCACTTTATATTGCTTAGGTAGCTGCTTGCATATATTGCTAAGTTCTTGATAGATTTCTGCTTTCGATTGAATTTTGGTCGAAATAAAAGCCAGTACACCATTGCCTAAGTCAGCCACTTTTGGACTGTTATCTAACGCTGATTCTAAATTAATAAATTGCCTATTTTTATTAATTTGATGCTCTAGCGATTGGGCAACAGTAATAATTATTTGGCTGCTTTGACTTGGCTTTAGAATGCTCATAAGGGCATTGAATTGCTCTATTTTCACTAAACAAAGGTTAGCGAGTCTTTGCTCCGAGGCAATCGCCATGTAGGCTTGTTTGAGCATTGCTTGGTTGAGTAGCTCAGTTTGTTGCGTATGGGTTGCATGATACAGCGCTTTTTCACGTTGATAACGAACACGGTCTGCCAGCGCCATTGCCATAAGCACAATCTCACAGAGAATGGCGACTAAAAATATGTGCCTAACAGCAAAACTGTAGGGAATAAAGCCCGTTAGTTCTAACGGCTGAATGGCAGCGCCTACAATCAGTGGCACCCACGACATGACATAAAACTTTGCCCACCGAAAACCACTCACCAACTTTTTGTAAATCATGCAAATACATAAAATGTATAACGGCACCATGATGGCAAAAAAGATTTTCGAGGAATGGTATTCCAACATAAAAAAGCTGAGCAAACCGAGGCTGAACAGCAAGGCTAAAAAGCTGATACTGAGTTTGTATAAGCGGCAATTGTCTTTATGGTAGCGTAAGAACATGGTGCAAAAGGCGACGGTGAAAAATGCAATCGCGTAGTTACTGAAGACCACTTGCTCATTAAAAAAGATTTGCCACGATAACGGCCATAAATAAAAACCAAAGCCTAGCACTGAGCCCATAAGTAGTAGTGCTGAGATGATGTAGCCTATATAAATAAGATAGACGCGGTCACGGATCCCTAAAAATAATACCAAGTTATACAGAGCTGCCATGATCAGCACACCAATGAAGATCCCCCAAATTCCTGATTGCGAACGTAGTAGGTCTTGAAACTCTTTTTCACCATAAATATTAATAGGTGTTTTGCTAATCCCAACCGTATCTATTTTTATAATGAGGGATGTTTGTTCATAGCCCTGCATGGTGAGCATGCTGTGCGGTGTACTGTATTGAAACAAACTAAGGCCAGAGACTTTATCACCTAGCTCGGTTGTATTTATAAGCTGCCCTGTATCATCAACATGATAAACGCTAAGGTAATCAACCATAGGGTTGTCAAAGTGAATCGCCAGCTCCACAGGCTTAGCTTGACGGTTTTCTAAATCAAGCCTTAACCAATAATCTTGCGCTGCTAAATCCCATTCAACATCTTTAAAAGGGCGATGTTTAAGCTTGTCTGGCTCAGCTAAAAACTGCTCGAGTGTTAGCGCTTTACTGCTATCTATTCGATACGCCGTATTACTGTAGATGGGGGCTGTTTTATCTATGGTGTAGCGGGTAGGGCTGGCTAAATGTGCAGCTAGGGTAGCAATGATAAAAAACAAAATTGTCAGAATAAGAAATGAAACAAAGTTATATTTCAGTGCTTTATTATTCAAAATTAGTTCTTTATCTAGGTAAATATTCTCATAGTGTAGCATTAAAAAAGCGCAGATAAACTGCGCTTTTTTCAGAATTAGACTGGTTTGACCTTAATTCTGTTCGCGAGCAATTGCACGATAGGCGATATCAGTACGATATTCCATGCCTTCCCAGCTGATTTGATCAACTAGTTTATAAGCACGTTGCTGCGCTTCAGTTACAGTGTTGCCAAGTGCCGTAGCACACAGTACACGACCGCCAGCTGTTACTACGTTGTCGCCGTCTTGCTTAGTCCCTGCGTGGAATACTTTCTCACCTTCAGGGTAAGTAACTTGCAAGCCGCTGATTGCATCACCTTTCGGGTAGCTATCTGGGTAGCCTTTAGCTGCTAATACAACACCGACTGCTGCACGTGGGTCGAACTCGATTGCTGTTTTATCTAGTTCTTCACGGTTAGCCGCTTCGATAAGTTCAACAAGGTCAGACTTAAGACGAAGCATCATAGGTTGTGTTTCAGGGTCGCCAAAACGACAGTTGTATTCGATTACTTTTGGCGTACCATCAGCGGTGATCATTAAACCAGCGTATAAGAAACCAGTGTAAGGGTGGCCTTCTTTTGCCATACCTTCAACTGTTGGGTTGATCACTTCGTTCATAATACGTTGGTGAATTTCATCTGTAACAACTGGAGCCGGTGAGTATGCACCCATGCCACCAGTGTTTGGACCTTGGTCACCGTTGTAAGCGCGTTTGTGGTCTTGGCTAGTTGCAAATGGCAGTACGTTTTTGCCATCAACCATCACGATGAAAGAAGCTTCTTCACCTTCTAAGAACTCTTCGATAACTACACGGCTACCGGCTTCACCGAAGCTGTTGCCTGCAAGCATATCGCGGATAGCTTCTTCAGCTTCAAGCTCTGTCATCGCAACGATAACGCCTTTACCTGCTGCTAAGCCATCAGCTTTAACAACAATTGGCGCACCTTTTTCTTTTAGGTAAGCCAATGCAGGATCGATTTGCTCAAACGTTTGGTAATCAGCTGTTGGAATGTCGTGACGTGCTAAGAAGTCTTTAGTGAATGACTTCGAGCCTTCTAGCTGTGCAGCACCTGCTGTTGGGCCAAAGATAGCTAGACCGTTTTCACGGAATGTATCAACGACACCTAAAACAAGCGGTACTTCTGGACCAACAATAGTTAACTCAACGTTGTTTTCTTTAGCAAAAGTAACTAAACCTGCTAGGTCTTCAACGTTGATAGCTACGTTTTCAAGTTTTGGCTCTAGTGCAGTACCTGCGTTACCAGGAGCTAAGAAAACGGTGTTTACTTTAGTATTTTGTGCAGCCTTAAACGCAAGAGCGTGTTCGCGGCCGCCACTGCCGATGACAAGTACATTCATGGCGTATAATCCTATTTATAGCGGTTTTTTAAACTTCAGCGTCATACGATCACTTTCACCAATCGCTTTATACTTCGCGGCATCTTGCTCGCCTAAACGAAGGCTTGGTGGTAGTGTCCACACCCCTTTAGGGTGATCTGCTGTATCAAGTGGGTTTGCATTAATGTCACTGCTTGCCACCAGTTCAAAGCCAGCTTGCTTTGCAATATCAACTACATAGCTTTGCTTCATATAACCTGATGATTTCTGATCTTCATCGCTGCGCGCTTCAGGTAGACGGTGTTCAACCACACCTAAAGTGCCGCCTGGTTTAAGTGCTTTATAAAATGCTTTAAACGCACTTAACGCGCCTTCTTTATCTTTACCCATGTACCAGTTGTGTACATTTCTAAATGTTAAGACAAGATCTGCGCTACCCGCTGGTGCAATATCAAGATGTGTTACTGGTGCAAATTCAGTTAGTTTAACTTCACTGAAGCGTGCGTCATCGCTCATCTTTTTCTTAAAACCAGCTAATGAACGTTGGTAATAACCCACCTCAGAATCAGCAGGGAAATGTGCCGCGTAGTAAACACCATGGCCTTTTACAGCTGGCGCAAGGATTTCGCTGTACCAACCACCGCCCGGCGCAATTTCAACAACGGTCATGTTTGGCTTAAAGCCAAAGAACTCAAGTGTCTCAACTGGATGGCGATATTGATCACGTGCGCTATTTTTAGCATCACGTTCACTTGATTGCACGGCTTGTGTAAGCGCTGATTCATGAGAATGGCTTAGAGCCTGTGCTGATGTCAGTGCAAGGCTTGCAACAAGTAACGACTTAACGGCAAATTTCATCATCTATTCCTTCATTATATGGGTAATTATTATTAATCAGAATACGTGAATTTGTGGCAAACAAAAAGGGTTAAGCTATGTGCTTAACCCTTTATGTGATTAGTGGCGGAAATGGCGCATACCTGTAAATACCATTGCCATACCAGCTTCGTCAGCTGCAGCGATAACTTCTTCATCGCGCATTGAGCCACCTGGTTGAATAACTGCGGTAATGCCAGCCTCTGCTGCTGCATCAATACCGTCACGGAATGGGAAGAATGCATCCGATGCCATAACTGAACCTTTAACTTCAAGGTTTTCGTCAGCGGCTTTGATACCCGCAATTTTAGCTGAGTAAACACGGCTCATTTGGCCTGCACCTACACCAATCGTCATACCGTCACGTGCATAAACGATTGCGTTAGACTTAACGAATTTAGCTACTTTCCAGCAGAATAATAAATCTTTTAATTCTTGCTCAGTTGGTTGACGCTTAGACACAACTTTAAGGTCGCCTTGCGTTACCATGCCTAGGTCGCGGTCTTGAACTAGAATACCGCCATTAACACGCTTGATGTCGTGACCTGTTGCATTACCAGACCACTCACCACACTCTAATAAACGTACGTTTTGCTTAGCAGATACGATTTGTGCCGCAGCTTCAGATACTTTAGGTGCAATGATAACTTCAACGAATTGACGAGCAACAATTGCTTCAGCTGTGTCTGCATCAAGTTCTTTATTGAATGCGATGATGCCACCAAATGCTGATGTAGGGTCAGTTTTGAATGCACGATCATAAGCTTCAAGAATGTTGTCACCAATTGACACACCACAAGGGTTCGCATGTTTTACGATAACACACGCTGGTACGTCGAATTCTTTTACACACTCTAATGCTGCGTCAGTATCAGCAATGTTGTTGTAAGAAAGTGCTTTACCTTGCAGTTGAACTGCCGTCGCAACAGATGCTTCAGTTAAGTCGTTTTCAACATAAAAAGCAGCGTCTTGGTGTGAGTTTTCACCGTAGCGCATATCTTGCTTCTTAGTGAACTGCATGTTGATAGTACGTGGGAACTTAGTCTCTTCAGCTGCTTCCTCTGTGTAGTCAGGAACCATCTTGCCAAAGTAGTTTGCAATCATGCCATCGTACTGAGCTGTGTGCTCGTAAGCAGCAATAGCTAGATCAAAACGTGTTTTATACGTTGTTGAACCGTTGTTGCTTTGCATTTCGCTGATCACACGGTCGTAATCTTTTGCATTTACCACGATAGTTACGTCTTTATGGTTTTTCGCCGCAGCGCGAACCATAGTTGGACCACCGATATCAATGTTTTCAATCGCATCTTCTAGGCTGCAGTCTTCTTTCGCAACAGTGTTTGCGAAGGGGTATAAGTTAACTACAACGATATCGATAGCAGAGATGTTATTCTCGCTCATTACGTCTTCATCTTGACCGCGACGCGCTAAGATGCCGCCGTGAATTTTTGGATGAAGTGTTTTTACGCGACCATCCATGATCTCAGGGTGACCAGTATGGTCAGATACTTCAGTGACTTTGATGCCGTTATCAGCAAGTAATTTGCAAGTACCGCCAGTTGATAAAATATCCACGCCTTGTGCTTCAAGAGCGCGAGCAAATTCAACGATACCGGTTTTATCTGACACACTTAATAGTGCGCGACGAATTGGACGATGTGTATCCATTGTAGTTTTGATTACCTCAATGTTTGAGCTAGCTTAGAAAGGCGGTATTTTAACTGAATCTGCTTTAAAAAACGACGTTTAAAGCGTGAGGATTTTGCATAGTTTTTAACAGCTATAAAAAAAGCACCCTAAGGTGCTTTTTTCAAAACTTTTATTTTCGTTCTTTAAAAACTTACATATCAGTTCTTAAAAAACTTTTATACCAGTTGTATTGGATTAGTAAGCAATTATGACGACAGAGAAATAAGTCAATAACAAGGCAAAAATTTTGTAGTGTAGTTATTCTACATAAGAAATTTTTAACGCAGTTAGGGACTTATTTAACTCGTTAGAATGATTACGGTTTCAATATAACGGGTATCAGTTCATGCCGTATTTTTTAAGCTTCTTACGTAAAGTACCACGGTTGATACCTAGTAAGATTGCAGCACGAGTTTGGTTACCACGCGTGTACGTCATTACTTCTTCAAGTAATGGTGCTTCTAGCTCAGAAAGAACAAGGTCGTATACGTCTTGTACGTCTTGACCATTAAGTTGCTTTAAGTAGTGATGAACAGCTTTTTTCACTGCATCACGCAACGGCTGTGGTTTCTCGTGTGACTGTACATGAGGGTTTGTGATAAATGGAGAAGTCACGTTTTGTTCGAACATCGTTATATGTCTCTTTCTTTCTTAGTTAGCTGCTAGTGTTTTAAAGTATTCTTCTAATGCGTCGACTTGTGCCTGTGGGTTATCTAACGCATTAAATACTCGCCTAAACTGACCGTCACTGTCATGGGTTTGCAAATACCAAGATACATGCTTTCGAGCGATACGCGCTCCCATTGGCTCCCCGTAAAACTGATGAAGATTGTCTAAATGCTCCATCAAAATGCTACGCACCTCTGCAATTTCAGGTGCTGGCAAATGTTCTCCAGTTCGCAAATAGTGGTCTATCTCCCTAAAAATCCAAGGGCGACCTTGGGCGGCTCGACCAATCATAATGGCATCTGCACCCGTATAATCCAAAACCTGCTTTGCTTTTTCTGGTGAAGTAATATCACCATTGGCAACGACAGGGATAGACACTGAACGTTTAATATCCCTAATTGTGGCGTACTCTGCTTCACCTTTATACATACATGCGCGCGTTCGCCCATGTACTGCCAGTGAGGCAATGCCATAACGTTCAGCTATTCTCGCAATCTCGACACCATTACGGTTATCCTGATCCCATCCAGTACGGATTTTTAAAGTGACAGGGACATCAACAGCGTTTACAACGGCATCGAGTATCTCTTGTACTAATTCAGGAAACTGTAATAAGGCAGAGCCTGCGAGTTTCTTATTCACTTTTTTAGCTGGGCACCCCATATTGATATCTATGATCTGTGCACCATTGCTGACATTGAATTGTGCTGCCTGTGCCATAAGCTCAGGATCGGCTCCGGCGATTTGCACCGAACGAATTCCCGATTCACCGCTGTGATCCATACGGTTCATCGATTTTTCAGTTTTCCATACTTTCGGGTTTGACGAGAGCATTTCAGAAACAGCAAGGCCCGCACCTAAGCGACGGCAAAGTTGTCTAAATGGTCTGTCTGTAATGCCTGCCATTGGCGCGACAATTACATTGTTCTCAAGTTGGTATGAACCGATACGCACTGTTATTCAATTGGCCTCTTTTCAAGGGGCGCTAAGTTTACGGTTTTTTTGGCAAAAATCAAAGGCTATAAATTGAACAAAAGTGACTTTTTTTTGCCCTTTTCGTATTGACTTTTGATAACAGTTTGACGGGTAGGTTGATTTGTTTGATATTTAAACAGAATTTTTTTTACTCGCAAAAAAGTGCGAAACGATTAACTGTAAAAATAAGGTAAAGCCTGTTAAATATAGGCTTTACCTATTATGTTTGAGTAAATGCTCTAGTGCTGTTTAAGCTTTTTTGACGCCGCTGATACGGGTCCATTCACCTTCAACAGCCACTTCATCAAGTGCTAAAAACGGGGCATAAACATCGGCTACAGACTGAGCTTGTTCTTCTAAAATTCCTGACATAGCAATTTTACCATTCGGTTTTAAAAGACCTAAAATCACTTCATGTAGTTCACGAAGTGGTTGAGCTAAGATGTTTGCAACCACAATATCGGCTGTAAACTCTGGTTGATCTTCAGGTAAATACACTTCAAGTTTATCTGCAACGCCATTACGTTTTGCATTATCGCGGCTTGCTTCAAGGGCTTGAGGATCTATATCGATACCGATCATACGCTCTGCCCCGAGTTTGATCGCCGCAATTCCTAAAATACCTGAGCCACAACCAAAGTCGACCACGGTTTTACCTGTTAAATCTTGGCTTTCTAGCCACTTTAAACAAAGCGCAGTGGTTGCATGGGTACCTGTGCCAAAAGCAAGGCCAGGGTCGAGCAATACATTAACCGCATCAGGGTCGGGAATATCGCGCCAACTTGGACAGATCCATAAGCGATCACCAAATTGAATAGGGTGGAAGTTATCCATCCACTCACGCTCCCAATCTTTATCTTCAAGCTGTTCAATTTTATAAACGAGCTTATCGGCGAGTGTTGCTTCAGCATTTAATGTTGCTACAACGCTGTCCATATCATGGTTTGCGTCATACAGGCCAATCACTGTGGTATCAGCCCATAACTGCACAGTACCAAGCTTTGGCTCATAAATAGGAGTATCTTTGGCATCAACATAAGTGACTGAGGCACTGCCAGTGTCCATGAGTAAGTCGCTGATTAATTCAGCGTTGTCTGCGTTTGCATTGATGCGAATTTGGATCCAAGCCATGAATATCTCTCGAATAGAAAAAAGGCCGCAACAGCGGCCTTTTAGTTAATAACGCGATACTAAATTACTTAGCATCTAAGAAGCTTTTCAGTAAGTCAGAGCGAGAAGGGTGACGTAATTTACGTAACGCTTTCGCTTCGATTTGACGAATACGCTCACGTGTTACGTCAAATTGTTTACCTACTTCTTCTAATGTATGGTCAGTGTTCATGTCGATACCGAAACGCATACGTAATACTTTAGCTTCACGTGCTGTTAAGCCCGCTAGTACATCGTTTGTTGCGCCACGTAGTGATTCCATGGTTGCAGAATCAATAGGTGAGTCGATAGTGGTATCTTCAATGAAGTCACCTAAGTGCGAATCTTCATCATCACCGATTGGTGTTTCCATTGAAATTGGCTCTTTAGCGATCTTAAGTACCTTACGGATCTTGTCTTCAGGCATTAACATACGCTCAGCTAATTCTTCTGGGCTCGGCTCACGCCCCATCTCTTGTAGCATTTGACGAGAGATACGGTTTAACTTGTTGATCGTCTCAATCATGTGCACAGGAATACGGATGGTGCGTGCTTGGTCAGCAATCGAACGTGTGATTGCTTGACGGATCCACCATGTTGCATAAGTTGAGAACTTATAACCACGGCGGTATTCGAACTTATCAACCGCTTTCATTAGACCAATATTACCTTCTTGGATAAGGTCTAAGAATTGTAAACCACGGTTGGTGTATTTTTTCGCAATTGAAATTACAAGACGTAAGTTCGCTTCAACCATTTCTTTCTTCGCACGGCGGGCTTTCGCTTCACCAATACTCATACGACGGTTGATGTCTTTAATTCGTTCGATGCTAAGACCTGTGCTTTCTTCAATTGCACTTAGTTTGCTGATGCAACGAATGATTTCTGGTTTAACTGATTCAAGTGCTACTGAGTATTTCTCGTTTGCAGCAATCTCAAGGTCGATCCAGCTTGTGTCTGTTTCGTTATTTGCAAAGTGCTTGATAAAATTCTTTTTCGGTAACTTAGCAATTTGTACAGCTTGCTTCATGATGATACGTTCTTGTACACGAACGCGGTCCATCATTTCACGCATGTTGTTAACCATGCGGTCAAACTGTTTTGGAACTAATTTAAATGTTTTAAATAGTTCGCCGATTTCTGCAATAGCTACAAGTGAGTCAGGGTGTGAGCGACCTTTTTCTTCGAACGTTTCGCGTGCTTTATTATAAAGCTCACGTAAGTTTTCGAAGTGAATACGGGCTTCTTCAGGATCTGGACCTGTGTCGCCATCGTTATCATCATCGCTATCATCATCACTATCTTCGTCATCATCGTCTTCGTCGTCTTCTTCGTCGAGTTGCTCTTCGTTTAACTCAGAACCGATGTGTGTTGCAGAAATTTGTGATTCGTCTTCATTATTAGGATCAAAGAAGCCAGAGATAATATCGCTTAAGCGCATTTCTTCAGCTTCGAATTTGTCCCATTGCTCTAGTAGATAAGTAATTGCTTCTGGGTATTCAGCAACTGAAATCTGTACTTGGTTAATACCTTCCTCAATACGCTTAGCGATTACGATTTCGCCTTCACGCGTAAGAAGTTCAACAGTGCCCATTTCACGCATATACATACGTACAGGGTCAGTTGTTCGACCGATCTCTTTTTCTACAGTCGCAAGTGCAGCTGCCGCGGCTTCTGCTGCGTCTTCGTCTGTCGTTGTTTCTTGCATCATTAATTCATCGGCATCAGGTGCGTTTTCACTTACCTTGATACCCATATCATTAATCATGCTAATGATATCTTCTACCTGATCTGAGTCGATAATGTCTTGTGGAAGGTGATCATTAACTTCTGCAAAAGTTAAATAACCTTGCTCTTTACCTTTTTGAATCAGAAGCTTTAATTGTGACTGAGGAGTTGGATCCATAGAGATTTATTCTTCCACTCTGAAAGTTGATACAACAGGCGCCAGCTCGCTTACTAATTAAGCGACACGAAAACTAACTAGACGCAGTGAATAGCACAGTATAACAGCATTATTCAATTCTGACTAGCTGTTGCTGCCTTTTAACGCTTGCGTTAGTAAGTGGCATTCCAGCCTTTCTTCGCTGCTTAAGCCTTGGGTCTTGTCTTTTATTAATAGGGTCTCTAGTCGATAATTTAAACACTGGTCTTCAATAAATTTAAAAGTATTTTTAAAAACCGTCTCTAAACGATCGTCATTTATTTGATGCTGCCAAGTGGCTAATTTCACCAGCGCGTCATATTCAGCGCCATCCCTAAATGACTCTAAAATTTGTGCGGTGGTGATACCTTCACGTTCTAGTGCTAAGTGCTGAATGCGTAAAAATAGCTCAATACCGGCTATTTTCATCTCAGCTAACTCCGGCATATAAGCAATGCTGGTCGCCAAACTTGGGTGTTGCAATAAAATACCAATCGCTTGGCGCATCGGCGTTATTTTAAATTTACGCTCAATCGCATGCTGTTGCTTTGGTGACTTAACACGATTATTTAATTGCTCTCTTGTTCGACCAATTAAGCGGCCAAGATGTTCCAAAATATTCTCTTGGTAAAAATCACTCGGGATTTTTTCAATTAGTGGTAGGGCATCACTAAGGAGCTTTGCTTTACCTGCGTCTTGTGTCAAGTCTATCTCTTGGCTGAGCTTATTAAACAGCACCTTAGTAAAATCATCCGCTTCGCTTAACCTAGTTTCAAAAGCGTCTTTACCTTCTTTTTGTACCAGTGAGTCAGGGTCTTCACCATCTGGTAAAAACACAAACTTTAACGACTTACCATCACCAAGATAAGGCAGTGCATTTTCTAGTGCACGCCAAGCTGCATCGCGGCCAGCACGGTCACCGTCGTAGCAGCAAATCACTTTATCTGTGGTTCTAAATAAAGTGTGCATATGTTCTGCGGTCGTTGCTGTGCCAAGGGCGGCAACGGCATATTCGATGCCTTGCTCAGCTAAAGCAACAACATCCATATAACCTTCAACAATTAAAATATGTTCAAGTTTTTTATGTGCTTGCTTGGCTTCGTATAAACCATAAAGCTCAAAGCCTTTATGGAAAATACGGGTTTCTGGTGAGTTAAGGTATTTAGGACCTTGATCCGCTTGCATAACACGGCCACCGAATGCAATCACCCGACCGCGTTTATCGCGAATAGGGAACATAAGTCGATCACGGAAGAAGTCAAATTGACGACCAGGCGATTTTTCAGAGGCTAGCTTTAGTTCTACAAGCTGCTCTTTTTGTTCTTTATTGCGGCCAAGTTGCTGGCATAGCGCTTCCCATTCACTTGGCGCATAACCAATCATGAATTTTTTCGCTGTTTCACCACTTAAACCACGACCCTTGATATAGTCGATAACCGTTTTCGAGTTGGCATGATGCTTTAATTGATGTTGGTAAAAGCGAGCAGCATGTAACATTAAATCGTAATCAGAGCGCTTTTGTTCTGCGGTGCGTTGCGGGCCTGAGCTTGTGCCTTGTTCGCGAGGTACGTCTAAATTGAGCATACTCGCTAACTCTTCAATGGCGTCAACGAACTCTAATTTGTCGTATTCCATGACAAACGAAATTGCATTGCCATTGGCGCCACAACCAAAGCAGTGATAAAACTGTTTATCTTGAGAAACGGTAAAAGAGGGTGATTTTTCATTATGGAATGGGCAACAGGCTTGATAGTCTTTACCTGCTTTTTTTAGGCCAACTCTCGAATCAATTAACTCAACAATATCTGTGCGAGCGAGTAAATCATCAATAAACTGTCGAGGGATCTTTCCGGCCATAGCTGTTGTTTTTTCCTGCGCTATCTATGCGTTGTAAAATAAGATTTGAACACAATTACTGTGTTTATGAAAGACTAAAAGCAAGAAACCGAGCACTAGGCTCGGTTTGCTTGAATCATACATCTGTATGTGGGGGTTAGGCAGTTAATCGTTGCTTAATTAAGCCAGAAATCTTACCTAAATCGGCACGACCTTCAGCTTTGCTTTTGATAACTCCCATTACCTTACCCATGTCTTGCATACCCGCTGCGTTTGTATCAGCTATAGCCGAGTCAATAAGAGCAATGATTTCTTCTTCACTCAATTGTTGAGGTAAGAATTCTTCAAGTGCTTTAATCTCACTGGCTTCAATTTCAGCTAAATCTTCACGACCCGCATCAATGTACTGGGTGTAAGAATCGCGACGTTGCTTAACAAGCTTTACTAAAACAGCGGTAATACCGTCGTCGTCAAGCGTAATTTGCTCGTCAATCTCACGTTGCTTGATTGCAGCAAGTACCATGCGGATAGGCTTAAGACGTTCTTTGTCTTTTGCCTTCATCGCATCTTTTTGCGCATCTTTTAGCGTTAATAAAAGGCTCATTTATACAAGACCAAATACTGATTAGTATAATTTAACGCGACGTGCGTTATCGCGAGAAAGCTTCTTCATGTGACGCTTTACTGCAGCAGCTTTTTTACGCTTACGCTCAGCTGTTGGTTTTTCATAGTGCTCGCGACGACGAACTTCTGAAAGGATACCTGCTTTTTCACATGAACGCTTGAAGCGACGAAGTGCTACGTCAAACGGTTCGTTCTCTCTTACTTTAATTACTGGCATTAAAAATTCACCTACCTAAATAATGAGCGTTGCTCAAGTTGATCGAATAACGACCAAGTGGTTCAAAAATGGTGCGGTATTGTAATCCGAAGCAACACCACATGTAAAGAATAATATTAACAGAAACTAGGTTTGCAAAACAGTGTTAATTTGTCTGGCGTTGATATAGCCGACAAATTACTTGTCCGGCAGTTTTTTCTTTTAAAAGCATCCAGTTATCTGGTGAGCTTAGGTCGCTTAGTTCGCTTTCGACCTCAACATATATAAGTGCTTGGGCAGATAACCAGTTATTTTTTTCGAGTAAAAAACAACTTTTTTCAGCCAAGTTTTGTCGAAATGGCGGGTCAACAAAAATTAGATCAAATTGCTCGTTTTGCGTGTTTTGTTCTAATAATGAAAGGCTATTGCCTTGTTTTACGACGGCATTATCCAATTTAAGCGTGCTAATGTTTTCTTTTAGCTGGCTAGCGGCACTTTTATCTAGTTCGAAAAACACAGCATGATCAGCAAAGCGCGATAAAGCTTCAAACCCTAAGCCGCCAGAACCAGCAAAGCAGTCAAGAACAGCTGCGCCTCGGGTATCTTGCATGAGCCAGTTAAATACTGTTTCTTTTATACGGTCTGTGGTTGGACGCAAGCCTTGCACATCTTTTACTGGTAATTTTCTACCGCGAAATTGCCCACTAATAATACGAATAAAACCATTTGCTGATTTATTGTTCGCTGCTTTTGCTTGGCGGTTAGCTGTTGATTTTTTTCTCATTTAACTCACTAATCATTGGTAACTGACCCCTAGCTCAGATAATATTGTATGCAATAGCTAGCGTGTCATTTTTCTACTGCGCTAAAAGTGATAGTATTGCGACCTTAGCGATAGATGGTACCTGTTTATGTTTGGCTAAAAAGCTGAACTGTCACCAAACTATTATTCATGTAAGTTTATCAGATTTTTATAAGTGGTTATTAGCAAGTATGGCAAAAAAAAGTAAATTCCTGTCTTGGTTTGGTTTTGGCAAATCAGATAAGCAACAAGCAGAGCAAGCAGCAAAAGAGGCTGATAACCAGAAGCAAATAGAAGAACAACAGCGAATTGAAGCCGAAAAGGCAGAAGCTGAACGTTTAGAACAAGAACGCATTGCTGCAGAAAAGGCAGAAGCAGAACGTTTAGAGCAAGAGCGTATCGCTGCAGAAAAGGCAGAAGCTGAACGTTTAGAGCAAGAGCGTATCGCTGCTGAAAAAGCAGAAGCTGAACGTTTAGAACAAGAGCGTATCGCTGCAGAAAGACGCGATGCTGAACGTGTAGAGCAAGAACGCATTGCGGCAGAAAAAGCAGAAGCTGAGCGTTTAGCTCAAGAGCAGCAAGCGGCAGAGCAGCAACGTCAAGAACAACAAGCTCGACTTGCTGAGCAAGAAGCAGCAATGAAATTAGAGCAAGAACGTGCTGCCGCAGAACAGGCGCAGCGTGAAGCAGAGCAAGCTGCTGCAGAAAAAGCAGAAGCTGAGCGTTTAGAACAAGAGCGTATCGCGGCAGAGAAAGCGGAAGCGGAACGTTTAGAGCAAGAGCGCATTGCTGCGGAAAAGGCAGAGGCGGAGCGCTTAGAACAAGAACGTATCGCGGCAGAGAAAGCGGAGGCGGAGCGCCTAGAACAAGAACGTATCGCTGCAGAAAAGGCAGAGGCAGAGCGCCTAGAGCAAGAACGCATTGCTGCAGAAAAGGCGGAAGCTGAACGTTTAGAACAAGAGCGCATTGCTGCGGAAAAGGCAGAGGCGGAGCGCTTAGAACAAGAACGTATCGCTGCAGAAAAGGCAGAAGCGGAGCGCTTAGAGCAAGAGCGTATTGCTGCAGAAAAAGCAGAAGCGGATCGTCTAGAGCAAGAACGCATTGCTGCAGAGAAGGCGGAAGCTGAACGTTTAGAACAAGAGCGCATTGTTGCGGAAAAGGCAGAGGCGGAGCGCTTAGAACAAGAACGTATCGCTGCAGAAAAGGCAGAAGCGGATCGTCTAGAGCAAGAACGCATTGCTGCAGAGAAAGCAGAGGCAGAGCGCCTAGAGCAAGAGCGCATTGCTGAAGAACAAGCAGAAGCGGAGCGTTTAGAGCAAGAGAAAGTAGCTCAAGCCGCTGCTGAAAAACCAAAGAAAGAAGGTTTCTTCGCACGCCTTAAAAAAGGTTTATTAAAAACTCGCGTTAATATTGGTTCTGGCTTTGCGTCTATTTTTAGTGGTAAGAAAATTGACGATGAGTTATTTGAAGAACTAGAAACACAATTACTAACAGCCGATTTAGGTGTTGATACAACAATGAAGTTGATTGATAACCTAACCGATGCCGCTGATCGTAAGCAGTTAAAAGATGGCGATGCTTTATACGAGTTAATGAAGCAAGAAATGGCAAGTATGCTTAAAACCGCTGAGCAGCCGTTAGTTGTAAGCAATGACAAAAAGCCATTTGTTATCTTAATGGTGGGTGTAAATGGGGTAGGTAAAACTACCACGATTGGTAAATTAGCGAAGCAGTTTCAAAACGAAGGTAAGTCAGTGATGCTTGCTGCCGGTGATACGTTCCGCGCTGCGGCGGTTGAGCAGCTGCAAGTATGGGGTGAGCGTAATAGCATTCCTGTGATTGCCCAGCATACAGGTGCAGACAGTGCGTCAGTGGTTTTTGATGCATTTCAGGCGGCAAAAGCCCGTAATGTTGACGTGTTAAT
Organism: Pseudoalteromonas sp. bablab_jr010; assembly: GCF_016464105.1. NCBI lineage: Bacteria > Pseudomonadati > Pseudomonadota > Gammaproteobacteria > Alteromonadales > Pseudoalteromonadaceae > Pseudoalteromonas > Pseudoalteromonas sp. bablab_jr010. The sequence continues at coordinate 45,721 of NZ_JACDWV010000134.1, read as the reverse complement.
CGCCGATACAGCAGGTCGCTTGCAAAATAAAGATAACCTAATGCAAGAGCTTGAAAAAATTGCCCGTGTAATGAAGAAAATTGACCCAGATGCACCGCATGAAGTTATGTTAACTATTGATGCAGGTACAGGTCAAAACGCAATTAGCCAAGTTAAATTATTTAATGAATGTGTTGGTTTAACGGGCATTACTTTATCTAAACTAGATGGTACCGCTAAAGGTGGTGTGATTTTCGCCGTTGCAGATAAATTTAATATCCCAATTCGTTACATCGGTGTTGGTGAAGGTATTGATGATTTACGTACCTTTAATAGTAGTGACTTTATTGATGCACTATTTAGCCAAGACGAGGATGACGCATAATTAACTAAAGGGAGCTTGCTCCCTTTTTCGCTGCAAGATGATTGATAACTAAAATGATAAATTTTCAGCAAGTCAGTAAAACATACCCAGGCGGCCATCGTGCCCTTGAAAAAGTCAGCTTTCATATCAAGCCTGGCGAACTGGCCTTTTTAACCGGGCACAGTGGTGCAGGTAAAAGTACCCTATTGAAGCTTATTAGCTTGATGGAGCGCCCATCGGCAGGGCAGGTGCTTATTAATGGTGTTGATTTAAATGCTGTTAAATCACGCCAGATCCCTTATGTGCGCCGCGACATTGGTATCATCTTTCAGAATCACCGCTTACTAGAACGTTACTCTGTGTTTGATAATGTTGCCTTACCTTTAATTATTGAAGGCACGCACCACAAGCAAATAGCTAAACGTGTTCACGGTGCGCTTGATAAAGTCGGGTTACTTGATAAAGCGAAGTGTAATCCAGCAACCTTATCAGGTGGTGAGCAGCAGCGTGTTGGTATTGCTCGTGCTATCGTTAATTCACCGCCAATTCTATTAGCTGATGAGCCAACCGGTAACTTAGACCCTGAGCTTTCAATGGACATATTACGTTTATTCGAAGACTTTAATAATCATGGCACAACCGTACTGATTGCAACCCATGACATTGGTTTAATTGCGCGTATGCGTTATCGCAGTTTAACACTGAAAGATGGCCGTATGATTGACGATCCGTTAGCTGAGGGGGCACTATGAGTTTATTGTTTAAAAGCCGCAACAGCCAAAACGAACGTCAGAAGAAGTCATTTTTAGCAGCGCCTTATTTCTTCTTTATTAATCTTATTCGCCAAGGTGTGCACAGCCTCGGTGAAATGTGGCGAACGCCTTTAGCTTCATTGATGACCATTGCCGTATTAGGATTAAGCTTAACACTGCCAGCGACGCTTTATTTAGTGGTTAAAAATGTCTCGCAAGTGAGCAGTGGTTTTGAAGATGCAGCAGAGATTTCGTTGTTCGTAAAAGAAACTATGAGCGAACAGCAAACGCAAACCTTGGTTAAGCGTTTAGCACTCTACCCTGAAGTAGATAAAGTAGAGTTTATATCAAAGGGCGATGCCCTCACTGAATTTAAACAAGTATCAGGATTTGGCCAAGCACTTGAATATTTAGATGCGAACCCGTTACCTGATGTTGTTATCGTCACGCCGACAGCACGATACCGTCAGCCAAATACAGCAAAACAATTACTGCAAAAGCTTGAAGGCGAAAGAGAAGTGGATTTTGGTAAACTCGATATTGCTTGGCTTGAGCGATTAAATGCACTTTTAAGTTTATTAAAAGAAAGCGTGATCACCATTGCTCTACTATTATTAACCTCCGTCACCCTGATCATTGGTAATACTATCCGCTTATCAATCATGGATAAGAAAGATGAAATTCAGGTGATGAAGTTAGTTGGGGCGACAAACACCTTTATTCATGCGCCATTTTTATGGACAGGGATTTGGTACGGTATTATTGGCGGTTTGTTCTCTTTTATTTGTGTTGCATTAATGATGTGGTGGCTTGGTGCTGCTGTAAGTGATGTTGCGGGTGTTTATGAAACCAGCTTTGACTTAATTGGTTTAACACTCACAGAGTTTGGCATTTTAGTCGCTCTTGCAACAGGGTTAGGATTTGTTGGTTCTTACCTATCAGTTAACCGTTATATAAAAGAAATTGAACCCGATAAAGTGTAGCTATCAGCGCTATTATTTTAGCGCTTTTGCTTGTCGTTAATTTGTCATATTAAGCCTTTATGCTGTTTGTTTAGATTTTGAATGGTGGGCTATATATCTTTCAAAATACCTTTAAAAGCTAGAATTCATCGCTTATTCAGCGCCTTAAAGTAAAATAAAATTATCTTAAAAAAACCACTTGATTTGAACTTTAAAAAAGTTTTTAATTGAAGTTAGCACTCTCGCTTAAAGAGTGCTAAGATGGTTTCAAATGTTTATCACTGAGGTGAAAAATGAGTAAAGATTTATACGCAATGGCACTTACTGCAGGTCAACAGAGCGCAAGTATGGACGGCTACCTTCAAGCGGTTAGCACTATTCCTATGCTTGATGCAGAGAAAGAAAAGCAGTTGGCGACACGTCTTCAGGAAGAAGGTGATCTTGAAGCTGCGAAGCAACTCATTATGTCGCATCTACGCTTTGTTGCTCATATTGCGAAAAGCTATTCAGGTTATGGCTTACCGCAAGCTGATTTAATTCAGGAAGGTAATATCGGTCTGATGAAAGCGGTAAAACGTTTCGACCCAAGTGTAGGTGTTCGCTTAGTTTCATTCGCAGTACACTGGATCAAAGCTGAAATTCATGAATACGTACTGAAAAACTGGCGTATCGTGAAAGTTGCAACAACAAAAGCGCAACGTAAATTATTCTTCAACCTGCGTAAAAACAAAAAACGTTTAGGTTGGTTTAACCAAGCTGAGGTTAGCACCGTTGCTAATGAGCTAGGTGTAAGTGAAAAAGAAGTACGTGAGATGGAATCACGTATGAGTGGCCAAGATATGGGCTTTGACTTAACGGGCGACGACAATGACGACGCACCAACAAGCACATACTCGCCAGTGCAGTATTTAACAGATGGCAGTGCTGACCTTGCTGATGATATCGAAGAGCAGCAATGGCAAGAACAGTCTCATGCACGTTTATTCAGCGCGTTAAAAACCCTTGATGAACGTTCTCAAGACATCGTAAGTGCACGTTGGTTAGCTGACGATAAAGCAACATTACAAGAGCTTGCTGAGAAATATAACGTTTCAGCAGAGCGTGTTCGTCAGCTAGAAAAAACAGCAATGAAAAAACTGCAATCAGCGATGAGCTAATAGCAATCGCTATAGCAAACCATCTTTAGTAGACTACAAAGCCTCGCAAATGCGGGGCTTTTTGTTTTAAAGGACGCGGTATGTCACAGATTGATTATCAACATGTATTAGATGAAATCACAAAAGAAGTTCAACCATTACTGAGCCAAGGGAAGGTTGCTGATTATATTCCTGCGCTTGCAGAGGTTGAGCCAAACCAGTTTGCCATTGCTATTCATACTGTGGATGGGCAAACCTATTGCGCGGGTGATTGTGGTGCGCGTTTTACGATTCAATCTGTTTCTAAAGTAATGACCTTAACCTTAGCACTTCAGCGTTATGGTGATGAGCTTTGGCAGCGAGTCGGTAAAGAGCCATCAGGCACCGCTTTTAACTCACTTACACAGCTTGAGTTTGAACAGGGCATACCACGCAACCCATTTATTAATGCCGGCGCGATTGTCACCTGTGACGCGTTATATAGCCGTTTATCTGCGCCGATGCACTCTATGCTTGAGTCATTTCGTCAGTTATCAGGAAATGCTCAGGTTGTTATTGATAAGAAAGTGGCAAATTCTGAATATGAGTTTCGTCATCGCAACGCCGCGATGGGGCATCTAATGAAGTCATTCGGCAACTTTAATAATGAAGTTGATGATGTGTTATGGGCTTACTTTAACTTCTGTGCCATAGAGCTAAACTGCGTAGAATTAGCAAAAGCTTACAATTACTTAGCAAACCAAGGTAAAGATGCCAATGGCCATGAAGTACTTAGTGCAAGGCAAAATAAGCAGTTAAACTCGTTACTGTTTACCAGTGGTTTATACGATGCAGCTGGGGATTTTGGCTACCGTGTTGGTATGCCGGGTAAGTCAGGGGTATCGGGTACTATTTTAGCTGTGTTACCAAATCAATTTACTGTGGCTGTGTGGGCGCCTAGACTTAACTCGTATGGTAACTCAGTGGCTGGGATAGCGGCTCTTGAGCGTTTATCCCAGAAACTGGATATTTCGATTTTTTAGTGGAGATTACTGATCCCAGTAAACTTGCTCTAAACAATCTTCACGTTCAGGTAAACCACGCGATAAACGTGGCGAGTGCTGAACAAGTACTTCATAACTTGCACGGTTAGCGTATTTACTAATTTGTGCAAGCGATGAGTAGGTCATAGCAGGTTGCTGATGCTTCGCTGAGTTTGCCACATTAAGTTTGTGGTAAACGTTTGCTGATAGGTCATGCAGTACCGCAGCTAGAGCGCAATCGCCTGCGCCATTGGTATTTTTAATGCTGTCAGGGCCGCCCATAAATGGTGCTGTGTGGCTGTACGCACGAATAGGGTTTTGGCAGTCGTCTTTACGCATTGCGCGAGAAAATTCATAACGGTTAAAGTCAGCAATTGCACCTGGTAATAACGGGTATTCTGTTTCACGCTTGAATGAGTCGTCGACGTAACCGGCCATAAACAAGCCTTTTTCACCAGCCGTGCAAATAACTAAATCAGTCCAATCAAGCGCTTTGTCGGCAGCTAGAAGCGGATCTTCAAAGCCGGTAATCGCAAGGCCTTCCTCTTCGTTCATAGCAAGAATATCAACATGCTCTTTTACAAAGTCAGCCCACCAAGTAGGGTCTTGTTCAATCAAGAACTTAGTACCAAGGGTTAAAACCACAGGGACACCTGCATCATTGGCATATTTCACTGCCTGCATGGTCGCTTCTGTCATGGTTTCATCACCTTGAGTTCGCATTAGGTATGCGCTGATCACTAATGCTGATGAATTCTCAATAAGTGCCTGATCGATTGATTCAGGGCGAAGATGGTTCATAAGCCCCGCGCTGATTGCGAAGGTACGCTCACCGGTCTCGTCAATTAAGGTAAAACAACGACCAATAGGGCCATCTACAGGCTGAAGGTAGTCAAGGTCAACGCGGCTAGAGGTGTTACATAAAAAACGGTATGCGTAGCTGCCGATTTTGATATTTTCACTCATTACCCCTAAAAGTACTGATCGGTCGTCAGCTAGGGTAGAGTAGTTGTGCATAGTGTTACCTACCGTACCACCGGCAAACTCATAATCGATCATATTGTCGAGTTTTAGTCTGTCGTATAGTGCGTTGGTAATATCGTTATCGATCACTTGCGACATGCCACGGCGCAATTGAAATTCATCTAGGAAAGCTTGATCAACTTTCGCTTCAATATCTACCACAATTTGGTCGATACCCGTAATATAACTACGTTGTAGTCGGTCGGTTGAGTTAAGTTGATTCGTCAGTGGATCTTTGGCTTCCACCGGAAAATAATGTTTATGCCTGCGGCGTCCAGGAAATTTCATTTGCTACCCGTGTTGTAAGCTAAATAAAAAAAGCGCGAGATTATAGCGCAATATGGGTCCATTGAGCCATGAAAAAGCCACTAAATTTTGCGTTAATTTTTAAGTGTAGCAGTATTTATAGCCGACATTTTTCACTAACTAGGTATAATTACTCACAGTTTTACAAGATTTGTGTGATATATGAGCGAACAATTTAGCGACCAATATTGGATGGAAAAAGCATTAAACTACGCCAATGAAGCGGCTGCTATTAATGAAATTCCGGTTGGTGCTGTGCTGGTAAAAGACAATCAACTGATTTCTTATGGTTATAACCGCTCAATTATTGATAACGACCCATCCGCTCATGCTGAAATGATGGCAATCCGCGAAGCAGGTAAAGTACTTAATAACTACCGATTAATCGATTGCACCTTGTATGTTACGTTAGAACCTTGTTCTATGTGCGCAGGTCTGTTGGTACATAGCCGTATTAAGCGATTGGTATTTGGTGCTAAAGATGCCAAAACGGGATCGGCAGGATCAATTATGAATCTGCTGCAAGAGCCTAGGCTTAATCATCAAGTTGAAGTAACCGGTGATGTTATGAGTGAGCAGTGTGGGGCGGTAATTTCAGCGTTTTTTAAGCGTCGTAGAGAAGAGAAAAAGGCGGCAAAGCTGGCTGCTCGCAACGCCTAGTTATACAACCGGCGTTGCAGGAACTTGTGCTTCCATTAACTGCATCGCAAATAAGCGGCGACGCCAAATAACTTTTTTGTGTGTATTACGTAGCATGATACGACGGCGGGTCGCCGTTGAGTAAATAACATTACGCTTGAACTTATGTGTCGTGCGTCTTCTTTTTAACATGAGTGCTCCTTAAGTGAGAGTAAAGCATGGCATGGTCCGTTCCATTTCTACTAAAAGATAATGATCATTTGATGACAAGTAAACAGATTTCGGTGCTTGAGGTTAGTTGTTTTCTAATTCTTGCTGCTCTGAGTTGGTTTGTTGCGTGTTGTCATTTGGCTTTGGTTCGCTCGCTTGCGCTTCAGGTTGAGCTTCTTCAGTGCTTTGCTCTTCTTCACTAGGGTTAGCAATCGCATCATTTTCATCAAGCCAAACCAGTGCGTCGTAATAGCGACGAATATTATCAACGTATTTTACTGCAACATCGCCACGGGCATAACCATATTTGGTTTTTCGATAGTAACGCTTTTTAATTAAAAGCGGTAAGCGCTTTTTAACATCAGCCCATTTATCGGGGCTTGCACCTTCTTGCTCGGTAATAATCCGTGCGTCGTTGACGTGTCCCCAGCCAACATTGTAAGAGGCTAAGGCAAACCAGGTTCTGTCGGGCTGCGGAATGCGTTCAGGGATCCAAGAAATTACTTTGGCAAGATACTGCGCACCGCCTTTAATATTTTGCTCAGGCTCTAGGCGATTTGTTACGCCGACCTGTTTTGCCGTTGCTTGGGTTAGCATCATAATACCGCGAACACCAGTTGGTGACTTAGCCCTTGGGTTCCACATCGATTCTTGATAACTCAAAGCCGCCAGTAATCGCCAGTCTATGTTACCTGCGTATTGCTCAAACCAAGGTTGATATTTGGGTAAGGTGTCTTTTATTGCTTCAATATAAGCAAGTGTGTTCACATAATTAAACTGGCGAACATGGCCGAAATATTTTTCTTCTAACACATAAAGCTGGTTGCTTTGTTTGACGTCGCCAAAAAATGGCACCATGAGGGCATATAAAGAGTCATCACCATCTTTTCTTAGTAACCAAGCGATAGGATCATTACGGGTAACCGAAAAGCCGATACTCAAGTTTGGGTGGTAGCGGCGAAACAGCGATAAGGTGTGCGAGTCTGCTAGGGTGTAATCAATTTCACCGTCGATAACAGCTTGCAGAAGCTCTTCTTCATCCATATCTTCTGTTTCGTTCCAGCTAAGTTCTGGATTAAGTTGTTTTAATTGTTGTAGTGCCAACGAGTGACTGCTTTTGGCGAGAACAGTCAGATTGCCGGTTAAATCCGCAAATTCACGGGGTCTATTACGGCCTTGCTTATAAACTAGTTTTTGGCTTATGGTGCGATAGGTTGGGCCGAAGCGGTAATGCTCTGCCCGAATTGTATTATAGGTAAGACCTGACGCTATAATATCTAAATCGCCACTTTCTAAGCGTGCGAACATATCGGATAGATTAAAAAAAGGCACCATCTCGAGCTCTACACCAACATAATCAGCAAATTCTTGGGCGAGCTCATATTCAAAGCCTTGCACACCTTGTGGAGCCTGATAGTAATTACTCGCACCAGCTAATGTGCCGACTCTAATTTTGTTCTGCGCCTTGATATGAGCAAGTTGCGACGGTTGCTGTTGCATATCGCACGCACATAACATGAGCACTAAACTAAAAATAGCGAGTAACTTTTGCATAAATTATAAATGCCCCTTAAACCATTACCTTAGTGTTATAACAAAACTTCTAAGCCACGTCACTTGGCGAATAGTGTTATAGATCTATTTAAAAATTAATAACTATAACAAGGCAGATGGTAGATAAGTCATACAGAACAAGAACCTGCAGAGAAATAAAGACGACTAAGCTAGTTAATTGTTGCAACCTTAAAAGCGGTTATGAAGATTATTTAAATAAAAGCGTAATTTTGAGTTAAATCTAGACGTTATTTGCACTATAATATGCGCCTAAAATATCGTTCAATCCCTAACCCCGGATGAAAATACCTATGTTGATCCTTCGTGGTGCACCAGCACTTTCCGATTTTAGAGTTCAGAAAATTTTAGCGCGTTGCCAACAGGCACAACTTCCAGTCACTGACGTTTACGCAGAGTTCATGCATTTTGCTGATCTTACAGCTGAGCTTTCAGCTGATGAGCAAACCAAGCTGGAAAAACTGCTTACTTACGGTCCAACAATTGCCGAGCATACCCCTGCCGGCACGTTAATTCTTGTAACGCCGCGTCCTGGTACTATCTCGCCTTGGGCATCAAAAGCAACTGACATCGCACATAACTGTGGCTTAAGCCAAGTTCACCGTGTTGAGCGTGGTATTGCATACTACGTAGAAGGTAATTTATCAGCTGAGCAAACAGCTGAAGTTGCAGCGTTATTACATGACCGTATGACTGAAGCAACGCACGCGGATATGGCTGATGCAGCTAAATTATTCCGTCACGATGAGCCGCGTCCAATGTCATCAGTTGACATTTTAGGTGGTGGCCGTGAAGCGCTTGCAAAAGCAAACGTTGAGCAAGGTTTTGCCCTTGCTGAAGACGAAATTGATTACTTGGTAGAAAACTTCCAAAAGTTAGGGCGTAACCCGAACGACATCGAATTATTCATGTTTGCACAAGCAAACTCTGAACATTGTCGTCACAAAATCTTTAACGCTGATTGGACAATTGATGGCATCGAACAGCCAAAATCATTGTTCAAAATGATCAAAAATACCTATGAGCAACACCCTGAAAACGTGTTATCTGCATATAAAGATAACGCAGCGGTAATGAAGGGCTCGTTAGCAGGTCGTTTCTTCCCGAATAGTGAAGGCGAGTACGCATACCATCAAGAGAACATCGAAATCTTGATGAAAGTTGAAACGCACAACCACCCAACAGCGATTGCGCCATTCTCAGGTGCATCAACAGGTTCTGGTGGTGAGATTCGTGATGAAGGTGCTACAGGCCGTGGTTCTAAGCCTAAAGCAGGTTTAGTTGGTTTCACTGTATCTAACCTACGAATTCCTGGTTACGAGCAGCCATGGGAAACAGACTTTGGTAAGCCTGGTCGTATCGTAAATGCACTTGATATCATGACTGAAGGCCCATTAGGTGGTGCGGCATTCAATAACGAATTTGGTCGTCCTAACTTACTTGGTTACTTCCGTACATACGAAGAGAAAGTATCAAGCCATAATGGTATCGAGGTACGTGGTTACCACAAGCCAATCATGCTTGCAGGTGGTTTAGGTAACATTCGTTCTGAGCATGTTCAAAAAGGCGAAATCCCTGTAGGTGCTAAGCTAATTGCACTAGGTGGTCCGGCAATGAACATCGGCCTAGGTGGTGGTGCTGCGTCTAGTATGACATCAGGCCAATCAAACGAAGACTTAGACTTTGCATCGGTACAACGTGAAAACCCAGAAATGGAACGTCGTTGTCAGGAAGTTATTGATAAATGTTGGCAGCTAGGTGATGCAAACCCAATCGCTTTCATCCACGATGTGGGCGCAGGTGGTCTTTCTAACGCATTCCCTGAGCTTGTAGACGACGGTGGTCGTGGTGGTAAATTCCAACTTCGTGATATTCCAAACGATGAGCCGGGTATGGCACCACACGAAATTTGGTGTAACGAATCTCAAGAGCGTTACGTATTAGCAGTTGCGGCAGAAGACTTCGCGCGCTTTGAAGCAATCTGTAAACGTGAACGTGCAGAATACGCTGTTATTGGTGAAGCAACAGAAGAGCGTCACTTAACGGTTGAAGATAGCCACTTCGGTAACAACCCTGTTGATCTTCCGCTTGATGTTTTACTTGGTAAAGCACCAAAAATGCACCGTGAAGTTGAATCGAAAAAAGCGCAATCTCAACCATTAGACGTTGCTAACATTGATGCTGCAGACGCTGCACAGCGTTTATTACGCTTACCAACGATTGCTGAGAAAACATTCTTAATCACCATTGGTGACCGTACCGTAACGGGTTTAGTTGCGCGTGACCAAATGGTAGGTCCTTGGCAGGTGCCAGTAGCAAACTGTGCGGTAACAGCCGCTGCGTTTGATACTTACCACGGTGAAGCAATGTCACTAGGTGAACGTACACCAGCTGCACTTTTAAACTACGGTGCTTCTGCTCGTTTAGCTGTGGCTGAGTCACTAACGAACATTGCGTGTGCTAACATCGGTGGGCTTGAAAATATCAAGCTATCTGCAAACTGGATGGCCGCAGCAGGTCACCCAGGCGAAGATGCGGGCCTTTACGAAGCTGTAAAAGCGGTAGGTGAAGAGCTTTGTCCGGCGCTTGGTTTAACTATCCCTGTGGGTAAAGACTCAATGTCGATGAAAACTCAATGGGATGAAAACGGTGAGCAAAAATCGGTTACTGCGCCATTATCACTGATCATTACTGCCTTTGGTCGTGTTGAAGATGTGCGTAAAACAGTAACGCCACAGCTACGCACTGATAAAGGTGAGTCATCACTATTATTAGTTGATTTAGGTGCGGGTCAAAACCGCATGGGCGCATCAAGCCTTGCACAGGTTTATAAGCAACTAGGTGATGTAACGCCTGATGTTGATAACCCAGCACTATTAAAAGGTTTCTATGAAGCAATGCAAGCGCTTGTTGCTGATAACAAGTTACTTGCTTACCATGACCGTTCAGATGGTGGTTTATTCACGACTATCGCTGAAATGGCATTTGCTGGTCACACGGGTGTAACAGTTGACCTTGCAGGCTTAACAGGTTCAGACATCGAAGCGCTTTATAATGAAGAGCTAGGTGCGGTTATCCAAGTAGCAAACGCTGATTTAGACGCAGTGAAAGCGGTTCTTGCTGATCACGGCTTAGCTGCTATCAGCCATGAAATTGGTGCACTAAACGCTGATGACCGCGTGCTATTCACTCGTGGTGATGATGTGGTTCTTAACCACACGCGTACTGAGCTTCGTACGATTTGGGCAGAAACAACTTACCAAATGCAAGCGCGTCGTGATAACCCTGAGTGTGCTAAGCAAGAGTTTGACGCTAAATTTGACGCAAAAGACCCAGGTCTTAACGTAAAACTAAGCTTTGACTTAAACGAAGATGTTGCAGCGCCTTACATTGCAACGGGTGCGAAGCCGAAAATGGCTATTTTACGTGAGCAAGGTGTTAACTCTCACTTAGAAATGGCGGCGGCATTTAACCGTGCAGGCTTTGCTGCGGTTGACGTGCACATGAGCGACATACTTGAAGGTCGTTTAACACTTGAGCAATTTAAAGGCTTAGTAGCATGTGGTGGTTTCTCTTACGGTGACGTATTAGGTGCTGGTGAAGGCTGGGCTAAGTCAATCTTATTTAATGAGATGGCGCGTGAGCAGTTCCAAAGCTTCTTCCACCGCGAAGATACATTCAGCTTAGGTGTGTGTAATGGCTGTCAAATGCTTTCAACATTGAAAGAATTGATCCCGGGCACTGAGCACTGGCCACGTTTCGTAACGAATAAGTCAGAGCGTTTTGAAGCTCGCTTTAGCCTTGTAGAAGTACAAGAAAACTCATCGGTATTCTTTAACGGTATGGCAGGTTCACGTATGCCTATCGCTGTTTCTCACGGTGAAGGTCATGCTGAGTTCGCAAACGCTGATGCAGTTAAAGCAGCGCTTGAGTCAGGTACAGTGGCAGTGAAGTTTGTTGATAACTACGGTAACCCAACAACGCAATACCCAGCTAACCCGAATGGCTCGCCAGAAGGTATCACAGGTATTACTTCTACAGATGGTCGTGCAACGGTTATGATGCCGCACCCTGAGCGTGTATTCCGTACGGTTGCTAACTCATGGCACCCAGATGAGTGGAAAGAGGATAGCCCGTGGATGCGTATGTTCCGCAACGCTCGTAAAAACGTTGGCTAGAACTTAATTGTGTGCCTAGCTATACAAGCTAGGTTCATACAAACCGTTTAAATTAAAAAGGCTGCACTATCATGTGTGGCCTTTTTGTTTATAATGATCTGAGAAGCGAGAAGCGAGAAGCGAGAAGCGAGAAGCGAGAAGCAAGGAGAGTTTTTTGAGTTTTAAGCGGGCGTGTGTTGGGTTGCTAGGTATCGTGCTAAGCATGGTGCTGTTGGCGTATTTGTTCAGATTACCACTGACATCGTGGTACTTAACGCCTATGCTCAGTAAAAATGGCGCTGAGCTTCACTGCATTGATTGGTCATTAACTCGCAAGCTTGATTTGAATATCGAGAAATTATGCTTAACCTACCAAGGACAGCAAATAGAGTTAGCTGGCATTATTGCGAATAAGCAGCAGGTTAGTGTTTCTCGAGCCAATCTTATAATTAGCAATCAGAGTAATAATCAACAACCTGACACTTCACAAACTGAATTTAAAAAGCTTGCTTTGGTATTACCCGAGCAAAGACCGCTAATAAGTATTGAGCAGCTTGATGTAGTCTCACCGTTTACCCAAAATCCTGTTAGGTTGGCGATACAAGAAAAACGCCTAAATCATTTTACGATTTCACGGGATCTCAATGCTGACGTTGTAATATCTAATTATGAAGTCAAAGCCAACATCACCTTTGATGAGCAAGTGGCTGAGCGGTTCGTAACATTGCCAACAAGCAGCCATTTTACTATTCAGTCACAGATTAAGTTTGATGGAATTTCAGCTGCAATTGAAAGCTCAATTAATGCAAGTTATCAGCATGCTGTAGGGGAGTGTGACCTAGGTTTTGCCAGTGAAGGGCAATTGAGTGCTAAGTATCAATTAAATCAACAGCATTTATACGTGGATTTATCTGCTTTACAAAATCAACTGAGCGCAAAGCGAGACTGCTTAAACATCATAGCAGACCAACAGCATCAATCATTTATTGAAGCGCAGTTACCGCTTACTTGGCAGTTACACATTGAAAAACCAGTGATTGTAGAAGATAAAAATCTTTCAGCCCCAATCATAAAGCTGCAAGCTATAGAAGGGCAAAGTGAGGTGACAGTCAGTAATACATCCCTTTCTTTGCTGGATCCGCTCACATCACTGAATAGCCAAGTTAGCATTGATTTTAATAGTAAAGATATAGATGAGCTTAAGCTCAACGCGCATTTGCATGAAAGTAGCGTTAGCGCTGATTTTCAACTGTCGGTGGATTCACTACCTGCATTTTTAGATTTTCAGGCTGATGGCGCTTTGACTGAGGGTGTTGGGGTTAAGGGTATTGGGGCTAAAGGAAAGCTAAATATCGATGAGTTATTTACTAGTCCTACAGCTAAACTGAATACCAATATCAGAGTTAAAAATGCCCTAATATCGGGTGCACAGATAGCTGATTTTAGCAGCGCAATTAACGCTGAGTATAATGCCCAGCAGCACCTCGTTGTTAACGCTAATAGCAAGGTTAAATCATTAACTTATGATGATATTAACGCAGCAAAAATTAGCAATGAGCTTACTCTTAGTACAGATCTCAGTGTGGGGGAGTTATTTGCTGATATTGATGCCAAAACCACGGCCGCTAAATTATCAACAGCAGAGCTTAGCTTAAATAAGTTGTCTGTTGTGTCAAAAGCTCTTCAAAGCCGCGCCTTGCAGGCAACACATCATGTATTTGCAGATGGCTTTGAAGCGCTTGTTAGCCATAATATGTCTGAGGTTGCCCATCCATTTGAATTAGTGATACCAGAGCAGGCCGTATCCAAGCTAAACCCGATAGTTGCTCAGTTTGAGTCTCTTGCTACCGTCACTGATGGAGTTGTTTCGGGCAATATTAAAGGGGATGTAAATCTTCAGCAAGCACAAGGGCGCGTGCAAATAAGTAAATTCAGTGCGCTTTATAATGATTATCTAGTAAATGATTTCGCAGTGAATTTGAACGGCACGTTTAATTCAGGGCAGCTTAATATTGCAGCGACTAAATTTACACTCAATGAACTGCGCGCAGGTGCCGTGGTCAAAAATATACAAGGTCAGTTGCAGGTAACAGCTAATCAGCCTTGCGCAGCTAATCTAACTGGTCAGGTTATGGGCGGGGCATTTGTGGTGAATAAGTTCTGCCCACTCAGTGATAGCCAAACCGCGACTGTTAAATTTGAAAATATTGATGCCAGTAAATTGGTCACCCTTGATGCAGAGTCTGGGATTAGCTTAAGTGGGCGCTTAGCAGGCACCTTACCCGTTGTAATAAATAAACAGGGCATCGAGGTAAAGCAAGGGCAGTTAGTTAATCAGGGTGATGGTAAATTACTGATTACTAATAATGCGGGTTTTGAAGCGGTAAAAGCGCAGCAACAAGAGCTGAGTACCACGCTGAGTTTGCTTGAGAATTTAGATATTAAAAAACTACGTAGCAGTGTTAACCTCAAACCAGATGGGTGGTTACATTTAGGTGTTAATTTAGAGGGTTATAATGAAGCGCAGCAGCAAGCAGTGAACTTTAATTATAACCATGAAGAGAATGTATTTACCTTGCTTAGAGCGCTGCGTTTAAGTGATGAAATTACTCAAAAAGTTGAGAAAGAGTATGCAAAAAAAGGAAGCAATGATGGCTAAGTGGTTAGTAATGCTGACGGCAGTAGGCATGCTGAGTGCCTGTACGCACCGTGTTGAGGTGGCAGCAAAAGAGCCGATTACAATCAACTTAAATGTAAAAGTTGACCATGAGATCCGCGTAAAAGTGGATAAAGAACTTGATACCTTATTCAGTGATGACAGCGAATTATTCTAAGGAGCACACATGCGTAAATTACAACTTAAAAAACTAAATGTGATCACCTTGATCAGTGCTGTTTGTTTATCTTTCTCTGCTTGGGCTATCAGCCTTGATGATGCAAAAAGCCAAGGCTTAGTAGGTGAAGACAGCTCAGGCTATTTAGGTTTAGTGGTTAATAACAGCGAAGCAAAAGCGGTCGTTGATGAAATTAATGCAAAGCGTAAAGAGCAATATTTAAAACTTGCGAAAAAGAACAATCTTTCGTTAGCGCAAGTTGAAGCCCTTGCAGCTGCTAAAACTATCGAGAAAACGAAGCCGGGTCACTACATTGAAGTGAACGGTGAGTGGGTAAAAAAATAACTCACTAAATTTAATAGCTATAAAAACAAAAAGCCAGCATTGCTGGCTTTTTATCTTTATAACGCCGGTAGGTGTTAGCGCTTATCGATGCAGTTTTGCAGCAGCTGCTGCCAAAAGTCGATGCCTTTGCGTCTTGCAAGTTTAATATTGTGCTCTGGGATCGATTCAGGTTCATCGTAGTTGTCTAACGCTTCGCTCATGCTGGCTTCACGGATTAAATGCAGTGTTGGGTAAGGTGCACGATTCGTATAGTTTGCAGCATCGCTGTCATCGCTATCAGCAAATACATAGTCAGGGTGAAAGTTGGCTATTTGATACTTACCTTCATAGCCTTGCGCAGCTAAAAGCGCATTGGCTAAATCGACTAAATCTAAGAACTCTTCAAAATCCTTAAAGCCTTGCTCAAACATCAACAAAGTGGTTTCGCGCTCTGCAAGTTGATCTAACGCGCTACATTGCTCAAGCATATCCATTACTGCATCATCAAGTGTAATAGACTGACTAATTTGGTAATGAATACAATTGCTTTCAACTTCTTTACGGGCAAACGGGCAGAAATTGAATTTTACGATTACGCTTGATACCCATTCGCGCATTTGTATTTCTGGGCGATTCATCGCTTGCTTTGAAGTCACATTATTTCTCTATTCTATTTTACTTTTCTATCTTACTTTTCTAAGTAAAGCTCAATTAAATTAACCGTTTTACTGATGGCGCCTTGATTGTTAGCAACGCATTTCTGAGCTTGCTGACCGAGCTTTATCGTCTCCTGTACATCAGTGCTCAAAGCGATAAGTGTGTCAGCAAGGTGATTTTCATCGGTAACGGTTTTAGCTCCCTGAGCACTAATCAGTTCAGGATAAATATGGTTGAAGTTATAGGTATGAGGGCCTGCTAATACGCCAACAGAAA
This sequence comes from Pseudoalteromonas sp. bablab_jr010, assembly GCF_016464105.1. Taxonomy (NCBI): domain Bacteria; kingdom Pseudomonadati; phylum Pseudomonadota; class Gammaproteobacteria; order Alteromonadales; family Pseudoalteromonadaceae; genus Pseudoalteromonas; species Pseudoalteromonas sp. bablab_jr010. Next base: position 29,508 of record NZ_JACDWV010000134.1, on the reverse strand, counting down.
ACGCTGCTGACTCTAACGGGTTATGGCCGCCTCGTTCTATTAAACTACCGCCAACATAGCTGATGTTTGCCACACCATATAAGCATTGTAACTCACCTAACGTGTCAGCTAACACTACTTGTTGGTTGTTATAGTTATCTTCACTGCGACGACTAAAGCTCAAATTTGAGCTTTTTAAAACTTCAGCGACTTTATCAAATTGCTCTGGGTGACGTGGAGCAATAATCAAAAGAGCGTTGGGTAACGCTTTTAACAGCTTCTTATGAGCAGTTAAAATAAGCTCGTGTTCAATAGGGTGAGTAGAGCCTGCAACCCAGATAAATCGCTCGTTGTTATATTGGTTTTTAAGTGCTGCGACTTTATTTAATTGCTCATCTGTAGGCATGATATCAAATTTAATTGAGCCAAATACGCGTGCCTTTTCAGGCTTTAAACCAAGTTCAATAAAGCGTTTTGCATCATCTTGATTATGACTGGCCAGATCGCTAATAGACTGCATGATCACCTTAGTTAAAGGCATTACCTTTTGGTAGCCTTGCTGTGATTTAGCTGAAAGCCGGGCATTTAAAACAAGTACCTTTGTGCCGTTATTGTTGCTTTGCGCCATCAGGTTTGGCCAAAGCTCAGTTTCTAAAATACACAGTACCTTTGGCTGGATACGTTTTAAAAATCGCTTCGTAGCGAAGAAAAAATCAATCGGTAAATAACAGTAGCTAACCGCATCTTTAAAGTTATTTTTTATTTGTTCGCGACCCGTTGGGGTATTGCAGGTTACTAAAATAGTAAGTGTTGGGTTTTCTGATTGAACGGCCTTTATAAGCGGCGTTGCTGCTAACACTTCCCCTACAGAGGCACAATGAAAAACAACATCGTGATGAGATAAGTTCGAAAAGCCAAAGCGCTCAGCAAAATGTTCACGGTAACCCTTATTCTTTTTGCCGCGTAAAACATACAGGTAAAAAACAACCAGTGGGCTTAGTAGGTATAAAAGTAAAGAGTATAAAATGCGCGCCATTGCTTAGCCTATATAGGTAAAACGTTATGATAGCGTTTTACCTTTGGGATCTAAATATAAAATGTTAAAAAGGGTTATTAAAGAAAGTTTTAAAGTGTTTACTGTTAGCTAATTTGGTAATATTTCGGTTACTTAATAAATCAACGAAGCAGTTATGAAATTTAAAATGATAAAAGCCTCGGTAATTGGTGCTTTTCTAAGTTGTTCAATGCCTTTATTTGCAGCACCTACCGCCTACTTACCGATTGGCATGGATGCACAGCTTGATCATCAATTAGATACTTTGTTTGCCTTAACCACAGGCGCGCCTATGGTTAAACCTTATCGTTTATCGGAAGTAGAAAGTGCGCTTCTTGAGCTTGAAAAAAAAGAGCCAGGACTAGTCGCAGCTATCCGTTATAAAATAAAGCCTTATCAAAGTGATGATGCAGTAACACGTGCAGGTGTTAAATTACAAGTTGATACAGACAACAGTAAAAAAATAGCAAATCAACGCGGACTTAGTTCTGATGAATGGGGACAAGGCTTTTTTGAAGGTATTTGGCGTGCCAATGATTACACGCTAGTACAGGTTGGAGTTGATTACCGAGCCAAGGCAAATAAGTTTGTAAATTACAATTCGTTTATTAGTTTTGCTGGTGAAGATTTACAGTTAAACCTTGGGTATAAAGAACATTGGTTCTCGCCGTTTAAGCATTCTGCACAAATCATTTCAACCAACGCAAAAACAGCCCCGTCAATTTCGATTGGTATGGTAAAGCCTGCTCATAATTGGTGGAATTTTGATTTTGAATTGTACTATTCAGAGTTAGAACATGTTGAGAATGGTATTTTATATCAAGGTGAACTTCATAGTGGTACGCCTAAACTTGCGGGTACTCACTTCAGTATTGAACCTATTAGTGGTTGGAAAATTGGCCTTAACCGAATGATGCAGTTTGGCGGTGGGCCTCGTAAAGTAGATGTTGGAGATGTATTTGACGCTTTTTTTGATCCTGCCGGAAATGATAATGGAGATTTAGCTGGTGGGGCAGATAATGAACTAGGTGACCAACTAGCATCGATTTCAAGTACATTAAACTTTGATTGGGGTTTACCAACTGAGCTCTATTTTGAGTATGGTGGAGAGGATACAAAAGAGCACCAGAATTACCAATTTGGGAATATTGCATATAGTTTAGGTGTTTTCTTTCCTAAGCTAGCAGATGATATATCACTGCGTTTTGAGCATACAAATATGCATAGTTTCTGGTATAAAAATTATATTTACCCGACCTTTGGTAATACTGTGAATGGTTATGTTATTGGTCACTATGCTGCAGATCAGCGTTTATTCGGCGATAGTACACCGTCGGAAGTAAATGTATTGGAGATTACTTTTTCGGAGTCTCTAAACTCTTTTTGGAAAGCCAAATTAACAAATATTAGCAATGAAAGTAACTTTAGCGCCGGTTTTAACTACAACTACGATGATGCAATTGAACTTCAACTAAGTAACACGCGTCAATTAAACGAGCATACATTAGAGACAACTCTTACCTATGGTGAAGATGTTTTTGGCGATAACTATACTTGGTTATCTGTAGCCTATTTTTGGTAAGCAAAGCCGTTAATACTTTTTAAGGAATATTTATGTCAAATCTTGATTCTGTAGCGGCAAGCTACCTAGAAAGTTTAAATCGTCATCAAATGTTGTTTGAGACGATGGAAACCTACCACCCTGAAGTAATGCAACTACTAGAAGCTTGTCACAGTGCTTTACAAGCAGGTGGTAAGGTTATTTGGTTTGGTAATGGTGGTAGCGCGGCTGATGCACAGCATTTAGCTGCTGAGTTTGTTGTGCGTTATAAATTGGAGCGCGGTCCACTTGCTTCTATCGCATTGACAACAGATACCTCAATTTTAACCGCTCACAGTAACGACTATCATTTTGATACTGTATTTGAGCGCCAAGTGCAGGCGTTATGTAAGCCTGAAGATTTGGTGATTGGCTTAACCACATCTGGCACTAGCCCTAACATCAATCTTGCACTGGCAGCGGCAAATGAAATCGGCGCCTTTACTGTGGCATTAACAGGTCGAGATGGTGGTAAGGTAAAAGATATCGCTAAGCTACCTATTATTATTAAAAATGATGAAACCGCGCGTATCCAAGAAGCGCACATGTTTATCGGGCATTGGCTATGCGAAGCCATTGATATGGTTGTAGCGGAGCAAAAGTAATGGATTTAGCGTTACTAAAAAACCTTTCAAAGGCACGTATTTTAGTTGTTGGTGATGTCATGCTAGATAGATACTGGCATGGCGACTCAGGGCGTATTTCGCCTGAAGCCCCTGTACCTGTTGTAAAAGTCAGTAAGTTTGAAGACAAAGCCGGTGGCGCTGCAAACGTTGCAAAAAATATTGCTCGTTTAGATGGTAAAGTAGGTTTACTAGGCTTGGTTGGTGAAGATGAAAGTGGGCAAATCCTCGAAACAATTTTAAGTTCAGAAAAAATTGATTCGCAATTAGTGAGTGTTTGCGATTTACCAACTATTTCTAAAATGCGAGTAATCAGCCGCCATCAACAAGTTGTGCGCCTTGATCTTGAAGAGACCTTTACTGAGCAACACAGCCAATTGTTATTGAACCGTTTAGAGCTGGTTTTAGATGACTACGATTTTGTGTTGTTTTCTGACTACAACAAAGGCTCACTGAGCTTAATTCAACAAATGGTTCAGGTTGCAAAGAAAGCGGGTAAAACGGTTCTTATTGATCCTAAATCATCTGATTTAAGCTTATACCGTGGCGCAGATTATATAACACCTAACTTAAACGAATTTAAACTTGCTGGTGGTAAAACTGACTCTGAGCAAAGTTTAACCCAAAGCGCTCGTGATCTAATCAATGAGGCTGGCATCGCTGCGATGCTATTAACGCGCTCAGAACAGGGCATGTCGTTAATTAGCCAAGCAGAAAAACATGATTTTGCAGCCCAGCAGCTTGAAGTCAGCGATGTTACTGGCGCCGGCGATACTGTAATTGCAACATTAGCAGTGATGCTTGGTGCGGGTATGACAGCAAAAGATGCGGTCGAAATTGCCAACCTCGCTGCTGGTATTGCGGTGAGTAAACTGGGTGCCGCAACCGTGTCGCCAGAAGAGTTGAGCCGTAAACTTGGTCAATATTTACAGCAAACCGGCGAGCATTACCAAACGCCGTTTGAAGATGTGCTTCAGCATATTGAGTTTGCTAAGCAAAATGGTGAAAAAATAGTTTTCACTAATGGTTGTTTTGACATTCTTCACGCAGGCCATGTGCGCTACCTAGCACAGGCTAAAGCACGAGGTGACAGGCTGGTTGTTGGCTTAAATAACGACGAATCAATCACTCGCTTAAAAGGCCCAGAAAGACCAATTAATCCACTGGATGAGCGTGCCATGGTATTAAGTGCGCTGGCGTCAGTTGATTGGGTTATTCCATTTGGCAGCATTGAAGAAAATGACACGCCTGCTAAGCTAATTGAGCAAATTAGCCCTGATGTGCTAGTGAAAGGCGGCGACTACACCGTTGATCAAATTGCTGGTGCCGATCATGTTCTACGCCATGGCGGCAAAGTCGAAGTACTTGAGTTTCTTAATGGCTGCTCAACATCAAACGTAATTAGCAAAATTAAGTCTTAAGCAATGCTTGGTAGTCACACACCAGTGACTGCCAATCACTTTGTTGCCAATGCATCACTTCATTACGGCCTTGCTCTTTTGCAAACGAACGGGCAAGGCGTTTGATATTCTCTGTTTGCCAGCTAGCGTGTGGCTGTTTGATTTCACCACGGTCAAAGTCAATGATAAACACCTTACCTGTATCATCGAACAAGATGTTATTGATGTTTAAATCTGCGTGATAGACGCCATGATTGTGAAACTCGCTGAGAGTGACTGCAATCGCTTTGAGTTCAGACTGGCTAAGTGGGCGTGTGATTAAAATATCTAACACGCTTTTTGCGCCAGTCACTGCCTCGGTAATGATATCGCCGCGATAGATTAAGCCATGGGTGGTCACTTTTGCTGCAATGGGTGTCGGCACGTTTAGGCCAAGCTCAATTAAGCGCATCATCAGTGTAAACTCTTTATAGACACGAGTTTGCTTTAAACCAAAATATAAGTATTGATCGCTTAGCAACTTACCTATTAAACCACCGCGCCAATAGTGACGAAGAACGCCTGTAAGCTGTTGATGTTTAAAAAACCACGCTGTTGCGCGACCTTTTTTTGCACCAACGATTTTATCTTGTTGTTGCCAATAATTGGCATCGAACCACTGTTGCGTGAGCTCATCTTTATAAGCTGGGTGACACAAAAGGGTGGTGTTCTGCAGATGCTGAGTTTCAAACATAACAACTTCAAGATTAAATAAAATTAGCGCTATCTTACCGTATTTTTAGCTTTTCGCATAAGTGCTTGCATTAGCATCAAGTTAATTTAAGATCGCATATTATTTGCTGTAGCTAAGGGCGCACGTGACTCAATCAACCTCCTATTCAGATATTTGTATTTTAAGGCTTTCGGCTATTGGTGATGTATGTCATGCCGTATCAGCAGTGCAAGCAGTTCAAAAGGCACATCCGAAGGCAAAAATTACTTGGGTGATTGGTAAAGTTGAGGCCATGTTACTGGCCGATTTACCAGGTGTTGAGTTTGTTGTATTCGATAAAAAACAAGGCAAACAGGCTTATCAGCAACTAAAAGACACTTTCAAGGGGCGTAAATTTGATGTGCTCTTACATATGCAAGTCGCACTCAGAGCGAATCTAGCAGCCCGCTGTATTCCTGCAAAGGTCAAAGTGGGGTTTGATTGGGCTCGCTCAAAAGAGTTACATAGCTTGTTTATTAATAAGCGTATTGCCCCGCAATCAGAGGCGCATGTATTAGAAGGCTTTAAAGGCTTCGCTCAAGCAATTGGGTCGTCTGATTACAAACCTCAATGGCAAATGCCAATTACTGAGCAGCACCAACAAGCAGCCGATGCGCTATTAGGCGAGGAGCGTTTAGCCGGGCGTATTTTTGTTATCTCGCCTGCGGCAAGTAAAAAAGAGCGAAATTGGTTACCTGAGCGTTATGCTGCACTTGCTGAACATGCTCATCAACAAGGCTTTTCGGTGGTTATTACTGGCGGCCCAACCCCTTTAGAGATTGAACTTGCCGAGCAAATTATCGCGCAGAGTTCGGCACCTGTGCTTAACTTAGTAGGGAAAACTCAACTAAAAGAACTGTTATGTGTTTTGAAACGTGCTGCGTTAGTGTTAGCGCCTGATACTGGGCCTGCGCATATGGCTGTAACGGTAGGAACACCTGTTATTGGTTTGTATGCCCACTCAAACCCAAAACGCACAGGACCTTATTTGTATCAAGAGTATGTTGTTGAGGTTTATCACCAAAATTTACGTGAACAAACAGGCAAAACAGCGCAACAGCTACCTTGGGGAACACGCGTGAAAGGGGCTGATTTAATGGCGCAAATAAGTGTAGAAAAGGTGATTTCGATGTTTGACCACGTGGTAGAAAAAGAGCAATTGTAATGAGCAAAGTTTTATTTTTAGACCGTGATGGTGTGGTCAATATTGATCATGGCTATGTGTACAAACCAGAAGAGTTTGAATTTGTACCCGGTGTATTCGAGGCGTGCAAAGCTTTTGCTGATGCTGGTTATAAAATTGTGGTGGTAACTAACCAGTCGGGTATTGGCCGTGGTTATTATTCAGAACAAGATTTTTCCAACCTCACAGAGTGGATGAAGGGCGAGTTTTTAAGTAACGGCGTTACTATTCTTGATGTCTATTTTTGTCCGCATCATCCAAGCAAAGCAGAGCCTTCCTATTTGCAAGAATGTAATTGTCGCAAGCCTGCCCCAGGTATGCTTTTACAAGCCATTGATGAGCATCAAATCGACCCATCACAAAGTATTATGGTCGGTGATAAGCTTGGCGACCTTATTGCTGCTGAAAGAGCTAACATCGCTACCCGTGTTTTAGTTCGCTCAGGGCAAAGTTATGCTGAGTCAACAGAACAACATGCCGATATTGTTTGTGAATCTTTAGCTGATTTACCCAATTTATATTTATAATTTATGAGGTAAGACCAGTTTAAGTTCACAAACCCACACCAGTTGAGGGTTTGCGACGAACTGCAAACAGTGCAATTGTTCGTCTAAGCTTTTACAATAGGTGCAAAATTTAAATTCATGCTAATCATTTCTGATTAGGTACAAGAATATGTGGAGATTACAGATGAGAGCATCTGCGTTTTTTAATCAGTTGCAGCAGCAAATTGATGAAGTGAAAGCTGAGGGCTTATACAAAAGCGAACGTGTTATCACGTCGCAGCAACAGGCTCAAATTGAAGTTGCCTCTGGTGATAAGGTTATTAACTTTTGCGCTAATAACTACCTTGGCTTAGCAAATAGCCCAGCGTTAATTAAAGCTGCTCAACAAGGCCTTGATGATCACGGTTTTGGTGTAGCGTCTGTGCGCTTTATTTGTGGTACTCAAGATATCCATAAAACTTTAGAGCAAAAGATCTCTGAGTTCTTAGAAACAGAAGACACCATTCTTTACTCATCATGCTTTGATGCAAACGCAGGTTTATTCGAAACAATTCTAGGTCCAGATGATGCGATTATCTCTGATGCACTAAACCATGCTTCGATCATTGATGGTGTACGTCTTTGTAAAGCAAAGCGTTTCCGCTATGCAAATAACGACATGAGTGACCTTGAAAAGCAACTTATTGCTGCTGATGAAGCGGGCGCTAAAACTAAGTTAATCGCTACTGACGGCGTTTTCTCAATGGACGGCGTTATTTGTAACCTTGAAGCAGTTTGTGATCTTGCCGATAAATATGATGCATTAGTGATGGTTGATGACTCTCACGCTGTTGGTTTTGTTGGTGAAAATGGTAAAGGTACGCCGGAGTACTGCGGTGTACTAGACCGTGTTGATATCATCACGGGTACCCTTGGTAAAGCACTTGGTGGCGCATCAGGCGGTTACACATCAGGTAAAAAAGAAATTGTTGAGTGGTTACGCCAGCGCTCTCGTCCTTACCTTTTCTCAAACTCACTTGCACCATCAATTGTTACTGCATCAATTAAAGTACTTGAGATGCTAAGCAATGGCGGCGAGTTACGCGCTAAACTTTGGAATAACGCAAAGTATTTCCGTGAACAAATGGAAGCAGCAGGATTTACCTGTGCAGGTAAAGACCACGCTATTATCCCTGTCATGTTAGGCGATGCTAAAGTTGCCTCAGCCATGGCTGACAAATTACTTGCTGAAGGTATTTACGTAACAGGTTTCTCATTCCCTGTAGTACCTAAAGGTCAAGCACGTATCCGTACGCAAATTTCTGCGGCGCATACAAAAGAGCAATTAGATACCGCTATTGCTGCCTTTACCCGTATTGGTAAAGAAATGGGTGTTATCTAATTTTATTCCCTAAACCGAAGCTTTTGCTTCGGTTTTGTTTAATTGAGTGTAAATCATGAAAGCATTATCTAAATTAAAAGCAGAACCAGGGATCTGGATGACTGATGCGCCAAAGCCTGAAGTTGGCCATAACGATCTGCTTATTAAAATCCGCAAAACAGCAATTTGTGGTACAGATGTCCATATTTATAAATGGGATGAGTGGGCACAAAATACAATTCCTACGCCAATGGTTGTTGGTCACGAATATGTAGGTGAAGTGGTTGATATGGGTCAGGAAGTACGTGGTTTCCAAGTGGGTGACCGTGTTTCTGGCGAAGGCCATATTACCTGTGGTCACTGTCGTAACTGTCGCGCTGGTCGTGTGCATTTATGTCGTAATACAACAGGTGTTGGTGTAAACCGTGAAGGTGCATTTGCTGAATACCTTGTGATCCCAGCTTTCAACGCATTTAAAATTCCAGATAACATTCCTGATGAACTAGCATCAATCTTTGACCCATTCGGTAATGCAGTACACACAGCGTTGTCGTTTGACTTAGTCGGTGAAGACGTATTAATCACAGGTGCTGGCCCAATTGGTATCATGGCAGCTGCTGTTGCCAAACACGTGGGTGCACGTCATGTGGTTATCACCGATGTGAACGAATACCGTCTAGATTTAGCGCGTAAAATGGGCGCGACTCGTGCTGTAAACGTAGCAACTGAAAAGCTTGAAGATGTAATGAAAGAGCTTGGCATGACTGAAGGCTTTGATATTGGTCTTGAAATGTCAGGTGTGCCAGTAGCATTTAACAGCATGCTAAACAACATGAATCACGGTGGTAAAATTGCCATGTTAGGTATTCCACCTTCAGATATGGCGGTTGATTGGAACCAGGTTATTTTCAAAGGTCTAATCATTAAAGGGATTTATGGCCGTGAAATGTTTGAAACTTGGTACAAGATGGCGAGTCTAATTCAGTCAGGCCTTGATCTGAAACCAATTATCACTCACCAGTTCTCCGTGGATGACTTCCAAGCAGGCTTTGATACAATGATTTCAGGCCAATCAGGTAAAGTAATCCTCAACTGGGATTAATACCGAGTAATTTGATAAGGCGGCTTTGGCCGCCTTTTTAGTTTAGAGAGTACTATGTCGTATAAACATATTTCAGTGAGCGAAACGTTTGCGCTGTTAGAGAAAGAAGAGGTTGTGATTGCTGATATTCGCGATCCTAACTCATTTCAAACGGGTCATATCCCAGGTGCTGAGCATTTATCAAATGCTAACATCAGCGATTTTATGATGCATAAAGAGTTTGATCAGCCAATCATCATCGTTTGTTATCATGGTGTGAGCTCTCAAGGTGCTGCAAGCTATTTAGTTGAGCAGGGGTTTGAAGACGTATACAGCATGGATGGTGGCTTTACAGCTTGGCAGACGCAACTTCCGGAGCATATTGAACGATGATTGAGTTGGGTAGCATAAATAATCCTCGCGCCGCACAAGGCTTTATAGATTACATCAAAAGTAAGGGCTTACATGGTGAGCTGCGCTCGCAAGATGGGCAAACTGTGATTATTTGTGTTGCTCCAGAGCACTTTCATCAGGCTCAACCACTTTGGCAGGAGTTTGCGGCTAACCCTCATGACGAAAAATACCAACAAGCTTCATGGCAGGTGGGCAGTACACAATCGCCTCTGTCATATCAAGGCCAATCACTTAATTTAAAAGCCCGTTTTAAGGCATTAAGCTGGCTAAACCGTACAGTTACTCTAGTCTCGATAGCTATATTTGTGGCCTTCTTATTGGGTGGTTTTGAAACTATTTATAGTATGTTGCAGTTCAACCCTGCACAGCCTCTAACTTGGTTTACACCTGCCATTGTGCACTTTAGCGCTGTTCATCTTATTTTTAATCTGATCTGGTGGATGACGCTGGGTAACGATATAGAAAAACGCAGCGGTAAATTAACCTTAGTGGGTTTATTTTTAGTGACGGCATTCATTAGTAACTGGGCACAGTTTTTAGTAGTTGGGCCTAACTTTGGTGGTCTAAGCGGCGTTGTGTATGGTTTACTGGGTTTTTGTTGGATCTACAGCGTAATGAGGCTAACAGAGCCGCCACTAGTAAGTAATAGCATTGTCGGTTTTATGCTGGTATGGCTTATTCTAGGCTTTGTAGATATGTTGCCTGTGAGTATGGCGAACTGGGCGCATTTAGCGGGGTTATTGGCTGGTATGGCTTATGCCGTGTCAGACAAGCTGCTTTCACGCAAATAATCGCGTAAATAAAAATGGCGGCTAATGCCGCCATCTTACAATTAATGATATAAATACTTAGTAAATAACACTTCTCGGACAATCTCTTGTCCTGTTTCTTGTTTTAGTAGTGCTTTTAGCTTTTCGGTGCAGCGCTTTCTTATTTCTTCGCGGCCGGTCAGCGATTTAATGTTTTCTTCAGGCTCTTTTGAGAGTATTTCAACAATCGCATCACGCAATAGTGGAGTGTGATGTTCTACGATTGCGATATCAGATAGATCATTGAGCATGAGATCCACCGTAATACGAACATAGCCAAGTTTTTTATTACCTTGACCTATGTAGTTAGTGATGATGTCAGGCTCAAAACCAAAGTAGCCAACATTTGATTCAGCGCGAACAGACCAACTTGTTGCAGTAACAAGTAGCATGCTTATCAAGTAAATTGATAACAATGATTTTTTCATAGTTAAGAATATTCCACCCTTTCAATGATTTTTAGTCTATACCCAAATTCACTTAAGATACAGGCTGTTCTGCGTTTTTTAACCCAGCTTGAGATTAAATCATGACTTTTGCCAAACGTGCAGCAGTGATATCATTTGCACGGTTTTTAAAAATAATGAGTCGTTGTGATCACATTCCCAGTTTCATTAGCTGCAAATTGGCAGCCTGCTTCAGCATTTCCAGATTTGACGCAACAACAGCAAAGTTGGTTGCTTGAAGCTGGGTCATTAACAGCTAAGCTTAAAAGTCACTGTCAGGTCTTTTCAGTTAAAGTTTTAAACGAAGCACCTTTTGACTTAACCCGCGAGCAACAAGCATTACTCAATACCTCTTTAAGTCAGGCATTAAATCGCGAAGTGTTACTACTATGCGATGGTAAACCAATGGTTTATGCACAAAGCTGGTTGCCGGCAGATGATACATTAAAAAAGCAGCAGTTACTAAGTATGGGAACAAGGCCGCTTGGTGATGTTATTTTTCAAGACCCAAGCTTATCGCGCACAGAAATAGAAGTTGCTGAATTTTCACAGCAGCACGCTATTCAAGCTTTAACAGCTGAAATTGGCTTCTCTTCACAACCATTGTGGGGAAGACGCAGTGTATTTAGCTTATCTAATGCTCATTTTCTCGTGGCTGAAGTATTCTTACCTGGAGCGTATATTTACCTATGAAGCTAGCTGCACTTAAGGTCGCACATATACCTTACTATAAACAGTTAATGCGTACCGATAAGCCAATTGGCACCTTGTTACTATTGTGGCCAACTTATTGGGCGCTGTGGCTTGCTGAGCTTGGCACGCCGAGCTTATTAAATTTTGTGGTTTTTAGTTTGGGCGTCTTTGTGATGCGCAGTGCTGGGTGTGTAATTAATGACTTTGCCGATCGTAAAATAGATGGCTCTGTTAAGCGCACAGCCCAGCGACCGCTGGCAGCAGGTTTGGTATCAAGTGGTGAAGCTCTGAGCTTATTTGTACTGCTTATTGTGGTGGCCTTTGGTTTAGTATTAACACTAGGGTGGTCAACGATATTATTGTCGTTTGGTGCCTTAGCACTGGCGTTTTGTTATCCCTTTATGAAGCGCTACACCCAATTACCGCAAGTTGTGCTTGGTGCTGCATTCAGTTGGGCTATTCCAATGGCCTATATGGCATCAATTGGCTCAGTACCATTAGAAGCCTGGCTCCTATTTATCGCGAATCTTGTTTGGACTGTGGCTTATGACACCATGTATGCCATGGTTGATAGAGATGATGACTTAAAGATTGGCGTTAAATCAACGGCAATCTTGTTTGCCAGCTATGACAGGCATATCATCTTTTTGCTCAATGCCTTATTTATTGCGATTCTTGCTTACATAGGTATGAGTCATCACCTTGGCTTGCCATATTGGCTGGGCTTAGCTGCAGCGGTTGGTTTTTTACTTTATCAACAAACGCTTATTCATAAACGAGAGCGAGAGCCTTGCTTCAAAGCATTTTTGAATAATCACTATGTGGGGTTAGTGATTTTTATCGGTTTAGCAGCATCCTTGCCACTGTCCTTTTAATTATCTTGGTGGGTCGATAGTACCGCTGATTGAGGCATTTTTTCTGAACCAACCCGCAATTGAGTAGCGTACATCGTTTGCGGGTAATACTTCATGCATAAAGCGTTCGCTTTCAAACATCACCAATAAGCCCGCTTGAGGTTTAATGACTATTTCAATCTCTTTACTCTTTGGTTTGTAGATCACCAATTCACCGCCAGATTCTGGCGTATTTAAGTAACAAACCGTTGTAAAAATGCGATTAGAACGGCCTTTGAAGGCATCATAGTGCTTTTTATAAAAGTCACCTTGTTGATACTTTGCATAATGGCATTCATAGTCAAATAAGCCTAAATAAAAGCCACGGTTTAACTGTGTCTTTATTGCTTCCATGGTCGCCAGATAAGTAATTTGTGCTTGGCTTGAGCTATCAAACCAAAAGGTTTTATCTTTACGCACAGTTTTATCTATTTGTTGGTCGTTTAATCGGCCAATACCTGCGGTATTAAAATGCGGATTAATGCGATAGCAATCGGCAATTAAATCAGCAATTAAGCTTTCATTAATCGCGTTTTCAACAACAGCATAACCAGTACGTTCAATAGCATCTAAGTATGTGTCGGTAATAAGCGGTGCGGTCATTCATATGCACAATCAAAAAAAGGTGCGTAAGTGTATATGAAAAATTGTGTTATGCACGCTTTTTATGCAGTAAAAAATGAAGAAATAGAGGGGGGGTGGCTAGCCTGATTAACTACAGGCTAGCAGCATATAAAATAGCTTTTAGTTTTGGCTTGAAAGGGCCGTTTTTTCAATGAGATCGAGTAAGTGGCTAACGTGAGAATTCTCATTGATTTGTTGGTTTGTTTGGATTATCAGCTGGTCGTGTGCGATACCTTTATTAGTTTTTAATAATAGTAACTCCGGATCAGATGACACACTATTAGCATGCTCAATGCTGGCAATCGCGATATGGTTTGATTTTTTCAGACCATCCATAACTTGTTCGATACTGCCTACTTTGATGCTTGATGTTTTATCAAAAGAATCAATTGCATCGTTTAGCATAGATTGCACTTGTTTTGACTGTGAAAAACAGCTGTACATAGGGTAGTCAGCTAAGTCGCGTTTACTAATGTCACTTTTATTTGCAAGCGGGTGATTTTTAGCCACGAAAATGATTAGTTGATCAGGTAAATGTATATCGCTGCCAATGCTGTTCATCGCTTGCGAACATACACTGATATCAATTTCACCTAATTGCAGTTTACGTACTAGTTCACTTTGCTCTTGTAACTGCATCTCGATTTTCACATGAGGGTACTGCGCTAAAAACTGACCGCAAGAAACAGGCACAACCGTGCTCGCTTTGTTGGTGTAGCCAATAATCAGTTTTTCACTTGCGCAGCCGTTTAATGATTCAAATAAATGCTTCTTGGTTTCTTCAAGATTGTCGAGAGTTTGTTTTGCATACTCTAGGAAAAGCTCACCTTCTTTGGTTAACTTTACTGAGCGAGTAGAGCGAGTAACTAGCTCATAACCAATTTCATCTTCAAGTGTTTGAATACTTCTAGTTAATGCAGAAGTGCTTATTTGAGTTTTCTCTGCAGCTTGGCGGAAATGCCTTAGCACGCCTAATGCTACGAATTGTTCAAGTTGTTCAAATCTCACTTTAATAGTCCCTTGTTATAAGTAAGCCCTACATCCAGGCGGTACAATTTTACATCACGAGAGGCATAGTAAAGTATTGTACCCGTATTGGGAAGTACTTGTTTTACAGAAAAGTTACATCAATCAGGATAACGTTCCTTAATTTCTAAGAAAAGCGCTAAATTTTCAAGTAGCTGATCGACTAAAATTGGATCAAAATGTTTCCCACGTTGCTCTTTTATCAATGAGAGAGCATCATCGAGTGGCCATGCTTTTTTGTAGCATCGGTCACTGCAAAGTGCGTCAAATACATCTGCAATTGCAGTAATTCGACCAACAATATCGATATTATCACCAATTAGTCCTTGCGGATAACCAGTTCCATCCCATTTTTCATGGTGTTGGTAGGAAATTAAGGCCCCACAGTTTAATATTTCGTTTGTTGAGTTTTTTAGTATTTCATAGCCAGTTTCGGCATGAGTTTTCATTATTTCCCATTCTTCATCAGTGAGTTTACCAGGCTTATTTAGAATCTTGTCTGGAATACTAATTTTACCAATATCATGTAATGGTGAAGCCAGTTTAATGATTTCACAGCGGAACGAATCCAAGCCATATAATTTTGCGAGTAACTCACTGTACAAAGCGACACGTTTAACATGTGAGCCAGTTTCCTTTGAGCGCTTTTCGACTGCTTCGCCAAGAATATACGACAACTCTTTTTGTGACTCTTTGACCATTTCTCTAAGCTTTAAGTTGTCATAAGCAAGTGCGATATTATTGGCGTAAAATTCTAGCAGTTGATAGTCTGTATTTTGCAGTTTTGAACCTTTATTGACATACAACATAGTTTCAAGGCCTGCTTTTGTTGGAAAGTAGCCAATGTAATCTGTGCTGTTTTTTAAAGACGATTTTCTTTCATGTGCATCAATAAATAAGTTTTTTACATCCTCAGGAATTTTATTTTTACATGGAGTTGGCTCAATACCTGAAGCGGCAAGTAATTGAAAGTCATTAGCTGGCGATGATTGCAGGTTAACCGCAGCGGCACAATATATTTCTCTGTCACTTATCCCCATTACGTTAGTAACATGGTTTAAAATTGTGGAGGCAAACTCTTGCACACTATCACATTTTAGGAAATTGGCTGAGGCATTGATAATTTGTTCGAGGCCATGTTTATGATGATCAATAATCTGAATATCACGATGTGAACGTAGCGCTGAATAGAGCAAAGTTTTCATTTTTATCGCGGTGAGCTCAGTTTTATTTTTGTAATCATTGATATCATAATCACGAATGATGGCTTCTTCAGGGGCTTCCCCAGGCTGACCTGTACGCAGTATTAAACGTATATCATGGTTTTCTATTTCATCGCGGATGTATTGAATGAGATCGAGGCCTGCGTGGTTTGTTTCCATTACCACATCAACAAGTGCCACTGAAAATGGAGTACCTTTACCTAAAAGCTCTCTCGCTTCAGCAGCAGAATAGGCATGATAAAAGCGAAGCGCTTTATTTTCAAAAGTGAACCCAGCTAATACTAGTTTCGTAACTTGATGAATATCTTCTTCATCATCAACAACAAGAATATGCCAGTATTCAGCCTCTTCCGTACCTACATTATTTTCTTCTAAGGATTCTTCAGAAAATAAAAAATCATCCACAAAAGCACCACTTATTGTTGTATCTCATACAATAAGTATAGAGGGTGAATTTTACTCTGCCTTATCTGAAAGAGGTTTTTTTTCGATATTTTTCAATTCAATCTCGATTGCATCGCAAGAAATGTGGATCTCATACAAAGAGGTGAGAAGCGACAAGGCTAAGCACGCGAGGCTGATGCCAAATAAAATGATTCCAGTAGTATTAAATTCTATAAATAATGCAAACATTGATAAGGTACACATTAAAAAAGAGGCAACACCATAAACTTGCATTACGCGAATTAATTTAATGCGTTTTCTTAAATTGGTAATCTGTGCAACAACTAATGGGCGGATACTTTCTCCTTCACGTGCATTGAGCTCTCGAATAAGCTGAGCAAGCACCAAAAAACGGTTGGTGTAAGCAAGTAACAGTAAAGAAATTGCTGGGAATAACAATCCCGGTGTTGTTAAAGTCATGTGGCTACCTTGAAATAAGCATTGCAGCGAAGTTAGTTGCTAGCGTAGTTTAGGATTTAAAGATAGAAAAGTAAAAGGGAAGTGATTTGCAAAACAGTAATTTAAATCAACCTGCGAAGCAGGACCCATTCACTTGGGTAAAAGTGTTTCAGGCTGAAAATGGCTTAGAGGCAAACATTATTAAAGGGCTTTTAAAAAGTAAAGGGATCGAATCGCAACTGCAAGGTGAGCTTTTGCAAGGGGCGCTTGGGGAGATCCCATTTGAACAAACAGGGGTCGATATACTTGTTTACGCATTAAAAGAGCGCCAGGCGCAAGAAATATTGCTAAACTACCGGCAATTAAAACAATCGGCTCCTGACTGGGTATGCCCAAAATGTCATGAGCTTAACGGAGCAACATTTGAAATATGTTGGTCTTGTGGGACTGTAAAGAATGACGAAAGCGAATAATTTTCAACGTATTAGAGAATTAAACTATTTGCAAAAAGCGGTATTAGGTGGCGCATTACTTGAGCGTATGTTGCCTAATTATAGCTTATTTAGTGAAGCAACAGGGTTCGGTGATGCCGCGGTTTTTCGTAGCGCATTGAGTGTTTGCTGGGAAAAAATCTTACTGCCAAAAAGTAAAATCAGCCTTGAAAAGCAAATTGAGAAAATTGAGCCAAACGTGCCAGAGCTTACTGACTTTGACATGTTTGGCACCTATCCTGCAA
Source organism: Pseudoalteromonas sp. bablab_jr010 (assembly GCF_016464105.1). Lineage (NCBI taxonomy): Bacteria > Pseudomonadati > Pseudomonadota > Gammaproteobacteria > Alteromonadales > Pseudoalteromonadaceae > Pseudoalteromonas > Pseudoalteromonas sp. bablab_jr010. The sequence goes on along the minus strand of NZ_JACDWV010000134.1, from coordinate 12,264 downwards.
TCGATACTGCGACAGCTTTGCTTGGCATGCTGCACGGTTTGATAGCCAAAGATGAACAAGAGTTTTTAAATATTAGTAAAATTTCACAGGCTTCAGTGGCTCGTTTCATTGAATATCAACTAACAGTGGATGGTGAAATTGCTGATAACAAAGCTGTTCGTGAACACCCTTTAATGCAGTATGAAATTGATGTGCTTGCAGAGCTTATTGATTTTGTAGAGCAAATGGGCCGAATTACCTCAGAGAACGTAAAAGAGCTTAAGCAACTTGCGGTATCTGACGGTCAAACCAATATTGGTATTGCAATTTAATATTCAGTAATGCGTATTTTCACTGTAAAATACGCATTTGTTTTTTCTTGGCGGAGTAATTGATGCGAATTTTAGGTATTGAATCATCATGTGATGAAACGGGTATTGCCATTTATGATGATGAACAAGGCTTATTAGCACATCAACTGTATAGCCAAGTAAAAGTACATGCTGATTATGGCGGTGTGGTTCCTGAGCTTGCTTCACGCGATCACGTACGTAAAACCTTACCTTTGATTGATGCTGCCTTTGCACAAGCGGGTTGTGGTCCTGAAGACTTAGATGGCATTGCATACACCGCAGGCCCTGGACTTGTTGGTGCGCTTCTGGTGGGAACCTCAATTGGTCGCTCACTGGCTTATGGTTGGAATATTCCAGCGGTTGCTGTACATCATATGGAAGGTCACCTACTTGCGCCAATGCTTGAAGAGGACAAACCGGAATTTCCGTTTATCGCACTACTGGTGTCTGGCGGCCATACTATGATGGTAAAAGTATCTGGCATTGGTGAATACGAAGTGCTGGGAGAGTCAGTTGATGACGCGGCCGGTGAAGCATTCGATAAAACCGCGAAGTTATTAGGTCTTGATTACCCTGGTGGCCCGCGTTTAGCAAAACTTGCGGAGCAGGGTACGCCTAAGCGTTTTGTATTTCCACGTCCGATGACTGATAAACCAGGCTTAGATTTTAGTTTTAGTGGTTTAAAAACGGCGGCATCGCTTGCTATTCGTGATAGCGATGATGACGAGCAAACCAAAGCTGATATAGCTCATGCATTCCAAACAGCGGTAATAGATACCCTAATCATTAAATGTAAGCGTGCATTAAAGCAAACCGGTATCAAACGTTTAGTGATTGCCGGTGGTGTGAGTGCAAACGTGCAATTGCGTGCGCAACTTGAACGAGTAATGCAAGGCATGAAAGGGCGTGTGTATTACCCGCGCACAGAGTTTTGTACAGATAACGGTGCAATGATTGCTTACGCTGGTATGCAGCGCTTAAAAGCAGGGCAGTTTGCTAGCCTTGATATGAAAACTAAGCCGCGCTGGCCTATTGATTCACTCGAAGCGCTTTAATTTACACCACTATTCCTGCTCTGGGGCTTTCTTCTTAGCCCCTACTTTAGGTTCTTCCCCAGCCATCAAGCGAGTAATGTTCGCTCTGTGGCGGAAAATTATCAGTACGGTTAAAAAGGTAACTGGCAGAGTATACAAAGGTTTTATCCACCAAGTATAAATAGGCGCTAATGAAACCGTAACCAGTGCCGCGAGAGATGAGTAACGCGTGATAGCAACAATTAAAAGCCAAGTTGCAATCAACATCCCCCCTAGCGATAAACCAATGGGTAATAACGTGCCAAAAGCGGTCGCGACGGCTTTACCACCTTTAAAGCTAAAAAACAGTGGATACATATGACCCAAACAAGCAGCTACACCAATTAAACCTAACATTAGTGGCTCTATCTTTAAAAAGTAAGCACCCCAAACAGGAATGGTTCCTTTTAAAATATCAAAGACAAGAACTAAAACAGCGGGGACTTTACCACCAAGGCGATAAACATTTGTAGCACCCGGGTTATTCGATCCATGACTGCGTGGGTCTGGTAGTTTAAACAGCCGAGATACAAGGATAGCGGAAGAGACCGAACCTAGTATGTAAGCCAAAACTAACATTAAAACTTCTAACACGCGCTTCCTTATTTTTTAATCTGCACTTTTGGGCTATCATTGGCGGCAAAACCATTTGCCACTCTCGTCGAGTCGGATGTAAGCACCCTATGCAATGCATCTATTCGTTATTGTAGGGGTAATTTTTACATATTAAAACAGTATGACAGCTTATATAGCGCATTATTAAAATTAATAAGCGTTAAGGCTGAGTATTGTTTTTAATATTTATGTCGCTTGGAGTATCAATGGACAAGGTATATATATCACAACTGCACGTAGACACCATCATTGGCGTGTATGATTTTGAAAAAGAAAGTAAACAAAGCCTGTATTTTGATATCGAAATGTTATGTGATATTTCTGCCGCAGCGGCGACAGATGATATAAATTTGGCTCTTGATTATGCCAAAGTGAGTGAGCGAGTGATTGAGCACACAACGGCAAAACCTGTTGAGTTACTAGAAACTTTAGTTGAGCAATTAGCTGCCATTATTTTAGCTGAGTTTGCGACCAGCCAAGTCACTATTCGCGTGAGTAAACCAGCCGCAGTGCCACAAGCGCAAACTGTTGGAGTTGAGATCACCCGATGTAAGGCAATTTAGAGATGGCGCAAATTTTTATAAGCCTAGGTTCTAATGTCAATAAAGAGCACTATCTTCGACAGGCGCTTATCGCGCTGAAAGCTTACTTTCCTGATTTTATTCATTCATCAGTATACGAAAGTGAAGCGGTGGGGTTTGCAGGTAGTAATTTTTATAATTCAGTTGTTGCAGCAAAAACAGATATGCCATTAGCTGAACTATGTAAATTACTGAAAAAAATTGAACTTGATAATGGCCGCACCCGTGAAGATAAAAAGTTTAGCCCGCGGACATTAGATCTCGATTTATTGTTTTATGATGACATTATCTGTGAAACACCTGCGCAATTACCGCGGGATGAAATAACCAAAAATGCGTTTGTATTACAGCCTCTTGCTGAAATAGCGCCTGATTTTTATCACCCCGTAGCTAAGCTAACTTTGGCTGAGTTATGGAATAATTATAACAACCCCCAACAAAAACTATGGAAGGTGGAGTTTTCTAACCCATGAGTATTATTGAGATAATTGTTTTAGCCCTGATCCAAGGATTGACTGAGTTTTTACCTATTTCGAGCTCAGCGCATTTAATTTTACCCTCACAAGTTTTAGGTTGGCACGATCAAGGCTTAGCATTTGATGTGGCTGTTCACGTTGGAACCTTAGGTGCAGTTGTATTGTACTTTAGAAAAGAAGTGGTCGATATTCTTGGTGCTTGGTTTAAGTCGTTTGGTGCACAAGGTGCAACCGATGATAGTCGTTTAGGCTGGTGGATTATTGTTGCGACTATTCCTGCATTATTAATTGGTTACTTATTCAAAGATTTTGTAGAGAGCTACTCGCGTAATGCATGGGTTATTGCCACCTCAACCATCGTATTTGGTTTGCTACTTTGGTATGCCGATGCTAAAGCAAAGCAAGTTAAAAATATTTACCAAGTAAACTTTTTTAGTGCGCTATTGCTGGGCTTTTCACAAGTGCTTGCTATGGTATTCCCTGGTACATCCCGTTCAGGTATTACTATTACAGTGGGTTTAATGCTGGGCTTAAACAAACAAAGTGCTGCGCGTTTTTCATTTTTAATGTCAATTCCAGTTATTGCTGCAGCAGGTTCATATTATGTATATCAGTTGGCTACTGCAGGTGAGGCGATTGATTGGCATGCAATTTTACTAGGCGCTGGTTTATCATTTGTGTCGGCTTACGCCTGTATTTTCTTTTTCTTAAAAGTGATTGAGCGCATGGGCATGATGCCATTTGTTATTTATCGCTTACTATTAGGTGTTGGTTTGTTTGCATTCTTAATGCTGTAAAATAGGCTTTAAACTTAATTTAAAAACACCTCACGTTGAGGTGTTTTTTTATGTTGGCTATTTGGCAAAAGTCTAATGCCGTGTAGTAATGGTAAGTAAAGCTTATATTTGGCATTATAGCGCCTTACTTATCTCTTATTCATTTTGCTCAGGACAGTAGATGCATATTCATATTCTTGGAATTTGTGGCACCTTTATGGGTGGTATTGCCGCAATCGCTAAATCGTTAGGTCACACAGTGACAGGCTCTGATCAAAATGTGTACCCGCCGATGAGCACACAATTAGAAGAGCTAGGTATAAAGCTCACTCAAGGATATGACGTTGCCCAACTAGAACCTGCGCCAGATATGGTGGTAATTGGTAATGCTATGAGTCGAGGCAATCCTTGCGTTGAGTACGTACTTGATAAAGGCTTACCTTATACTTCTGGCCCAGAATGGTTAAAGCATAATTTACTGCAAAATTCGTGGGTGTTGGCTGTAGCAGGCACACACGGCAAAACAACCACTGCTAGTATGCTAGCATGGTTACTTGAATACGCTGGAATGACACCGGGCTTTTTGATTGGTGGTATCGTGCAAAACTTTGGTGTCTCTGCTCGTGTTGGCGAAACACCATTTTTTGTTATTGAAGCCGACGAATACGACACGGCGTTTTTCGATAAACGCAGTAAATTTGTACACTACTTACCGCGTACCTTAATTCTGAATAATCTTGAATTTGATCATGCTGATATTTTTGAAGATTTAAACGCGATAAAGAAACAATTTCATCATTTGATGCGTACATTACCCTGTAGTGGCAAAGTAATTTGGCCAAGCCAAGACGAAGCACTACAAGATGTGATTGAACGTGGCCTTTGGAGCGAAAGCGAAACACTGTTAGGTGATTGGGATTACCGCTTACTTAAAGCTGATGGTAGTGAATTTGAAGTGCTACTAGATTCACAAGTACAAGGTGTTGTCAGCTGGCAAGCCATGGGCGAGCACAATGTCAAAAATGCCATAATGGCCATTGCAGCAGCCAGACACGTAGGCATCGCGGTATCAGTCAGTATTGCAGGCTTAGCTGAGTTTATCTCTCCTAAGCGTCGTATGGAGCTGAAAGCCGACATTAACTCAATAAAAGTGTATGACGACTTTGCCCATCATCCAACAGCAATTAAAACGACCTTAGCAGGGCTACGTGCAAAAGTAGGCACCGATAAGATAGTTGCTATTTTAGAGCCTCGTTCAAACACTATGAAAATGGGCGTGCATCAACAAACCTTAATTGATTCACTCGATGCAGCAGATGATGTGTATTTATTTGAGCCAGAAAATTTAAGCTGGTCGCTGAAAGAATATGCAGACAAAGCGGGTATGCATTGCATGAAAAGCACTGAGGAAATCATTACTCAGGTTGTTGCCACTAGCACGCCTTCACAACATATTTTAATTATGAGTAATGGTGGTTTTGAAGGTATTCATCAGCGTTTAATCACTGCTCTTGAACAAAACTAACCAGTATACGGAGCTTAACTGTATGCAATTTAAAGATAAAATAACGTTAGCTTTTAGCGGTGCCTCTGGGGCTCCTTATGGCTTAAGGTTATTAGAAGTATTACTTGAACAGCAGTTTCAGGTGTATGTATTGATTTCAAGTGCGGCAAGAGTGGTCTTTGATACAGAATCGAATATCAAACTTTCGGGTAATGAAGACAAAGCGACAGAGCAACTGAGTACACTTTTTAATGCCGCTCCTGAGCAACTTAAAGTATTTGGTAAAGACAACTGGTTTAGCCCTGTTGCATCTGGCTCTGCTGCGCCGAAAAAAATGGTGGTATGCCCGTGTAGTGCAGGTTCAGTATCTGCAATTGCGGTCGGGGCATCAGATAACTTACTCGAACGCGCCGCTGACGTGGTCATTAAAGAGCGTGGGCAGCTGATTTTAGTCCCGCGTGAAACGCCATTTAGCGAAATCCACCTTGAAAACATGCTGAAGCTAGCACGACTAGGCGTAACTATTATGCCTGCGGCACCGGGCTTTTATCATCAACCAGAGCAGATTTCCGATTTGGTTGATTTTATGGTGGCGCGAATTTTAGATCATTTAAACATTGAACATACTTTGACGAAACGTTGGGGTTATGGAGAGGGCAAACAGTGAGCGAAAAAACGATCGCATTAAATATTGAAGGCCTAAAAAAGGTTTATAAAAATGGTGTTGAAGCCGTAAAAGGCATTGATTTACAAGTTCAGCAAGGCGACTTCTTTGCCTTACTTGGACCAAACGGGGCAGGTAAATCAACCACTATTGGTGTTATCTCATCGTTAGTGAATAAAAGTGCCGGTCGTGTCCAGGTGTTTGGTCACGATATTGATACAGACCTTGAAGCAGCTAAGTCAGAACTTGGCTTAGTACCGCAAGAATTTAATTTCAGTCAGTTTGAAACACTAAATCAAATCTTAGTTAACCAAGCAGGCTATTACGGTGTACCAAGAAAGCTGGCGCATGAGCGTGCTGAAAAATACTTAAAGCAGCTTGGTTTATTTGAGAAAAAAGATAAACAAGCGCGCACCCTTTCAGGTGGTATGAAGCGTCGTTTAATGATTGCTCGTGCACTGATGCATGAACCTAAATTACTCATTTTAGATGAACCAACAGCGGGTGTTGATATTGAGCTACGCCGCTCTATGTGGGATTTTCTTCGCGAGATAAATAAGCAAGGTGTGACCATCATCTTGACTACCCATTACCTTGAAGAGGCTGAGCTGTTATGTAAAAACATCGCGATTATCGACAGCGGTGTGATTGTTGAAAACACCACCATTAAAGCGTTACTTGCCAAGCTTGATAAAGAAACCTTTGTACTGGATTTAAAGCAACCAGTGCAGCCAATTAGCATTGAAGGTTATAAATACACACTGACTGACGACCACACTTTAGAAGTTGAAGTGGCAAAGTCTCAGGGCTTAAACCAGGTGTTTAGTGCGCTGACTGAACAAGGTAATACTGTGCTGAGTATGCGAAATAAAGCAAACCGTTTAGAAGAGCTGTTTGTAGGGTTATTAGAACAAGGGCGAGGCGAATAATGTTTAAATATGGAGTAGCGCTAAAAAGTATTTGGATCAAAGAGTGTATTCGCTTTTTACGTATTTGGGTGCAAACCTTAGTTCCGCCGGCAATCACGATGAGTCTGTATTTTGTGATTTTTGGTAATCTGATTGGTTCTCGTATCGGTGATATGGGTGGCTTTACTTATATGGAGTTTATTGTCCCGGGTCTGATTATGATGTCGGTGATCACCAACTCTTACTCGAATGTTGCTTCGAGTTTCTATTCGACTAAATTTCAAAAAAGCATTGAAGAGCTACTCGTTGCGCCAGTGCCAAATTATATCATTGTACTTGGCTACATGGGCGGTGGCATGACACGAGGCATGCTGGTTGGTTTAATTGTTACCTGTGTTTCTTTGCTATTTGTTGATATTCAAATTCATAATATTTTTGTGATTATGGCTACGGTTATTTTAACGTCGGCTGTGTTTGCATTAGGCGGACTTATCAATGCAATTTATGCTAATAGTTTTGATGATATTAGTATTATCCCGACCTTTATTTTAACGCCGCTGACTTATCTCGGTGGGGTGTTTTACTCTATCACCTTGTTGCCAGAATTTTGGCAAGGCGTATCGCAAGTAAACCCAATTATTTATATGGTGAATGCATTTAGATATGGCTTCTTAGGTGTGTCTGATGTCGACTTGTCGGTAGCATTTGGTGTACTTGGTTTATTTATTGTGGGGTTATTTACCTTAGCATTAACCCTTATTAAACGTGGTGTGGGGCTTAGACACTAATGACGGATGCAAATTCGAGAAGTATTGTATCGAATCAACCTGGCTTACATGAAAAGCTAGACGAAATTGTTTTAAAGCACTTAAGTGCTGAATTTAAAAAGCCGATTGCAGAGCATACGCAATCAGCTTTTGATCAGGTAAACGAAAAGGTGCAAGCGTTTGCAGGGCCTATTATTCTTGATTCCTGTTGTGGTGTGGGTGAAAGCACCGCAAACTTAGCAAAGCGCCACCCAGATGCGTTAGTGATTGGTATTGATAAATCATCACATCGTCTAGATAAGCATGATATTGAGTACAAGCAAACGGATGCGGGGCAGTACATTTTAGTGCAAGCTGATTTAAACGATTTTTGGCGCTTGGCGGTGGCTGCAAACTGGCAGCCAAGCCATCACTATCTGCTGTATCCAAATCCTTGGCCAAAAGCCAAGCACTTGCAAAGACGCTGGCATGGCGCTGCTATATTTCCGTTTATCGTTAAATTAGGCGGTCGCTTAGAGCTCAGAAGCAATTGGGATATATACGTTAAAGAGTTTGCCCGCTCATTAGAGCTTGCTGGGCATAAGTGCGATGTTGAACTATATGAGAGTGATATTGCCATTACTCCATTCGAACGAAAGTACTGGGCCAGTGGTCAACAAAGCCACCGCTTGGTGATCAACCTTTAATGAATATAGGGAGTTGGCGGTGCGAAATGACTCCCTTGCATTAAAGTAACACCTGCACGAGCAAGCGCGTCTGCTATTTGTTCGTTATCAACTTGCTCAGCGATTACATCTAATTTGAGTTGCTGAGCGTATTTCACCAAGTTTTCAATAAACAGATAGTTATCTTTATTAGTATGAATTTGGCTTACCAACCCTTTATCTAATTTCAAGCCATCGATCTCAAGCTTCCTAATGTGAGGCAAGTTTGAAAAGCCTGCGCCAAATTCATTAATAAAAACCTGAGCACCTTTATTCTTTAAAGTGCTAATAAAGGTTTTTATTTCACCAAAGTAAGCAATCGCATCGCGTTCATGGAATTGAAAGATAATATTATGGGGTTGCGGATAACGCCTTAGCTGTAATTCAAAAAACTCGCTCAAGCTTGGGTCAAGGATATCCTGTGCGGTAATGTTGATACTCCAGCGTACATTGGTTTTCCTAAATTGCTCAATACAACGAGTAAATATAGTACGTCTCAAGGGGCCATCCATGCGTGAGCGCTTTAGTACCATCATAAAGTAATCAGGTGCGTGAATACGACCAGTTGAACTTACCATTCTGGCAAGGCATTGATAATGATCTACGGCCTTACTTTGGTTGTTATAAATAGCTTGAAAATAAGGTACTATGCGATTGTTATCGAAGGCTTCTTTGACTTCTTTAGCAAGGAAAACGTTACTTTTAAATTGTTCTTCAACTTGTTTAAAAACATTTTCATAGCGTATTAAACGCTGATTGTTTAATTTGGCCTGCTGAAGTGCTATGTGGGCGTTTTCTATCAGTAATAATTTATTACCTGTAGCGACACCTGCGGATAAGCTGACATAAATAAACGGTTCTTTCAGTGCTGGGATCGCATTGTTAAAAGCGTTTATTACTTCGTCGATATTATGCTCATCAGTATGAGTACGTAATAATGCGATTTTATTGGTTGTTAAGCGGTAAATACCGCCATCACGAGGTATACGTGATTGAAAGTACCTAAGTATGTTAGCCATCACTTTATCACTCACTTCACTGCCATAAAAACTGCTGATGTCTTCAAGCTCGTTGATGATGATAATCGCCAATTCCATACGGTGTTTGGTCGTTTTCTTTATGTGATATTCAAGGGCAACATGATTAGCAAAGCCAGTGCGTGCGTCTGTTGATAGCGAGCGTTTAAGCTGTAAGAAATATAATCCTGCTATAAGTAATGCAATAAAGAAGAAAAAGCTACTGGTAACCATCGCCCTTGTAACGCTTTGCTGAAGCTGCTGGTTTAAGTCACTTATAGTAATGTCTGCGCCAGTTATATAAGTTTGGCCATTATCATCGACAAAAGTAACAAAGATACTTTTAAAATACCCCCATTGATCCTGCGATATTTCAAAAACGGGTTCGGTCGAATAAAAGGCTTCTTTGTTAAGTTCTGTCGCTTCGGGGTAGGCATCTAAAAACTGTGTGACACGACCAGTGTTTTGATCTTTTTGAGTGTAACTTGAGGCGCTAAAGTAGACTTTGTCATCGCGAAGGACCATTGCATACACATAAGCAAGTTGCATTTGCTTTGCGTACTCTGAAAGGGCAAGACTCTTTTCTTTGTAGGTAGAACTGGAAATAGGTAGACCAGCATTGACTGTATTATGGTAGTCATCACCTAGGATATGCTTGACACTGACCGCGGCATTTAGCAATTTGCTATCGATATTTGCCATGATCTCACTACGTGTGGTTTCATAAGTATAATAGATATAGCCAAATAAACTAATAAAAAAAACGGCGAAACCATATAGCAGCCAGCTAGTTTTTTGCATTCCTTTGGGCATAAACGTTCCCTTTGCGGTTATCGTTTGATTATACTTAAAAAATACTTCTCTGATAGTATAAATTGACCGCAAATTTCATCAATAAATCATTTTTTTGTCATCGAAATTATGCCTTTTTAGCTTTATGCGAGACATTTTCGTGATATTCCAGTAAAGTTAGCCAATTTCGTAGCAACAGTGCCGCAAAAGTGTTCACCAAGATGTCCCATCATCAGGTGCATTTTTAGCTGCTAATTATGGGTATTAGGATGGATCAAAAGCGTTGTGCCGTCGCCTCCAAAGAAAGCTTGATTCGTATTTTTACGGTGCCAGAAGCACCAGACTCGACATTAAGTAAAATCGAATCTGAAATTTCTAGCAACTTAGCTGGGTTCTTAAATGAGAATATAGCTGCAATTGAAAAGCCTTTGCACGAAATTGAAAAAGACTTTCAAACGGCCACTATCCCAGAAGAGCCAACCTTTGTTTCTGATTATGCTCAAGATATTATGGAGCAGTTGGTTGCTCATTCAGTGCATACTGCTGCACCAAGCTTTATTGGTCACATGACCTCAGCGTTACCGCATTTTGTGTTACCGCTTTCTAAATTAATGGTCGGTCTAAACCAAAACCTAGTAAAAATTGAAACTTCAAAGGCATTTACGCCTCTAGAAAGACAAGTTTTGGGCATGATGCATCACCTTGCTTATGGTGAAGACGACAGCTTTTATAGCAAATGGATGCACAGTGCGAAAACGTCATTAGGCGCATTCTGTTCAGGTGGCACTGTCGCTAACATTACCGCCTTATGGATTGCCCGCAACCGTTTATTAAAAGCCAATGGTGACTATAAAGGCATTGCTGCACAGGGTTTAATCGCGGGAATGCTGCACTATGGTTACAAAGGCTTAGCTGTGCTTGTTTCTGAGCGAGGCCATTACTCATTAGGCAAAACCGTTGATCTACTGGGTATTGGTCGCGATAACATTGTCGCAATCGCAACCGGCGAAAATAATAAAGTCGATGTCGATGCGATGCGTAAAAAGGCCCATGAGCTTGAAGCGTCTGGCATTAAGGTAATGGCACTTGTGGGTGTTGCTGGTACGACTGAAACGGGCAGCATAGATCCACTCAATGAAATGGCTGATTTAAGCGAAGAACTTGGCTGTCATTTTCATGTTGACGCTGCATGGGGTGGTGCAACCTTACTTTCTTCAAATTACCGCCACCTTTTAAACGGTATCGAACGCGCTGATTCAATTACCATTGATGCTCACAAACAAATGTATGTGCCAATGGGAGCGGGTCTGGTGTTATTTAAAGACCCTGCAGCGACGGATGCTATTGAGCATCATGCGGAATATATTCTTCGTAAAGGCTCAAAAGATTTAGGCAGTCATACCCTTGAGGGCAGCCGCCCAGGTATGGCAATGTTAGTGCATGCTTGCTTACGTGTTATTGGCCGTAAAGGCTACGAGATGCTAATTGATCGCAGTATCGTGAAAGCGCGCACTTTTGCCGACATGATCAAGCAGGATGAAGACTTTGAGTTAATCTCAGAGCCTGAGCTTTGCCTATTAACCTATCGTTACGTACCAAAAGAAATCCAAGCGAAACTGAAAGATGCAGACAAAGAAACGAAATTAGATATTTACGCTTCGTTGAATCGCTTTACTGCAAGCATGCAAAAGCGTCAGCGTGAAGCGGGTCGCTCTTTTGTATCGCGTACACGTTTAACTCCTGCAAAATATGACCATCAGCCCACCGTGGTTTTTCGTGTTGTATTAGCCAACCCGTTAACCTCTAAAGCAATTCTAAAAGATATTTTAGCGGAGCAAAAAGAGCTGGCGAAAACCGACCCGGTATTTAAAAAATATTTAAGTAAGTATATGGATTAACAAAGGGAGCGTGATGCTCCCTTTTTATTATACCCAAGCCACCTCAAGATGCAGAATTCAGCGTTTCACAGGTGCTTAATATCAAGGCGTTACTTTGCAAGAATGGTAGTCCCTTTTAAGAAGTAACAACGATGAGAGTAAGTGCCTGTGAAGCGCCC